>NZ_JBHLUH010000012.1:0-437910 GCF_042433955.1 Phytohabitans kaempferiae | reverse complement strand
AGCCTGATCGCCTTCGACCACTGAACCAGCCGATAACTCCCCGCATCACTCGTCTAGTATCGGTGGCGTGTTTCCCTCCGCCTCCGAGACTTCCCCTCGGGCCGTGGCCACCGCCGCGGTCGACGACGAGGACGAGCTCGAAGAGGTCGAGGTCGTCCCGGTCCGGCCGAGCCTTTCGGCCGCCATCGCCGGGTTCGCCGCGCTGCTGGCCGTTGGGCTGATCTTCGGGGCGCAGACCGCGGGGCCGGGCAGCGCGCGCATCCCGTACGCGATCGTGATCTTCGGGGTGCAGCTCCTCTTCGTGCTCGCCTGGACGATGGCGATCCGCCCGCCGGCGCTCCCCGCCGTCGCCGGGATCTGCGTGGCCGTGGCGCTCATCGCCGACCTGGCTGCGGTCTGGCCGCAGAGCGCGACGATCCTCCCGCTGGTCTACGTGTCGATCGGCGGCTTCGCGGTCGCCGTGCTGAGCCAGCTGATCCGCCCCGACGACCGGGCCCAGGCCAAAGACTCGCTCAGCTCGACCCTGCTCATCGTGGTCGGCGTGGTGTCCTTCGCGGCGCTGATCGTGCTGGGGCGGGAGCCGCTCGGCACGCAGACCATCTTCGTCTGCCTGGCCGCGACCGGCGTCTCGCTCATCGTGGCCCGGCTGACCGACGCGGTGCTCGCCTGGCCGCGGCTCGCGCCCCAGGTGCCCCGCGGCGCCGCGGGCGTCGTGTTCGGCGCGATGGCCGGCACACTCACGGCCGCGGTCATCGGCAGCTACGTGGTCGGCTTCACCCCGACCAGCGCCGCGATCGCCGGCCTGGTGGCGGCCAGCCTGGGCGCACTAGCCGACCTCGCGGTGGGATACGCCGAGGCGGGGCGGCAGATGGCGGGCGAGCCACCGACCATGTGGATCGCGCGGCACATGCAGGGGCCGCTGGGCGGGTTCGCGCTCGCCGCACCGGCGGCTTACACCATGTGCGTCTTGTTTCTCACCTGAGCCACGACTCGCATTCAGGAGAGCGGGGTATAACGGGCGCCGTGACGACGTACACCTACGAAGAGGCACCTGCCCGCCCGCGGCGGCGCTGGGGGCGGCGCCTGCTGATCTTCTTCATCGTGCTGCTGGTGCTGCTCGGCGGGCTGCTCGTCGTCGCCGACCGGGTCGCGGCCAGCGTGGCCGAGCGCGCCATCAGCGAGGAGGTGAGCAAGGAGCTCGTCGCCCAGGAGATCAAGTCCTCACCGCCTGAGGTGGGCATCGGCGGGTTCCCGTTCCTGACCCAGGTGCTCTCCGGCAAGTACGAGTCGATCACGATCAGCCTCCGCGACCTGGAGGGCAACGTCGAGGGCAACGGCGTGCGCGTGCCACGGCTCGACGTCGACGCGCGCGACGTCAATGCCCCGCTCGACACGATCCGCAGCGGCCAGGGCGACGTGGTGGCGCAGACGGTCAACGGCACCGCCACGATCGCGTACGCCAGCGTGGTCGCCCTCATGGACCAGCCCGGTCTGCGCCTCTCCGAGCGCGACGGCAAGCTCTTCGTCACCGCTCCCCTCGACGTGGTGGGTCAGCAGGTCACGGTCAGCGGCACCGCCGACCTGAGCGTCGACAACGGGCGGGTGCGGATCCGCTTCGCCGACCTGACCGCCGAGGGACTGCCCCAACTGCCCGGCGCGGAGGCGCTCATCAACCAGTACGCGCGCCAGATCTCGATCAGCGTCGCCCTGCCCGAGCTGCCGTTCAAGCTGGACGTGCGCGGCGTGCAGGCGCGACCCGACGGGCTCGCGGTGGACGCGCAGGCCCTCAATGTCGCGCTCAACCAGTGGTAGCCGGGCCGTCCCGGATGGTGAGTCGGATC
The DNA here is from genome assembly GCF_042433955.1 of Phytohabitans kaempferiae. Classification (NCBI taxonomy): domain Bacteria; kingdom Bacillati; phylum Actinomycetota; class Actinomycetes; order Micromonosporales; family Micromonosporaceae; genus Phytohabitans; species Phytohabitans kaempferiae. The sequence goes on along the minus strand of NZ_JBHLUH010000012.1, from coordinate 436,069 downwards.
TGTCACGACCTGAAGAACGGCTGGTAAGCTCCCTGCCCATGGGGACGCTCCTCACCAAACGGCGCGCGGTCGACCTGTGCCGCGTGGCCACGTGCCTGTGTCGCCCCGTCATCTGACGGCGGGGCCGGTTCTGCGTACCCTCTGATCCATTACGCCCGGCAGTGGCGCCGTCGCACGTACCCGTGATCCGTCCTAATCCATGGGTCGCGCGCCACGGCAGAGTTTGAGCGCCCGCGCGCCGACCTCGAATCAATCCTCACAAGGAGTTCATTCGATGAGTCGCGACACTGCACTCGTTTCAGCCGACTGGGCCGAAAAGAACCTCGAGACACCGGGAATCGTCTTCGTCGAGGTCGACGAAGACACGACCGCGTATGACGCTGGCCACATCCCGGGCGCCGTCAAGCTTGACTGGAAGACCGACCTCCAGGACCAGGTCCGCCGAGACTTCGTCAACAAGCAGCAGTTCGAGGCGCTGCTCTCCGAGCGCGGCATCGGCAACGACGACACGGTCATCCTCTACGGCGGCAACAACAACTGGTTCGCGGCGTACGCGTACTGGTACTTCAAGCTCTACGGCCACGGCGACGTCAAGCTGCTCGACGGCGGCCGCAAGAAGTGGGAGCTCGACGCCCGCACTCTCACCAAGGACCCGGTGAGCCGCGCCGCGACGCAGTACGTGGCGCAGGAGCCCGATCTGTCGATCCGCGCCTTCCGCGACGAGGCGGTGGCCGCGATCGGCACGAAGAACCTGGTCGACGTTCGCTCGCCCGACGAGTACGCCGGTCGCCTGCTCGCCCCCGCCCACCTGCCGCAGGAGCAGGCGCAGCGGGCCGGGCACATCCCCACCGCGATCAGCGTGCCGTGGAGCAAGTCCGCCAACGAAGACGGCACGTTCAAGTCCGACGAGGAGCTGCGCCAGATCTACGGCGACGCCGGGCTCGACGAGAGCAAGTCGACCATCGCGTACTGCCGCATCGGCGAGCGCTCCTCGCACACCTGGTTCGTGCTCAAGGAGCTGCTCGGTCACCAGGACGTGAAGAACTACGACGGTTCGTGGACCGAGTACGGCTCGCTCGTCGGCGTGCCGGTGGTGCTCGGCGACGAGCCGGGGAAGGCGTGACCATGACTGCCGTCACCTCCGCCAACACCGCCGCCGGTTGCGCGGCGCCCGACCAGGCTGCTCCCATCCCGGCCAGCGTTGACCTGGAGAAGGAGACCGTGATCACGGGCACCGTCCAGGCCGACTCGGGCGAGGCGGTGGCCGGGGCGTACGTACGCCTGCTCGACTCGACCGGCGAGTTCACCGCCGAGGTGGTCACCTCGCCGGAGGGCCAGTTCCGCTTCTTCGCCGCGCCCGGCACCTGGACGCTGCGCGCCCTGTCCCGCCACGGCAACGGCGACGCCACCGTCACCGCCAGCCGGGGCATCAACCAGGTCGGCGTCACCGTCGCCTGATCGCACCTCCGACACCGAAGCGGCCCGCACACAGTCGTGCGGGCCGCTTCTGCTTGCCGGTGCTTCACTGCGACCGTGGCGCGGTCACGGCCGGGTGAGCCGCCAGGCGCGGATGAACTCCCGGTAGAGGAACTGCTGGAACGGCCGGCTGCGGAGCCGGCGTACGACACCTCGGCCTATGCCCCGGGAGCCGAAGTAGAGGCCGCTGACGATCGGGAGTCCGGTGGCGGTCTGCGCGACGGAGGCGACCCCTTCCACCAGGTCGCGTTCGAGGGGCGAGGGCTCGGCACGGCGTAACCCCAGCGTCTCCAGCAGCCGGGTGCGCACTCCCTCGATGTCGCGGGCGAGGCGCAGGTAGTCTTCGTCGGTCACGCAGGTGGCGATCGCTGCGCGCAGATCAGATGCCTCAGCGCGGTATTGCTTGATCCGGTCGACGACCCGGTGGATCCAGGCGAGGTCGGCCAGCTTCCCGGTCTCACCATCCGACCAGAGTCTTCCGCCGATCAGTGGCAACTCGAACTCCAACAGCCGCACGCGAAGTGCCTCGGTCTGACCGGAGGCTTCGGCGATCGATCCCGGGATGCCGCGGATGGTCTTGATGACCTCCAGCACCAGGCTGTCTTCGGCGCCCTGCTGGTTGAGGTCGAACGTCAGGAGGAAGTCGCGCCGCATCGGATGCGGCTGGTAACAGAGCCCGGCAGCGTCGGCCCGTGCCTGGTACTTCAGGCCCCTGGCCAACGTGGCCATCAGGTATTTGCCCTCACCCGGCGGTGCGACCGGAGCCAGCGCGCGGTGCAGGACGACGGCCGCCGAACGCGCCCACTCGCCGAACTCGTCCGGCTCGATCCCGTCGTGGCTGTCGATACGGACGTTGTGGTGCCCGCTCACTCGTACCGTGGCCTGCTGGAACCGGGACCAGTCGATCAGCCGGGCGGAGAGCGAGTCGCGTCCGGGCCGGGCGCCGTCGCAGACGATGGCCTGGTCGACGAACTGGATGACGCTGGTCGTGCCCAGCGCTGTGGTGAGGTCGTCCAGCGCCTTCGCCTGGGCGGCCGTCGCGCTGGCCCACCGGTCGGCGGGGAGAGCGAGGGGACGCACGAGGTCCGCCTGGATCAGCTCCCGCAGCAGGTGCGGTCGTTCGCCGAAGTCGTCTGGTGTCGGCGACGGCAGCGTCGGATGTACGACGTGGACCTCGGGCACGAAGATCAGGGACTGTACGACTTCGACGAAGCATTGGCGGGCGAACGGATCTTGCGGCCGGGACCGGTGGTTCTGGGACACGATGTATTCTTCGGCGCCGATCAGCGAGGTCACGTCGAGAAGTACGCTGCCCCCGCGGTGCCGCTGAGTTACGTGATCCCCAGGAACCACTTGACCTCCTCGGGCGAACCCATGGTGGTCGCATCGAAGGTGGGCTCGGGCTGGCTGAGTGTCTCGATGTCCACTGGAAGTCGATTGTGCCCGTTGGTATCGACCGCCAACAGTCCGGTGGCCTCACCGATGCACAGCCCGGCCAATCCGTCCCACACTTTCTGTTGCCTGCGGTGGAAAAGGCGGAACGGTCGCAGTTTTCCCCCGGTGACATCGCTGAGGTCCAGCGCGGTGCGCACCATGTCGAGCGTCTGCGAAGTGGTCCGCGTCTTGAGCTCGTATCCCGCGCGCAGCATCGGCTCTTCGAACGGCCGGGGCGGGACACCGCCACTACGGGTCACGGATGCCGCCCGCGGTTGGTCGGCGGCGCGTGCCTTGGCAGCGGCGCGGTTTACCAGCACCGTCCCGGTCGCGCTGTCGGCCGTGACGGTGATCGGGCGGCGGTCGGTGCCGACCTCTGGGGCGAGCACGAAAGCGGCGACCGGCGTGCGGTGCCGCAGGAGACAGACGACCGAGCAGAATTCGACGCGGTCGGGGCGGACGAACTCCGCGGTGCCGTCGATGGGGTCGATCACCCAGACCGATTCCGGTGACGTCAGCACGTCCTGTCGTCGCGCTGCCCGGTCGTCCTCTTCGGCGACGATGACCGCATTCCGATCAAGCTCGCGGAGTCGCGTGACGATCAGTTTCTCTACGGCGATGTCGGCCTCGGTGAGGAGCGTGGCATCCGGCTTCGTATCGATGTCGAGAGTGTCCAGCCGCGTCCGGTAATGCCGGAAGATCTCCAGAAGCTCGACCTCGAGCGTGTCCCACAAACTGTCGAGTCTCATCGCGAGCCCTCTCTCGGACGTGAGCCACATCGAAGTGTCCCACGCTCAGGGCGCCCACTCGGGGGAGTGGGCGCCCTCGCCGGTTATGAGGTCACCGCCCCCTGGCGGGGGTGGGCAGGGTTCGGCGGGGTCGAGGGTGAAGTCGACGCCCAATGTGATGCCGGCCTGGACGCGGACGCGTTGGCTCTCCGGGAGCCAGCCGTCCTTGGCGACCACCACGTCGTACCTGCCCTGCGGCATTGGATACGGCGTGTCCGAGCGGATGCCCAGCCGCGCCGCGTACGTGCCGGGCTGGGCGACCCCGGCGGCGGCCGTGGCGGTGAGCGTCACGCGTACGGTGCGGGAGGCGCCCGGCGCGAGCGTGAACGCCACTGGGTCCGCGGCGAGCCACGACACGTTGCCGATCTCGTCGCAGAGGTCGAGGCCGCCGAGGTGCTCCACCTCGGAGCTGTCGACTAACGGCGTGGGCGAGCCACCGATGGCGTACGCGCCACAGGCACCGGCGCCCCGGTACCGGCTGGATCGCATGTTGGGCAGGAATCGCATGTCGGGCGGGAATCGCATGTTGGGCAGGATCTGCCAGGCGTTGGCCGACGGGTCGAAGGCGACCGCGCGGTTGGTGAGCGTGCTCATGCTGTTGTCGTAAAGAGGCGGTGATCAATGGCTATTGCGAGGCAGTTGCCGGGCAGAAAAAGGTCGTCCGGGCCGGGACATCGTGCGGATTGCGACGTTTCGGCGACAGCCAGTTGACTTCGTCAATCGTGCGGCGTTGGCTGTTGTTTCACGCGACACTGTGCGCCTGGGGAGGGGATGCGGTGGTCAGCGGAGATGTGCCGTTCGTGGTCTGCGTGTCATCAGACGTCGCGGTCCGCGAGAGGGTGGTGCGGCGGCTCGACGACTGTGGAGCGGTGGTGCTCTGCGCCGACCTCTCCGAGCTGCGCGCGATGCTCTTCCCCGCGGCGGCTTCGGCGCCCGGGGTGATGCCGTCCAACGGCCCGGTGCGCTTCGGCGAGCTCGTCGTCGACACCGCCGGCCACCTCGTCACCTGGCGGGAAAAGCCGCTGGCGCTGACCCGGCTGGAGCGTGAGCTGCTGGCCCGGCTCGCCAGCCCACCGGTCGGCGTGTGGACCTACGAGCGGCTTTTCGACACCGTGTGGGGCGGCGCCTACCTCGGCGACACCTCGATCCTCCACTCGGCGGTGAAGCGGCTGCGCCGAAAGCTGCGCGCCGCGCCCGACGGTCCCTCGGTCGAGACGGTGCGCGGGGTCGGCTACCGGCTGGCGGCCGTCTGAGCGCCGCTGCCTCGGCCCGGCAGCCGCCGGCTGGGCGGCGCCTGGCACCATGGCCGGGTGACCGGTCCCGTCGCCGCGCCTCCACAGGCCCCGCCGACCCGCCGCCGCTGGCTGACGGTCGTCGCCGTGGCGTGGGCGCTGCTGCTGGGCTTCCTCGCCTACCTCTCTGTGCGCAACGACCCCCCAACCGTGCGGGACCAGCGCACCGTCGGCGAGGCCAGGCCGATCGTCGACCGCGCCGTGGGCGAGTTGGCCGTCGCCGCCGGCTCCGACGCGGTCCTGCGCATTTCTGGGTACGAGGTGACGGGCGGCTGCCGCATCACTCCGTTCCGCTCGGGCGAGACGCTGGAGCGCGACGTCACCATCTACACCGGCGAGACCGACGGGCCGGACCTGCTCGCCCGCATCGCCGAGCGCCTGCCCCGGTCGTATGAGGCCCGCGTCCGCACGGGCAAGGAGCACGACTCGCTGCGGGCGGACGCGGGCGAGTTCGTCTCGGTGCGCGGTGGCGTCACCGCGCCGGGCGTGCTGATCCTCACCGTGGGCACCGGCTGCCGCCCGTCCGCCCCGCTCGGCCTGGACGTGCCGGCACCAGGCGACGAAGACCGCCGTATCGCCGACCGCATGCTGGTGGCGCTCGGCGGCACGCTCGACGGCGTGACGCTGGCCGAGGCGCCGTGCCCGGTCGGCGGTACGGTCCGCACGGTGGTCGCGACCGGCTCCCGCACCGCCGCCGAAAAGCCGCTGCGCGAGGTGCTCGTGCCCCTCTTCGGCGGTGCGCAGGCCGGGCCGGCACTGGTCGACACCGCCGACCGGTACGCCTACCGCAGCGACGAGGCGATGGTCTCGGTAGACGCCGAGGAGGGCAGCCTCACCACGGCCGTGACCACGCCCTGCGGGTCTTGAGCGCCCCAGCTAGTACACGAGCGCCTGCGTCCCCTCCGCCATCGCCTCCTCGACGAAGGCGGCCGCCCCCGCGATCCGGATGCCCGGCAGTACGTCGACCTCGGTGATCTCCCGCCGGACGGCACACTGCGTGCAGAGCGTGACCCGCCCGTCGGTGAGCACCGTGTCGAGCAGGTCGGGCAGCGGCGCCGAGTGCGGCAGCGAAAACTCCGCCGCGCGTCCGGGCAGTGCGAACCACGCCGACTCGCCGGTCAGCCACAGCGAGACGTCGACCCCGGCGGCCACCGCGGTCGCGGCCACCGTGAACGCCTGCGCGCACCGCTCCGGCGCGTCCGTCCCAGCGGTCACCTTGACGACGAGAGAGCGAGCCATGCCGGCCAGCATAGGCCGCGATGGTCATAAGATTGGCCGGTCATGGTTACCGAGATCGGGTTCGTCAGCCTGCTGGTCGCGGGCCTTGGCCTGCTCGCCGGTGGCCTCGTCTATCTGGCCGTGCGCATATCAAGAGGACGCTGGTGACTGACAACCCGCTCGGACCCCCACCCTGGCTCAACGCGCCGCCGGTCGACCCGTACCCCTTCGAGGACACGCACGACCTGCGCAAGGGGCCCGACCTGCACCACTCGCTGCTGGCGCTGCTGCCGTACATCGGACAGTGGCGGGGGCGTGGCCGGGGCGGGTTCCCGACCATCGAAGACTTCGACTACGCGCAGGAGATCCGGATCAGCCACGACGGGCGGCCGTTCCTGAGCTACGAGTCGCGGGCGTGGATCCTCGACGAGCAGAGCCAGCCGGTGCGGCCCGCGATGCGCGAGGTGGGCTGGCTGCGGCCGGTGATGGAAGACGGCCGGGCGACCGACGAGGTCGAGGCGCTGATCACCAATCCGACCGGCATCCTGGAGCTCTATTTGGGCCGGGTCACCGGCACGCGGCTGGAGATGGCGACCGACGCGGTGGTGCGTACGGCCACGGCCAAGGAGGTCACGGCCAACCACCGGCTGTACGGCATTGTTGAGGGTGATCTGCTCTACGCACAGGACATGGCCGCGGTCGGCCACGCCCTCTCGCCACACCTCTCCGCCCGCCTCATCCGCGTGGGCGGCTAGCACCAGTCGGGCGGTCGTTCATAGCCTGAATAGGCACCAAGGGAGGCATCGATGGAGCTGAAGTTGGAGCTTCCGGGTGCGCTCCCGCTGACTGCCGAAGAGTTCGCCGCTGTGCCAGTCGTCGAGGGCGTCCGGATGGAGCTTGAGGAAGGCAACCTCGTCGTGATGGCATCCGCCCAGATGATGTGGCACACCATGACCGCCAGACGGATCCAGGACTGGTTTCGAGCACAGGGTCTATTCGCGGAACGAGAGGTCGGTGTCGTGGTCGGGCCGCGCAGCGTCCCCGCGCCGGACGTGACGGTGTTTTACAAGCCCGTCAGCGACCTGCGGCGCTCGCAGTTTCCGGCCGCCGACGTCCGGTGCGTGGTGGAGGTCGTTTCGCCGGAGTCGGTAAGCCGAGACCGGGTGAGCAAGCCACTGAAGTACGCCGCCGCCGGCATCCCGGAATTCTGGCTCGTGGAGGAGCATCCGGATGCCCCGGCCGACGCGATCGTCAAGCAGCACCGGCTGGCCGGGAGCGCCTACACCGTGGCGCGGACCGTCACGCTGGCGGAGATCGAAGCCAGCTAGCGGCTGAAGAGGTCGCACAGGCGCTCGGTGTGTGGCGAAGGCGGGAGTTCGGCGCCGTCCAGCACGCGGACCTCGGCTATCCCGCGCACCGACGAGGCCAGCCACACGCCCCCCACCGCGTGCAGGTCGGCGGGGCGGATCATCCGGTGCGCCGCCTGCCAGCCGAGCGTGGGCGCCTGGCCCAGCAGCCACGCGGCGGTGATCCCGGGCAGTACGCCGGCCGACGGCGGCACCGCGCAGAGCGTGTCTCCGGCCAGCCACACCAGGCTGGCGGTCGGACCCTCCAGCGCGTACCCCTCGGGCGAGACCCACAGCGCGTCGTCCACTCCGCTCGCGGCGGCCCAGCGGCGGGCGGCGAGGCTCGGGCCGTACGAGAGCGACTTGACCGGCAGGCCGGAGTGGGCGGGCAGCGTGCGTACCCGGAGCGACGACACGCGCGGCGGCACCGGGGCGATCGAGCAGAACGCGGTCATCGGCGTGCACACGAGCCGCAGGGCGCCCTCCAGATCGGCCGGCCACTCGGCGCACGCCGTGAGTACGAGGTCGGCGAGGCCGGTGGGCACGGCCAGCCCGAGTTCGGGGGCGGAGGCGGCGAGGCGGGCGAGGTGCTCGTCCAGCAGCCGGGGGCGCCCGTTTCGGACGAGCATCGTCTCAAAGAGCCCGTCACCGAGTACCCCCGGATCGTCGGCCCGCATGACCGGAGTGCCCGGCGGCACCACTCCCAGGCCGAGCACGGCGACGATAGTGGCCTCCACCGCACTATTATCGGGCGGTGTCGGAAACGTCCCTCCCGGAGATCCTGCGGGCCCGTGGACTGCGGCTGACCGCCCAGCGGCAACTGGTCTTGGAGGCTGTGCACGAGCTTGGCCACGCCACGCCCGAGCAGCTTCACCACGCGGTCCGCGAGGTGGCCGCGGGCGTGAACATCACCACGATCTACCGCACCTTGGAACTACTCGAGGACCTCGGGCTGGTTACCCATACGCACCTGTCGCACGGGTCACCGACGTACCACCCGGTGGGCGAAGACCAGCATGCCCACCTGGTGTGCCGAGACTGCGGTGCGGTGAGTGAGATCGAGCCGGCGGTGCTCGCCCCCCTGGCCAATGGGCTGGCCGAGGAGCGCGGGTTCCAGCTCGACATCGGTCACGTGGCGCTGTTCGGCACCTGCGGGGATTGTGGGGGAGCGAAATGATCGACACTGCTGGAGCGGTGGCCGTCGAGGCGATCGAGCCGGAGTCGCGCGACGCCGGCGTGGCGGCCCACTACGGCGACCCGATGCGCGAGCAGCGCACGCTCGCCACCGAGGTGGGCCTTGTCGACCGCTCACACCGGGGCGTACTCGCGGTGCCCGGACCCGAGCGGGCCACCTGGCTGCACAGCATCACCACGCAGCACCTCTCCGACCTCCGCGCCGGCCAGGGCACCGAGCTGCTGGTGCTCTCCCCGCACGGCCATGTCGAGCACCACGCCCAGGTCGCCGAAGACGGCACCACCACCTGGCTGGACACCGAGCCGGGCGCGGCGGGCGAGCTGCTCACGTTCCTGGAGAAGATGCGCTTCCTGACCCGGGTCGAGCCGCGCGACGCCACCGCCGAGATGGCCGTGCTGACGCTCGTCGGGCCGCGCGCCGCCGAGGTCGTCCCCGACCTCAAGGAGCCCGAGGTCCGCGCCGTGCCGGGTCCGAAGTTCGCCGCCGGCTCCATCCCGGCGACCCCCACCACTGTGTACGACGTACGGGTCCTGCCGGAGGGTGGGCTGGCCCGCTGTGGGCGGTTGGGGATCGACCTGCTCGTGCCGCGCGAGTCCGTCGGCGAGGTGGTCGAGCGCCTCGGCGTGCCGCTGGCCGGCCTGTGGGCGTACGAGGCGATGCGCGTCGCCGCCCGCGTACCCCGGCATGGTCTCGAGACCGACCACCGCACGATCCCGGCGGAGATCGACCTGCTCGCGCCCGCGGTCCACCTCGACAAGGGCTGCTACCGGGGGCAGGAGACGGTCGCCCGCGTGCACAACCTCGGGCGGCCGCCGCGCCGGCTCGTACTCCTGCATCTGGATGGGGTGACGACCGACCAGCCGCCGGCGCCGGGCACGGCGGTGACCACCGAGGAGGGGCGCGCGGTGGGGTTCGTCGGCACCGCGCTGCGCCACTACGAGCTCGGCACGATCGCCCTCGCCGTGTTGAAGCGAAACGTGCCAGACGACGCGGTCCTCCGGATCGGTGAATCGGCTGCCGCGATAGACCTAGTCTGAGCGCATGACGGGTACGTTGATCACGGTTGCGCCCACCGGCGCGGAGTCGTCGAAGGCGGATGTGCCAGCGCTGCCGGTGACCCTGGACGAGCTGGTCAGCACGGCGAAGGAGTGCGAGGCGCTGGGCGCCAGCGTGGTGCACGTGCACATCCGGGACAGTGCTGCCCGCCCCACGCTCGACCTGGGGCGGCTGCGGGAGACGGTGGCGGCCCTGCGCGCGACCACCGACCTGATCGTCCAGCTCTCCTCGGGCGGTGCGGTGACCGATCCGGAGTCCGACCGGCTCGCGGTGCTCGACGCCGCGCCCGACATGGCCTCCTGCACGATGGGCACGGTCAACTTCGGCGACGACGTCTTCATGAACCGCTGGGAGTTCGTGGTCGAGCTGCACCAGCGCATGCGTGACCGGGGCATCGTCCCCGAGTACGAAATCTTCGACCTCGGCCATCTCACCGCGCTTCAGCGGCTGCTCGACAAGCACGGGCTGCCAGCCGGTGGGCACGTGCACGTCGACCTGGTGATGGGCGTGCCGGGCGGGATGCCCGGCACGACCGAGGCGCTGGTGGCGTGCCGGCAGGCGATGCGCGACCTGCCCGAGGGCACCACCTTCTCGGCCACCGGCATCGGGCGCTCGACGATCCCGGTCATGCTCGCGTCGCTCTCCGCAGGTGGGCACCTGCGAGTGGGGATGGAAGACACGGTCACCTACGCCAAGGGCCGCCCGGTCGAGTCCAACATGCAGCTCGTCGCCCGCGCGGTCGGCTTCGCCCAGCTCGCCCAGCGCCCGCCACTGACCACCGCGCAGGCGCGTGCCCTGCTCGGCGTGCCCGTGCCGGGCGCATCCGCATGAAGCACCTTCTCGGGGAGCCCGTGTGACCGGGGGCGTACCGCTCGCCGAGGTCGTCCGATCCGAGTTCGTGGAGGGGCTGCACCGCGGCTCGGTGGTGGTGCTCGACGCCAGTGGTGTGGTGCTCGACCGGGCCGGTGACGTGCGGTCCCCGATTTTCCCGCGCTCCTCCAACAAGCCCTTTCAGGCGATCGGCATGCTCCGCTCCGGTCTGCGGCTGGTCGACCCGGCCGACCTCGCGCTGGTGTGCGCCAGCCACTACGGCGAAGACCAGCACGTGGCCCGAGTACGTACCCTGCTGCGCAGTGTCGGACTCGACGAGGGCGCCCTGCGCTGCCCGCCCGACCTGCCGCTGCACCAGCCGACCGCCGAGGCGGTGATTCGCGCCGGTGGGGGCCGCTCCCGCGTCCAGATGAACTGCTCCGGCAAGCACACCGGCATGCTGCTCACCTGCCTCGCGTCGGGGTGGTCGCTGGAGGAGTACTGGCTGCCCGAGCATCCCCTCCAAGTACGGCTGCGGGCGACGGTCGAGGAGTTCACCGGCGAACCGGCGGTGGCGGTGGGCGTCGACGGCTGTGGCGCCCCGGTGCTCGCCGCCTCACTCACCGGGCTCGCCTCGGCCTACCTGCGGCTGGTGTCGGCGGCGCCCGGGTCGGTGGAGCGTACGGTCGCCGACGCCATGCGGGCACATCCCGAGGTGGTCGCCGGCACAGGCGCGGAGGACACGCGGATCATGCGCGCCGTCCCGGGGCTGCTGTCGAAGGGCGGAGCCGAGGGCGTGATGGCCGTGGCCGTCCCGGGCGCCGGCGCGGTCGCCCTGAAGATCGAAGACGGCTCGATGCGCGCGCGGATGCCGGTGCTGGTCTCCGCACTGCGCCGGCTCGGTGTGGACGTCGCCGACCTCGCCGAGGTGCCGATCCTGGGCGGCGGCGAGCCGGTCGGAGAGGTACGCCCCATCTGGTAGCCAGCGTCTCGGCAGGTCGCGGACGAGGCTGGCGCGGCGGACGAGGCGCGCGCGGCGGCGGCCCGCTGGCCCCGCTCGTCGCCCCGGCCGCGATCGGCGCCCCCGACGCCGGTGCCGTCCACACCGCATCGCGGGCTGCCCAGGCAGAGCGTGAGAGTTAGCCCACAGTTAGCGGTTTGCTTGCAGGAGCAAGCGCGGCCGGCGTACGGTCGGTTGCATGCCCACCCCGAAAGATCTGCCCCGCGACATCGGCGGCTTCATCCGCGACCTGCGGCGCAACGCCAAGATCTCGCTGCGGCAGCTCGCCGACCAGGCCGGGGTCAGCAATCCGTACCTGAGCCAGGTCGAGCGCGGCCTGCGCAAGCCGAGTGCGGAGGTGCTCCAGCAGTTGGCAAGCGCACTGCGCGTCTCCACCCCGGTGATGTACCTACGCGCCGGGCTGCTCGACGCCCTCGACGCCAAGGAGGGGCAGGGCGTGCTCGGCGCGATCGCGGCCGACCCTGACCTGACGCTCTCGCAAAAGCAGTCGCTCAGCCAGATCTACGAGACCTTCCGCCGGGAAAACATCCGCCAGCAGGAAGCCGACGCTCCGGCGGCGCCGGCTGAGGAGGCGGCCGCTCCGGTCACGGAGGCCGACGATTCGCAGACCACCACCCCCAAGCCCGCGACGAAGACCGTGAAGAAGACGGTCAAGAAGACGGTCGCACCCGCGGCCGAGGAGGAGAACCAATGACCGAGCAGAGCAAGCCGACCCGCATTCCCGCCCCGCTCTACGCGGCGGCCGGCGCTGGCGACCTCGCCTACCAGCAGCTGCGCAAGCTGCCGGCCGTGGTCAACGAGCTGAGCGGCAAGGCCGCCGCCGGCACCGTCGACATCCGCGCCAAGGCCGCGGCCACGCTGCGGGCCGCCAACACCACCGCGACCAGCCTGCGCGACCGCGCCTCCAACACCGACTTCGACGCCGAGCGCCTCCGCGCGGTCGCCCGCCGCAACGCCGCCGCCGTCGTGGCCGGTGCCCACGCCGCCCAGGAGCGGGCCATCGCGTTCTACGGCCAGCTCGTGGCGCACGGCGAGCGTGTCGTCGGCACCGGTGTGGTGCGCACCGCCGACGCAGTCAACTCTGACATCGAGGCCACCGAGCCGCCGGCCGAGGTGACCGCCGCCCCGGCCAGTGGGTCGGAGGCCGAGAAGGTCGCCAAGCCCGCCAAGGCCGCGAAGCGTACGCGCCCCGAGGCCGAGTAGCTGTTCCGCCAGTAAGCGGGCGCCGGCAGGGCATGGCCTGGCCGGCGCCCGCGGCTAAGCTTTCTCCCATGGCAATCACCGCGCCGCTGTTCTACCTCGACGTCCGATACGTCATTGACATGGCGCTGCTCATCTTCGCCCTCGTGATCGAGGGCGTGGCACTCGTGCACTGCCTGACCCAGCGATCCGACGCGTTCCCGGCGATCGGCACGATTCCCAAGGGTGCCTGGTTGGCCATCCTCGGCGTGGCCCTCCTGCTGACGCTCTTCTTCTTCAGCGCGGTCAACATCTTCGGCCTGATCGGCATCGCGGCCGCCTCCGTCTACCTGCTCGACGTGCGAGTCGGCCTGCGTGACCTGACGGACGGCAAGGGCTTCTGGTGAGAGACTTCCGCTGGCCTCCGCCGCCCGACGGCGGCCCGCGGACGTACGGACCGGGGCCATCCGCGCCCAGGACCGGCCGGCCGGCGCTGCCCGAGCCGGCGACCGAGCTGGTGACCACCCCGCACGGCATGCGGCTGGAGCGGCTCACGACCGGCGCCGGCGACCCGGTGACCGTCTTCGCGCACGGCTTCGCCACCGGCATCGGGGCTACCCGCCCGCTCGGCAGCGCGGTCAACGGGCGCAAGGTCTTCTTCCAGTTCCGGGGGCACGGGCGGTCGGATCCGCCGGGCGGCCCGGTGACGTATTCCGACCTGGCCCGTGACCTCCGGGCGATGGCAGACCTCTCCAGCGCGACCCGCGCGGTGGGGGCGAGCCTCGGCGCCGGCGCGCTGGCCCACCTGCTCACCGAGAGCCCTGAGCGCTTCGAGCGGGTGGTGTTCTTCCTCCCGGCCGTACTCGACGAGCCACGGACCACTGTGGCGCGTGACCGCCTGACGGCGCTGGTCGAAGCCGTGCGGTCGGGCGAGGTGTCCGCCGTGGCGGACGCGGTCTCGGCCGAGACCCCGCCTGCGGTGCGCAACACCCCCGCCGGCTGGGCCTACCTGCGGCAGCGCATCGACCAGCTGATGCGCGACGGCCTCGCGTCCGAGCTGGCCGGCCTCGCCGAGCAGGCCGCGGTGGCCGACCGCGCCGACCTCTCCGCCGTCACCGCGAAGGCACTCGTGATCGGCAGCGCCGGCGACGACCTCCACCCCGCCTCGGTCGCCGAGCGGCTGGCCGCCGCGCTGCCCGGCGCGGAGCTGCACGTCTACGACCGGCCCGGCATCCTCTGGACCGAGCGGGCCGACCTGCGCGATCGGATATCCACGTTCCTGAACGGTTAGGACCGCGATCATGGGCGTCACGCACCACGGCCGCACGTGAGGATCCGCCTGATGGCGTAAGCACTCCACATTTCCGCGCCGACCCGCAACCTTTTTGCCGCTTGCGCGGTGAAAAGATGTGGACAAAACGCCGAAGGTGGTTTTTGCGGCAATCGTCGTGCTAGGGCTGCCGGTTGCCGTGGGGGCGGGGTGGCACCTCGCCGCGGAGACGCCGCCGCCGGCAACGCGGCCCGAGGGCGCTGGCAGCCTTGGCACGGCCCCGCCCGACGCCACCGGGCCGGCCCGCGGCTGGCCGGCGCGCAGGCCCGTCTCGATTCCGGTCGGCGCCAGCGCATCGGCGTCCGCCTCACCGCCGGCGCCGGCCACTCCGACACCGACCGCCACCGACACGCCCCTGCCGAGCGTCTCGCCCTCGCCGACCACCGCTCCCGAGGCCACGCCCGAACCCACGCCGTCGCCCTCCGAGCCGCCACCGCCTACCGGGACCCCGTCGCTGAGCCCGTCACCGCGCTGACGCCGGGCGGTTCGTGCTCTGGTGTTCTACGCTCCCGGCGTGGTTGGTGAGTTCTTCGCGGGCGTCGGGCTGCTCGGCCGGGGCCTCGGGATGTACGTGCGCAGTCCCCGCCTGGTCCTCCTCGGCATCATCCCCGCGCTCATGTCCGGGCTGCTGTTCGTCGCGGCCTTCGTGACGCTGGTCTACTTCGTCTCCGACCTGGCCGAGCTGGCCACCTGGTTCGCCGACGACTGGTCGGAGGGGCTGCGCGACGTGGTGCGGGTCTTCGCCGCGATCGCCATCCTCGGCCTCGGCGGCCTGGTCGGCATACTCACCTTCACGGCGGTCACGCTCCTCATCGGCGACCCGTTCTACGAGAAGATCTCCGAGAAGATCGAGGAGCGTTTCGGTGGCGTGCCTGGCGAGGTCGAGGTGCCGTGGTGGCTGTCGCTGCGCCGGAGCCTGTGGGACTCGCTGCGGCTGATCGCCCTCTCGCTGGCGATCGGCATCCCGCTCTTCTTCCTCGGCCTGCTGCCGTTGGTCGGCCAGACCGTGATCCCGGTGATCGCCGCGCTGGTCGGCGGCTGGTTCCTCGCGCTGGAGCTGGTCGGCGTGCCGTTCTTCCGGCGCGGGCTGCGCCTGCCCGACCGGCGTCGCGTGCTCGCCGGGCACCGCCCGCTCGCGCTCGGCTTCGGGGTGAGCGTCTTCTGCTGCTTCCTCATCCCACTCGGCGCGGTGCTGGTCATGCCGGCCGCGGTGGCCGGCGGCACGCTGCTCGCCCGCAAGGTGCTGGGCCTGCCGATCGACACACCAGCCGCCGCCGTCGCCCCGCCTCCGATCGCCGGTCCGCAGCCCTCCCTGGACACCTAGAGGCAGATTCGAGCTACCGCGATGTCCGTCGCGGCCCGCACCGCGACGGACATCGCGGTAGCTCAATATCTTGTGATGTGGCCCCGCCAGCGGTGACCGGCTCAGGCGGTCTCGCGGATCACCAGCTCGGTGGGGAGGATCAGTGCCTCCTCGACCTCTTCGCCCCGGGCGATCCGTAGGAGCTGCCGGACCATCTCGCGTCCGATGTCGATGATCGGCTGCCGGACGGTGGTGAGCGGCGGGTCGGTGTATCGGGCGATCTCCACGTCGTCGAAGCCGACCACCGCCACGTCGTCGGGGACGCGGCGGCCGGCCTCGCGGAGCGTACGCAGCGCGCCGTGCGCCATCAGGTCGGACGCCACGAAGACCGCGTCGAGCGACGGGTCGTCGTCGAGCAGCTGTCGCATCGCCACGGCGCCCGATTCGCGGGTGAAGTCGCCATTGGCCACGATCGAGCGGCGGCGCGACCCCTTCAGCTCGTCGCGGTAGCCGGCCAGCCGGTCGACGCCGGCGACCATGTCCTGCGGCCCGGCGATGGTGGCGATCCGCTGCCGCCCCCCGTCGAGCAGGTGGCGGACCGCCTTCGCCGCGCCACCGACCGAGTCGACGTCGACGTACGGCACCGGGGGCGTGCCCCGGCCCATCGGGCGGCCGCTGCACACGACCGGGATGCCGATGCGGGCGAGCGTGCCGGGGAGCGGGTCGACGCCGTGGATCGAGGCGAACATGACCCCGTCGACGTGCCGGCCGGTCGTGTAGCGCTCGACCCGGTCGTAGCTGGCCGCCGAGCCGGCCATGATGAGTACGAGCTGCTTGTCGGCGGCCTCCAGCTCCTGGCTGACGCCCCGCACGATGCTCGGGAAGAACTGGTCGTCGGAGAAGACCCGGGTAGCCGACTCGGGCAGGATCAGCGCGATCGAGTCGGTGCGTTGGGTGACCAGGCTGCGGGCGGCGAGGTTGGGCACATAGCCAAGCTCGCGCACCGCCTGGCGTACGGCCTCCTGGATCGGCTCGGCCACCGTCGTGGAGCCGTTGACCACACGGGACACCGTGGCGCGGGAGACACCGGCTCGGCGGGCGACCGCTTCCAGAGTGGGGCGTTCCCGCGCGCTGGTCATGACGGCAGCCCGTTGCGTGTGATGACGTCTCGATACCAGAGCGCGCTGTCCTTGGGCGTGCGCCGCTGGGTCTGGTAGTCGACGTGGATGATGCCGAACCGCTTGCGGTAGCCCTCGGCCCACTCGAAGTTGTCCATCAGCGACCACACCAGGTAGCCACGCACGTCGACGCCGCGCTCGATCGCGGTGAGCACGGCGCGCAGGTGGCCGTCGAGGTAGGCGATCCGGTCGGCGTCGGCGACCTGCCCGTCCGCCCCCGGCTTGTCGTCGAAGGCGGCGCCGTTTTCGGTGATGTACAGCGGAGTGGTGGGGTAGTCGCGGCCGATCCGCTCGAGCAGCGCGGTGAGGCCGGCCGGCTCGATCTGCCAGCCCATGTCGGTGAGCGGGCCGGCGGGCGGGAGGAAGAGGATGCCCTCGGTGCCGGGGTGGGCGGCGCCGCCACCGGGCGCGCCCGGACGGCCCGCGACGTAGGTGGGCGAGTAGTAGTTGATGCCGAGCAGGTCGATCGCGGCCGCGATGACCTTCTCGTCGCCGTCTTGCAGGAACGCCAGGTCGCTGAAGCGGCGCATGTGCTCCAGCACGTCGGCGGGGTAGCCACCGGCCAGGATCGGGTCGAAGAAGATGCGGTTGGCCAGCCCGTCGACGACCCGCACCGCCTCGGCGTCGGCCTCGCTCTCCGGGTCGGCCGGGAGCACCGCCACCGGGTTGAGCGTGATGCCCACCTTTTCGGCGCCGGCGGCGCGCAGTGCCCGCGCGGCCAGCCCGTGCCCGAGCAGCAGGTGGTGCACCGCGGCGAACGCGGCCGCCGGATCCTGCCGGCCGGGCGCGTGCACGCCCGAGGCGTAGCCGAGGTAGGCCGAGCACCAGGGCTCGTTGAGCGTGGTCCACGTGGCGACCCGGTCACCGAGCCTGGTGTACGCGGCCGCCGCGTACTCGGCGAACCAGGAGGCGGTGTCGCGGTGGGTCCAGCCGCCGCGGTCTTCCAGCGACTGCGGCAGATCCCAGTGGTAGAGCGTCACGATCGGGTCGATGCCGCGGCCGATCAGCTCGTCGACCAGCCGGTCGTAGAAGTCGAGCCCGCGCGGGTTGACCGGGCCGCTGCCGTCGGGCTGGAGCCGCGGCCACGAGATGGAGAACCGGTAGGCGCGCAGGCCGAGGTCGGACATGAGGCGCACGTCGTCGGGGTATCGGTGGTAGTGGTCGCAGGCGACGTCGCCGGTGTGCCCGGCGTAGACCTTGCCCGGCGTGCGGGAGAAGGTGTCCCAGATCGACGGGCCACGCCCGTCGTCTCGGGCCGCGCCCTCGATCTGGTACGCCGCGGTGGCCGCACCCCATACGAAGCCGTCTGGAAACCGCAGGCCCACCGTCATCCCCTCACCACTCCCTGGCACGGTCCTTACGATTATGTGCCAACGAGCCCGGCGGGCGGGGGCGGCGTCAGTCGGCGGGCGTGCGGCTCAGCCCGTGCGCAGGCAGTCGAGCAGCGTGATGTCGCCGGTGACCTCCAACACCTCGAAGCCGACCCGGCCGTAGAGCGCCAGGAGCAGATCGCTCGCGGTGCCCGCCGCGTACGCCCGCGCTGGGTGCTCGTCGGAGTCCAGGAGCGTGCCGGTGTCGAGGAGGGCGACCCCCTCGCCACGCAGGCGCAGGAACCACTCCTGTGCCGCGTCGGTCGCCACGAGCTGCACCACGCCCTGGCGGGAGGAGGGATTGTGCCGGCGGCCGGCGGGCAGCCAGGTGTCGAGCACCTCGCTCACCCCGTCGACCGCGAGCTTGGCCTCGACCGGCTCACCGATGCCGATCGCCATCTGGGCGTCCCACCGGTGGACGGAGGTCTCGTGCGCCATGCGGCGGGGCCAGAAGCCGGCCTTCTTCGCCTGGGGCGCCCAGTTCCACGCGGGAAGCTCGGGGTCGAGCGCCTCGAACGTGTCGAGCAGCTCTGTGAACTCGTCCTGCCACCACTCGACCAGGGCCGGGCCGGTGGGCAGGTCGTCGAGCAGGGGCGCACGGCGGTGGTCAGGCGGAGACGTGATGCCTCTCGTGGAGTGGCCGCGGACCCAGTGGTAGATCGAGCCCAGGTGGTGAACGAGGTTGGTCACGACCCAGCCGGGGCAGGAGGGAACTGGCGTGTCGGGAGGGGCCTGGGTGATCGCGTCGAGGAAGGACGGACCCTCGGCCCGCAGCCCCGCGATCCAGAAGTCCTTCGACCCGTGCAATCTGCTAGTCATGTCACCCTCCCGACGCGGCCGGGCGGCCCTTGGGTTGCTCCCGTGCGGTCCAGCCTAGGGTGAATGGTGTGCCCGACGTTAGCGCCGAACTGCCCACCACCGCCCACCCGTCCGTGCCCGATTCCCTCTCTGCCTACACCACTTTGGCTCTCGGAGGCCGGGCGCAGCGAGTATTGATCGCAACAAATGCGGATGAGCTGGCCCAAGCTCCTGCGAATTCGTTCATTCTTGCGGGTGGCAGCAACGTGGTCGTCGGCGACGGCGCCTACCCCGGCACGGTGGTGCTGGTCCGCTCGACCGGCGTCGCGGTGCGCGAGGCCGAGGGCGACCTGGTGACCGTGACCGTCGAGGCGGGCGAGTCCTGGGACGCGGTGGTGGCCCAGGCGGTGGAGGCCGGATGGTCCGGCATCGAGTGCCTCTCCGGTATCCCCGGCTCGGCCGGCGCCACGCCGATCCAGAACGTTGGGGCGTACGGCCAGGAGGTCGCCGAGACCATCAGTGCCGTGCGGGCACTCGACCGGACCACGGGTCAGCGGCTGGTGATGACGCCCGAGGAGTGCGGATTCGCCTATCGGACCAGCGTTTTCAAGCACAGCGACCGGTGGGTGGTGCTCTCCGTCGACTTCCGGCTCGTACGGTCGCCGGAGTCCACGCCGGTCCGCTACGCCGAGCTGGCGCGGGCACTCGGGGTACGGATCGGCGACCGAGTGCCGCTGGCCGACGCGCGGGCCGCGGTGCTGGAGCTGCGGGCCGGCAAGGGGATGGTGCTCGACCCGGACGACCTCGACACGCGCTCGGTCGGCTCGTTCTTCACCAATCCTGTGCTGGAGGCCGAGGCGTACGCGGTCCTCCGCGAGCGCGCCGCCGACCTGGGCGAGCCGCCGTCGTGGCCGGGCCCCGACGGCGTCGTCAAGGTCAGCGCCGCCTGGCTCATCGACAAAGCGGGATTCACCAAGGGGTACGGCCGGGGCCCGGTCGCCATCTCCACCAAGCACACGCTGGCGCTCACTCACCGAGGCGGCGGCTCCACGGCCGAGCTGCTCGACCTCGCGCGAGAGATCCGCGATGGCGTGAAAGACCGGTTCGGGGTCACGCTTCACCCCGAACCGGTCCTCGTCAACTGCGAGTTCTAGCAGGCCCGATCAGGCCTCGAAGCGGCGCCGACGGGCAAACGCGAAGGCGCCCAGCCCCAGGGCCGCACCGGCTCCCACGAGCACCGCACCGGTGACCGCGACACCTGTCGTGGAGTCGCCGGTCTTCGGCAGGACCGGCGGCGTGGTGTGCGGTGTCGTCGGCGCGGTGGTGGGCGGCGTCGTCGGCGGGGTCGTCGGCGGCGCCGTCGTGGGCTTGGTGGTGGGCGGGGTCGTCGGCGGCGCCGTCGTCGGCTTGGTGGTCGGCGGCGTCGTCGGCGGCGTCGTGGTCGGCTTGGTCGTGGGCTTCGTGGTCGGCGGGGTCGTCGGTGGCCGCGTCGTCGGCCTGGTGGTCGGCTTGGTCGTGGGCGGCTTGGTGTGGCAGCCGTAGCCTCGGTCGTTCGGGCTGCAACTCGCCGACGGCGTGGCCGCCGCCTGCGCCGACGAGAGCATCGTGCCGACCCCTAGCAGGGTCAAGGGGACAGTAACGAGAGCGGCCGCTGCCGCCATCCGAATGGAGGTACGCACCTAAGACTCCAGATCTGTCGATTAGGAAAGCAATTCGCCGTTTCCTCAACGACTCACCCCGAGGTTAGGTAACTCGGTGCAACGGTCTGCCATCTGACCGTCACCTCGCCGAGCCGCCACCGCGCTGGACCGTCCAAGATCGACCAGCCTGCGGCGCGTACAGCGGACACGGTGCGTAGCCACCGCTGGCGCGGCCCGAAAGTGGCGTACGGCGCCGCGTCCCGCCACGCGTCGTCCAGTGCGGACACGAACGCGTGGATCGGCTCGCCGGGCACATTGCGGTGGATGAGGGCCTTGGGCAAGCGCTCCGCGAGCGTGGCCGGCGTGTCCAGAGCGGACAGCTTGGCGGCGAGCGTGAGCGTACGCGGTCCGCCCGCGTCCAGCAGTACCCACGAGGCGAGGCGCCCCACCTCGTCGCAGGTGCCCTCGACGAGTACCCCGCCGGGGGCAAGGGCGCTGCTCATGGTGCGCCAGGCCCCTTCCACGGCCGGCTCGTCGTACTGGCGCAGCACATTGAAGGCGCGCACGACCGCGGGGCGCAGGCCGGCCAGCTCGAAGCCGCCCCGGGCGAAGGTCAACCTGGGCGGATCGGCCACCGGCGCGGCGGCCGCCACGCGGGCGGGGTCGATCTCCAGCCCCACCACGCGTACGTCCGGCCGCACCGCGCCGGCCAGCCGCTCGCGCAACTCGACGGCGGTCACCGGGCTCTCGCCGTAGCCGAGGTCGATCACCAGCGGATCGGCCGCGTCTCGCAGCACGTGACCCTGCGTGGCCGCGATCCAGTTGTCCACGCGCCGCAGGCGGTTGGGGTTGGTCGTACCCCGAGTGATCTCCCCCTGCGGCCGCGTGGCCATCAGAACACCCGGTGCACCTTGTGCTGGGCGGCCTGGGCGATCGGGCGCACGACGATGCGGTCGACGTTGACGTGGTGCGGGCGGGTCACGGTCCACGCGATGCAGTCGGCGATGTCGTCGGCGACCAGCGGCTCGGCGACGCCCGCGTACGCCGCCTCGGCCTTCTGCGCGTCGCCGTCGAAGCGGGTCAGCCCGAACTCCTCGGTGCGCACCATGCCCGGGTCGATCTCGATCACCCGGATCGGGCGACCGCTCAGCTCCAGCCGCAGCGTCTCGGCGACCGCCGTCTGCGCGTGCTTCGCCGCCGAGTAGCCGCCCCCGCCCTCGTACACGATGAGGCCGGCGGTGGAGCTGAGGACGACGACCGTGCCCGCGCCCGACGCGTCCAGGGCGGGGAGGAACGCCTGGGTCACCCGCACGGTGCCGAGCACGTTCACGTCGAACATCCACTGCCAGTCGGCGATCGACCCGGTCTCGACCGGGTCCAGACCACGCGCGCCGCCGGCGTTGTTGACCAGCACCGTGACCGGCCGGCCGAGCTCGCCCACGGCGGCGGCCAGGCCGGTGACCGACTCGTCGGAGGTGACGTCGCAGGTCACCGCCGTCGCCTCACCTCCGGCCGAAGTGATCTCTTTGACCAGGGTGTCCAGCCGTTCGGCGCGGCGGGCGGCGGCCACGACGTGGAATCCTTCGGCGGCGAGCCGGCGGGCGGTGGCGGCACCAATGCCGCTGGATGCGCCGGTCACGATCGCGATGGAGGTCATGAGGCGATTCTTCCTTACTGGGCGGTCCGGGCTTCGGCCGGAAGAGAGTTGGATCACGTTCCGCGGTGCGTTAGATGCGCGCTCAACTGGTCATCGGGAAGATGAGTCCGGGCACGGGGGTTGCAATGCCGGGGGCGTGAACACTCGCCGTCGTGGAAGGAGCACCGTGTCCCACTGGCCGACGCCGCGGCGCATCGCCACCCTGTCCGTACACACATCCCCGCTGGACCAGCCGGGCACCGGCGACGCCGGTGGCCTCAACGTATACGTCGTGGAGGTGGCCCGCCGCCTCGCCGATGCCGGGGTGGAGGTCGAGATCTTCACTCGGGCCACCTCGAGCGACCGCCCGGCCCGCGTGGAGATGTCGCCCGGCGTGACCGTGCGGCATGTGATCTCCGGGCCGTTCGAAGGGCTGGCCAAGGAAGACCTGCCGGCTCAGATGTGCGCCTTCACCAATGGCGTGCTGCGCGCCGAGGCCGCCCATCCACCGGGCCACTACGACCTGATCCACTCGCATTACTGGCTGTCCGGGCAGGTCGGCTGGCTGGCGAAGGAGCGGTGGGGCGTGCCGCTGGTGCACACCGCGCACACGCTCGCCAAGGTCAAAAACGCCCGGCTCGCCGAGGGCGACCGGCCTGAGCCGCTGGCCCGCGTCGTGGGTGAGGACCAGGTGATCGCGGTCTCCGACCGCTTGGTGGCCAATACGCAGGTTGAGGCTCGCGATCTCATAATGCGGTACGCGGCCGACCCCGAGCGCGTCACGGTGGTCGAGCCGGGCGTCGATCTCGACCGCTTCCGCCCCGCCTCCGGGGGCCGCACCGCCGCCCGCCAGCGCCTGGGGCTGCCCGAGCGGGGGTACGTCGTGGCCTTCGTCGGCCGCATCCAGCCGCTCAAGGCGCCCGACGTCCTGCTGCGCTCGCTCGCCGCACTGCGCGACCGGGAGCCGGAGCTGGCCGGGCAGGTGACCGTGGTGATCTGTGGCGGACCCAGCGGCAGCGGCCTCGACCAGCCAACCGCGCTCATCGACCTCGCCGAGACGCTCGGGGTCACCGACTCGGTGCGCTTCCTGCCGCCGCAGACCGGTGACGACCTGCCGGCTCTCTACCGGGCGGCCGACCTCGTGGCGGTGCCGTCGCACAACGAGTCGTTCGGGCTCGTGGCGCTGGAGGCGCAGGCGTGCGGTACGCCCGTGGTGGCGGCCGCGGTCGGCGGGCTCGTGACGGCGGTGCGCGACGGAGTGAGCGGCGTACTCGTCGACGGCCACTCGGCGGCCGACTGGGCGATCGTGCTCGGCAAGCTGCTCGCGTGTCCCGGGCGCCGGGACGAGCTCGCGGCCGGCGCGGTCGGACACGCCCGCAACTTCTCCTGGACCCGTACGGCGTCGGGACTGCTCGCGGTCTACCGTGAGGCGGTGACCGAGCATCGCGAGCGGATCGCCTCGTCCCTGGCCGGCTCCTCTGGCGGCGGTTCCCTCGCGGGCGACGACGCCGAGGCGCTGAGGACGCTGGCGTGAGCCGGGCCGAGGTGGCCGCGCTGATCGAGGCGGTCTGCGCCGAGCGCGAGCTGCCCTGGGAGGCGACGGGCGAGTTCTCGTACGCGGTCACGCTCCCGGGCACTCACAAGCTCAAGACGGTCTGCAACCTGATCGTTGGCGAGCACGCGCTGCGTGTCGAGGCGTTCGTGATGCGGCAGCCGGACGAGCGGCGCGAGGAGCTGTGGGCGTGGCTGCTCCAGCGCAACGCGCGTATGTACGGTGTCGGCTTCTCGATCGACGGCGTTGGCGATATCTACCTGACCGGTCGGTTGGGTCTGGGCGGCATCGACGAAGACGAACTCGACCGGCTGCTCGGCTCGGTGCTCACGTACGCCGACGAATCCTTCGACACCATGCTCGAAATCGGCTTCGGCACGGCGATCCGGCGGGAGTGGGAGTGGCGGGTCAAGCGCGGTGAGTCGCTGGCCAACCTCAGAGCATTTGCCCACATGTTCCCCGCGGATCGGCAGGTCATGCCTACTGAGGGGCAAATACGCGGTGTGACGGGCGAGACAGGTTAATCACCTTGTGCGTAGAAAGCGCTCCGCCGTAACGTGATCTACACGCGCCTCACCTGGTGAAGTTCGGGGGAACTCTGGTCCGTCGTCGGGGCCACGCACCGGGATCGGCGTTGGGGGATGGTGGCAACTACACGCCGTTGGGGACGGCGCCACCTAAAGACCGGCGGCGAGAGCGGGCGACGCTTACGGGGGTGAGTGTCGTCCGCCGCCGCCGGGCCGACCCGCTCCGCGCGCTTAGAGTCTGCTCATGACCGAGCGCAGGACGGCTGTCCGCGGACCGCTCGCCGGGCTCACCGTCATCGAGATGGCCGGGCTCGGGCCCGCTCCCTTCGCCGGCATGGTGCTCGCCGACCCGGGCGCCACCGTCGTGCGCGTCGACCGTCCCCGCGCGCACGCCGTGCCGCTGCCGCCCCGCGAAGACCTCAAGGGCCGCGGAAAACGCTCAATCGCCGTCGATCTCAAGCTTTCCCGCGGGGCGGAGCTGGTACGTACGCTCGCCGCCCGCGCCGACGTGCTCGTCGAGGGCTACCGGCCGGGCGTCGCCGAGCGGCTGGGCATCGGGCCGGCGCTGTGGCAGGCCCAGCGCACCGGTGCGGGACAGGTGGTCGACGCCGCGATCGTAGACGGCACAACGCTTCTGGCCACGCAGCTCTACGGTCTGCTCCACAGTGGAGCATGGCAGGATCGGCGCGGCGCCAACCTGCTCGACGGCGGCGCCCCGTGCCGGCGGAGCCGTCGGCTCAGGTGATTTTGCTGAGCCCTTCGCTGTCCTCTGTGGCCACCGCGCCGAGGGCGGCGCTCGGGGCCGGAGTGGCTGGCGCGTCCTGAAGCGGCGCGTCCGGCGGGCTGGATGCGGCGGCCAGCCGCGCCACGCGGCGTTCGCGGGAGGGGCCGGACAGCACCTGGCCGAGCGCGACCACGGCGCAGATGCCCGCGGCGCCCAGCCACAGCGCGGCGTCGCCGGCGTGCTGCATCACGTAGCCGCCCAGCGTCGGGGCCAGGAATGCCGCCGCGGACCAGGAGAGCGAGAAGACGCCCTGGTAGCGGCCGCGCGTGGCGGCGGGCGACAACTCGGCGATCAGCGTGGCGTTGGAGGGCGAGGTGAGCATCTCGCCCATCGTCCAGATCAGGACGGTGGCGGCGTACAGCAGTGCGGTGTCGGCCGCGGCCGTCAGGCCGAAGCCCAGGCCGGTGACGAGTGCGGCCACCGCCAGCGTGCGGGAGCGGTCGTGGCCGCGGACGAGGCGAGGGATGAAGAGCTGGCCCGCCACGATGAGTACCCCGTTGAGGGCGATGACCCAGCCGAACGTCGCCGGCGCGAGGCCGTTCTGTCCCATCGCGATCGGCAGCATCGAGATGTGCTGGAGGAAGACCACGGCGGAGAGCAGGTTGA
The DNA here is from genome assembly GCF_042433955.1 of Phytohabitans kaempferiae. NCBI lineage: Bacteria > Bacillati > Actinomycetota > Actinomycetes > Micromonosporales > Micromonosporaceae > Phytohabitans > Phytohabitans kaempferiae. Next base: position 410,530 of record NZ_JBHLUH010000012.1, on the reverse strand, counting down.
GGAGCAGGAAGACCAGGAAGACGCGGTCGGCGAAGACGGTGTGCAGGCCGGTGGCGGGCGTGCTCCGGTCACGGCGGCGGGCGAAGCCCTGGGGGCGGCGGGTCTCCCGCACCTTGGCGAAGATGATCACAGCGGTGGTGAGCGTGGTGGTGGCGTCGACCAGGAAGAGCAGCAGGAAGTCGGCCTGGGCGGCGAGGCCGGCGAGCACCGCGGCGAAGGCGAAGCCCAGGTTGATCGCCCAGTAGTTGAGCGAGAAGGCGCGCAGCCGGTCGCGCTCGGGCACGACGTCGACCATCATCGCCTGGAAGGCGGGGCGGGTCGCGTCCATGAAGAAGCCGAGCACCAGCGCGCCGAGCGTGATGGTCCAGCGGTCGCGGGCGAAGCCCAGCACCAGCAGCGTCGCCGCGGCGCCCAGGTGGGCGGCGAAGAGCGTCGGGCGGCGACCCCAGCGGTCGGCCAGCACGCCGCCGACGGTCACGCCCACGGCACTGCCCGCGCCGAAGAAGCCGATCACCAGGCCGGCCTCGGTCTGGGTGAAGTGCCGCTCGCTGGTGAGGTAGATCGCCATGAAGATCATGACGAACGAGCCGAGGCGATTGACCAGCGTGCCGGTCCAGAGGTACCAGAAGGTGGTGGGCAGCCCGCCCGTGGTCTCCCGCAACCAGCCGCGCACGCCCCGTACCTCCCCGTAACGGCTGCTGTACAGACCGTTCCTTACAAGCTAGTCCGGTGTGTGGGAGCCACGCAGCCCGATTTTCCTGTGGCGGCGGTCACGGTGGCAGGATGAGGTCATGACTCTGGGGACGCTGGTGCTGCTACGGCACGGTGAGAGCGAGTGGAATGCGAAGAATCTCTTCACCGGCTGGGTCGACGTCGACCTGACCGCCAAGGGCGAGGCTGAGGCGCGGCGCGGCGGCGAGCTGCTGCGCGAGCACGGCCTGCTCCCCGACGTGCTGCACACCAGCGTGCTGCGGCGCGCGATCCGCACGGCCGACCTGGCGCTCAACGCCGCCGACCGGCACTGGATCGCCGTGCGCCGTTCGTGGCGGCTCAACGAGCGGCACTATGGCGCGCTCCAGGGCAAAAACAAGAAGCAGACCCTCGAGCAGTACGGCGAGGAGCAGTTCATGCTCTGGCGCCGGTCGTACGACACGCCGCCCCCGCCGATCGACGACAACGACGAGTGGTCGCAGGCCGGTGACCCGCGCTACGCCACGCTCCCCCCCGAGCTGATGCCGCGCACGGAGTGCCTCAAAGACGTGCTCGACCGTTCCCTGCCGTACTGGTACGACTCGATCGTGCCGGACCTGCTCGCCGGCCGCACCGTGCTGGTGGCCGCGCACGGCAACTCGCTGCGGGCGGTGGTCAAGCACCTCGACGGCATCTCCGACGAGGCGATCGCCAAGCTCAACATCCCCACGGGCATCCCGCTCCGCTACGACCTCGACGCCTCGCTGCGCCCCGTCACGCCCGGCGGTGCCTACCTCGACCCCGAGGCGGCGAAGGACGCGGCGGCCGCGGTCGCCAACCAGGGCCGCTAGGCCCTGCCCCCAGCGTCATCCAGCGCCGGGCGGCTCGCTCGTCTCACCCGTAACGAGGTAGACGACCTGCCGCCCGGCGTTGACGGCGTGGTCGGCGTATCGCTCGTAGAAGCGGCCGAGCAGCGCGCCGTCGATCGCGGCTTCGGCGCCGTGCGGCCAGTCGCGGTGCAGCAGGATGCTGAAGAGTTGCCGCTCCAGCTCGTCCATCGCGTCGTCGTCGGTCTCCAGCTCGGCGCCGAGCGGGGCGTTCTGCGTGGTCAGCACCAGGCCCACCTTGCCCGCCATCCGGTCGGCCACGGCTCCCATCGAGGCGATCACGTCGCGGAGCTCGGGCGGTACGGCGGGAGCGGGGTGGCGCCGCAGTGCGGTCTTGGCGACGTGCTCGGCGAGGTCGCCCATCCGCTCCAGGTCGGCGGCGATCTGGATCCCGGTGATGACGAGCCGGAGGTCGGTGGCGACCGGGGCCTGCCGGGCGAGCGTCGCGTAGACCTGCTCGTCGACCTGGCGGCGCAGCTCGTTGACCTCCGCGTCGCGGGCGATGACCATCTCGCAGGCCGCGCGATCGGCGGTGAGCAGGGCTCCGGTCGCGTGGATCATGGCCGTGCGCACCGCCTCGGCCATGGACACCAGGAGGCGGCCCACCTCCAAAAGGTCGGCCCGCAACTCGTCACGCATCGCGTCGATGTTAGGGGACACTTGCCGACCTCCTGGCCCTGGGGGTGAACGACGCTCGGCCGAGCGGTGAACTCTATTGGAAGCGGGTCAGGTTTGTCCTATTCTGCGAATCAGTTGGGTTAACAATGACCCTACGATCGCGACGTGGAGTGGGCGGTCGGAGCCGGCGTGGTCGGCAGCGTCATCGGCCTGGTGGCCGGGGCGGCTGCGTTGCTCGCCGTGCGTGGCCGCGCGGGGGTACGTGGTGCGCTTCTCTCCGTCGGTGGTCGGCCGCCGGGGGGTAAGGGCGCGGCTGCGGGGGGCTTCGAGGAAGCCGTCCGTGACAACGGGAGGCCGGCTATCGCCAAGGATCAGCAGGGGCAGGTCTCCGGGCTGGGCCGCAAGAGTCTCGACGCGCTGCGGGTCGGCGTGGTGGTGCTCGACCAGGATGACGTACCTGTCCTGGTCAACCCGGCGGCGCGGGCCATGGGCCTGCTGCGCGCCGGACCCCAGCCCGGCACCATCGCCGCGCACCCGATCGTGCGCACGCTCGCCGGCCAGGTGCGCCGCACCGGCGTGCGCCGCGAGGTGGAGCTCGACCTGCCCCGGGGGCGCGAGGGCGGGCCGCAGGCGCCGCTCGGCGTACACCTGCGGGCGGTCGCGCTGGGCGGCAACTTCGTCTCGGTCGAGGCCGCCGACGTGACCGAGTCGCACCGGGTCGACCGCGTGCGGCGTGACTTCGTGGCCAACGTCAGCCACGAGCTGAAGACCCCGATCGGCGCGCTCCAGCTACTCGCGGAGGCGCTGCTCGACGCCACCGACCCGGACAGCGTCACCACCGACCCGGCCGAGGACGTGGCAGCCGCCCGGCGGTTCGCCGAGCGCATCCAGTCCGAGAGCACTCGCCTCGGCCGCCTGGTCAACGAGCTGCTCGAGCTGACCCGCCTGCAGGGCGCCGAGCCACTGCCCGCCCCGGAGCCGGTCGCGGTCGACTGGGTGGTCGCGGAGGTCATCGACCGCACGCGCACCGCCGCCTCCGCGCGGAACATCGAGGTCGAGGTCGCCGGCGACCGAGGACTCACGGTGTACGGCAGCGACAGCCAGATCGCCACCGCCGTCGCCAACCTGGTGGAGAACGCGATCGCGTACTCGGCGGAACACACGAAGGTGGACGTGGTCACGCGTGGTGACGACGAGTACGTTGAGATCGCGGTGACCGACCAGGGCATCGGGATCGGACCGAGCGACCTCGACCGGATCTTCGAGCGGTTCTACCGGGCCGACCAGGCACGGTCCCGCGCGACCGGCGGCACGGGGCTCGGCCTGGCCATCGTCAAGCACATCGCCACCAACCATGGTGGCCGAGTGGAGGTGTCGAGCAGGCTGGGCGGAGGGTCGACGTTCACCATCCGGCTGCCCGCCCGTCCGCCGGACGCCGTACTACCGCTACCACCGTCAGTTGAGATCGAGGCCGGTCCGGCCGAGCTTCGACAGGCCTGACGAGCAACAGGAAGGAAAGTCTGTTGGCCCGCGTGCTCGTGGTCGAGGATGAGGAGTCGTTCTCCGACGCCCTCTCCTACATGCTCCGCAAGGAGGGGTTCGAGGTCTCGGTTGCCGCGACCGGCACCTCCGCCCTCACCGAGTTCGACCGGACCGGTGCGGACATCGTGCTGCTCGACCTGATGCTGCCCGAGATGTCGGGCACCGAGGTGTGCCGCCAGCTGCGCCAGCGCTCTCACGTACCGATCATCATGGTGACCGCGCGCGACAGCGAGATCGACAAGGTCGTCGGGCTGGAGATCGGGGCCGACGACTACGTGACCAAGCCGTACTCACCACGCGAACTCGTGGCCCGCATCCGCGCGGTGCTGCGCCGGCAGAGCGTCGACGCGGTGGAGCTTTCCGCGCCCACGCTGGCCGCCGGCCCGGTGCGCATGGACGTCGAGCGCCACGTGGTGACCGTGGCCGGAGCCGCGGTGCAGCTGCCGCTCAAGGAGTTTGAGCTGCTGGAGCTGCTGCTGCGCAACGCCGGCCGAGTGCTCACGCGGGGCCAGTTGATCGACCGGGTCTGGGGCGCCGACTACGTGGGCGACACGAAGACGCTCGACGTGCACGTCAAGCGCCTCCGCTCGAAGGTCGAGCCCGAGCCGAGCACGCCGCGCTACATCGTCACGGTCCGCGGCCTGGGCTACAAGTTTGAGCCTTAGGCCGCGGATCTAGCCTTAGGCCGCGGGTCTAGCGTTGCCGCTTCGCGGGCTCGGGCGTCGCGGCCGCGGTGGTGGCCGGATGCTCGGCGACCAGTCCCTTCTTCGCCCTGGCCGCGCAGAGCTCGGCGAGCTTGGCGTATGCCGGCTTGCCGATCAGCGCGGTCAGCTCCGGCTCGTACGACAGGTACATCGCGTCGGCGCCGACGTGCGCCTCCGGCGACGAGGTGCACCACCAGTCGAGGTCGTGGCCGCCTGAGCCCCAGCCCCGCCGGTCAAACTCGGTCAGCGTGGTCACCAGCACCTTCGTGCCGTCGGGGCGCTTGGACCACTCCTGCTCGCGGCGCACCGGCAGCTGCCAGCACACATCCGGCTTGTACTCCAGCGGATGCACCCCGTCGCGGAGCGCCTGGGCGTGCAGCGCGCACCCGCCACCGCCGGCGAAGTCGGCGTCGTTGAGGAACACGCACGGCCCCTCTTCGCCCTGCGTCGCGGTGCGGCGGGCCGGGTTTTGGCCGTCGATCGAGTCCATCTCGGTCCAGTTTTTAAACCCGCGGCGGTGGTGCTGCCAGGTCTCCGGCGTCAGTCGCTTGACCGCCGCCTTGACCCGGTTTTCGTCGTCGGAGTCGGTGAAGAACGCGCCGTGCGAGCAACATCCGTCGGATGCGCGGCCGGCGATGATCCCGTGGCACGCCTTGCCGAAGACGCAGGTCCAGCGGGACAGCAGCCAAGTGAGATCGGCACGTACGACGTGCTTGGGGTCCTCCGGGTCGACAAACTCGATCCACTCCCGCGGGAAGTCGAGCGGGACTTCCTTGCTGCGCGGGTCTTGGGGGTCGTCGACGAGGACGTGCAGGCTTGCCACCTGGTCAGCTTACGCGCGTGTCACCCGTTCCCGATGCTGGTCGCCGTGTCGCGAGGGCGTGACATCGCAGCCGCCGTCCCGTATCGGCTTTAAGGTTTGACGTATGCGCCTCGGTGTCCTTGACGTCGGTTCCAACACCGTGCACCTTCTGGTCGTGGATGCCCACCACGGCGCACATCCCTGGCCCGCCCATTCGGAGAAGGCCGTACTCCGCCTGGCCGAGCAGATCGGCGAAGACGGCGCGCTCACCAAGTCCGGCGCGGACGCGCTCGTGAAGGCCGCCGCCGACGCGATGACCGCCGCGGCCCGCTTGGTCACAGACGACCTGCTGGCCTTCGCGACCTCCGCGGTGCGAGACGCCACCAACTCCGCCGCCGTGCTCGCGCGGGTCCGGGAGGAGACGGGGGTACGGCTTCAGGTGCTCTCCGGCGCCGACGAGGCGCGGGCCACCTTCCTCGCCGTACGGCGGTGGTTCGGCTGGTCGGCCGGGCGGCTGCTGGTGATGGACATCGGCGGCGGCTCGCTGGAGTTGGCGGCCGGCATCGACGAAGACCCCGACCTGGCGATGTCGCTGCCGCTCGGCGCCGGCCGGCTGACCCGCGACCGGCTGCGCATCGACGGCAACACCGCGACGCCCCCGTCCACGCACCGGGTCGACGAGCTGGTCGAGTACGTGGAAGACATGCTCGACCCGGCCGTCACGAAGCTCTCCGAGGTGGGCTGGGACCGCCCGGTGGCCACCTCCAAGACGTTCCGTACGCTGGCCCGCCTCGCCGGTGCCGCACCCTCGACGGCGGGGCTGTGGGCGCCCCGCCGGCTGCACCGCGACGGGCTCCGGCAGGTGATCGGATTCATTCGCCACATCTCTCCCAGCGAACTGTCCGGTTTGGAAGGTGTGAGCGCCCGCAGGGCCCACCAGCTGCTCGCCGGCGCGGTGGTGGCCGAGGCGACGATGCGGCGGCTGGATATCGACGCGGTGGACATCTGCCCCTGGGCACTACGCGAAGGGGTCATTCTTCGCCGTCTTGACCAATTGGAGCCGGCGTAGCGCCAAAGCGCATTTACCACCGTGGCGATACGCTGGCAAGCGTGAGTTTCCGGGTTCCCGTACTCCTGTCCAGCTCCTCCGTCTTCCCCGAGCCGACGGCGGCCGCCTTCGAGATGGCCGCCACCCTGGGCTACGACGGCATCGAGGTCATGGTCTGGACCGACGCGGTCAGCCAGGACGCCGGTGCTCTGCGTGGCTTGGCCGCGCACTACGGTGTGCCGGTGCTCTCCGTGCACGCGCCGTGCCTGTTGGTCACTCAGCGAGTGTGGAGCTCCGATCCGTGGGAGCGGTTGCGCCGGGCGGCCGTGCTCGCCGAGACGCTGGGCGCGCCCACGGTGGTGGTGCACCCGCCGTTCACCTGGCAGCGCGACTACGCCCGCACGTTCGGTGCCGGATTGGCGCGGTTGGCAGGTAAGCACCCTGATGTGAAGTTCGCGGTTGAAAACATGTATCCGGTGCGGATGGCCGGCCGGGAGTTCGTCCCCTATGTCCCCGGTTGGGATCCCACCGACACCGGCTACGACGCCTACACGCTCGACCTGTCGCACTGCGCCGCCTCGCGCAGCGACCCGCTGGTCATGGCCGACACGATGGGCGCCCAGCTCGCCCACGTGCATCTGGGCGACGGCACCGGCGAGGGGCGCGACGAGCACCTGGTGCCCGGCCGGGGCAACCAGCCCTGTGGCGAGCTGCTGGCGTCGCTGGCCGGGCGGGGGTTCACCGGCTCGGTGGCGGTCGAGGTGGCGACGCGCAAGGCCAGTAGCCGCGCGGTCCGTGAGGCAGACCTGCGGGAGTCGCTGGCGTATGCCCGCCAGCACCTGGCCACGGCGACCCCGGCGACCGCCTAGCGCCCGCCGGGAGAGCCGCGCTAGCCGACGGTGGTGAGCAGCTTTTCCTTCTTGCGCGCGCGGTGGGCGGCGACGTGGGAGCGGGTCGCGCACCGCTCCGAGCAGAAACGCCGGCAGTTGTTGGACGAGGTGTCCAGGTAGACGTTGCCGCAGCGCTCGTCGGCGCAGACGCCGAAGCGGGCACTGCCGAACTCGCACAGCCACACGGCCAGGCCCCACACGGCGCCAGCCAGGTATTCGGCACTGACGGAAGCGCCTCGGCTGGTCACGTGCATGTGCCAGTCGTTGGCGTCGTGACCGGAGATCCGCGGCTGGACCGGGAAGGCCTCCAGCAGCGCGTTGAGCTCGGCGACCGCCTCGTTGTCGCGGCCGGTGGTGCCGAACTCGAAGACATCTCGCAGGCGCTTCTGCGCCCGGCGGAAGATGGCCAGGTCGCGCTCGACGATCTCGGAACCCATCCAGGAATGTTCCTCACTGAAGAGGCCCCGGAGGCCGTCGAGGTCGTCCAGCGACGCGTTGACAAGGTCAACGGCGGTCCTGGCGTACGCGTCGAAGTTCACCCGACAACCGTAGACGACTTGGGCCCTTTGTGGCGCGTCACGTTGTGCCGGACGGTAACCGGGCCACACCGGGTGGCGAGCGTTACGCTCGCCTCATGCTGCGATCGGTCATCCTCGCCGCTTCCCGGTCCTCCCGGATGGAGCGGCTCGTCGAGACGGCGCCGCTCACCCGCGGTGTCGTGCGCCGATTCGTCGCCGGCACCACGTCCGACGACGCGCTCGGGGCCACCAGCGAGCTGGTCACCGACGGTCTGTCGGTGAGCCTCGACGTGCTGGGTGAGGACACCGAGACACCTGAGCAGGCGGTCGCGACCCGCGAGGCGTACGTGTCGCTGCTGGGCGCGCTCCGTGACGCCGAGCTGACCCCCGCCGCCGAGGTGAGCGTCAAGCTCTCCGCGCTGGGTCAGAAGTTCGACGAGCAGTTGGCGTACGACGGGGCGCGGGCGATCTGCGTGGCCGCCTCCGAGGCCGGCACGACGGTGACCCTCGACGCCGAAGATCACACGACCACTGACTCCACTTTGGACATCCTGACAAAGCTGCGCACCGACTTCCCCAGCACCGGGGCGGTGCTCCAGGCATACCTGCGGCGCACCGAGGCCGACTGCCGGGAGCTGGCGACGTCGGGCTCGCGGGTGCGGCTGTGCAAGGGGGCGTACAAGGAGCCCGAGTCGGTGGCGTATCAGTCCACTCTGGACGTCGACAAGTCGTACGTGCGGTGCCTCAACATCCTCATGTCCGGCGAGGGCTACCCGATGCTCGCCACGCACGACCCCCGGTTGATCGCGATCGGGGAGGATCGGGCGCGGTGGTTCGACCGGTCGCCGGACGAGTTCGAGTTTCAACTGCTCTACGGCGTGCGCCCGGAGGAGCAGGCGCGCCTGGCGGCCGAGGGATACACGGTGCGTGTCTACGTTCCATACGGCACGCAGTGGTACCCGTACCTCATGCGCAGGCTGGCCGAGCGCCCGGCCAACGTCGGGTTCTTCCTCAAAGCGCTGAGCCGCAAGGGCTGAGCTAGTCTCCGCGTGTGACGGAGGCGCCCGCACCACGCCGGTGGCCACTCTGGCTGGGGCTCGGGGTGGTCGCCCTGGTGCTGTCGTGCGCCGCTCCGCTGCTCGTCGTCGTCACCCTCCGCGAACCTGGTCCGGGCGCCGCGGCGAGCGCCAGCCCGGTGCCGATCCGCAGCCCCGAGCCGGGCGACCCGGAGCAGGTGACCCAGCTCTGGCTCCGCGAGCGGATCGCCGAGGCGCTGACCCAGCAGGCGGGGGCGCTGCTCCGCGGCGACGAGCGGGGCTTTCTGGCGGTCGCCGAGCCGAATTCGGAGGCGGTGAACGCGCTGCGGCGGCAGTTCCGGTCGTTGCGCGCGCTCAAGGTCACCACCTGGCAGGTACGGATCACCGACATCCCGGACCGCGTGGGGTCGCGGTGGCGGGTCGCGGTCACGTACGAGCACTGCTTCGTCGACCCCGGCTGCGCGGTGGGCCCGGTCTCGATCGATACCACCTGGGTCGACCGCGCCGGGGTCCTGCGCATGCTGGCCCTCGCACCGTCGATATCCGGGCAGGACGGGCCGCGGCCGTGGGAGGCGAGCGATCTCGTCGTGGCGGTGGGCAAGCGGGCGGTGGTCGCCACCACCGCCGGGCAGAAGTCGCGCCTCGCCGAGGTGCTGCGCGAGGCCGAGCGGGCGGCCGAGGTCGCCGACCGGTACGCCGTCGACGGCACGCCGCCCCGCTACTACCAGATCTTCTATGCGGGCGCGGCGGAGTGGCGCCGCTGGTACGGCGGGGACCGGCCGTCGTGGACCGCCGGATACGCGGTGCCGGTCGGGGGCGGCCGATTCGACGTCGTACTCAACGGGACAGACCTGCACAGCAGCGTCCTCGACGACCTGTTGCGGCACGAGATGACGCACGCCGCCTCGCTGCCCGGCGGTGGCTACCGCACCGGCGACAACTGGTGGCTTGTCGAGGGCATCGCCGACCTGGCCGCGGCGGGCGGGCGGCCGGTCAGCCGGTACGAGAGCCTCCCCGACGTACGCCGGCTGGTGTCGGACGGCTGGAACGGGCCGCTGAGCGGGGCCGAGCCGGGGGAGCGGGCGACCGACTGGCAGGTCAGCGCCGCGTACGGGGTGGGCTACCTCGCCATACGGCACCTGGTCGACCGCTACGGGGAGCAGGCGATGCTGGCCTTCTTCCGGGCGGTGGTGCACGAGCGGAAGACGCCCGAGGAAGCGTCGAAGGAGGTCTTCGGCGAGCCATGGCAGGCGCTGCACGACGACTGCGTGGCGTACGTCCGGAGCGCCGCCGGCTGACGGGCGGGCCGCGGGCTGGGCGGCCGGGTCGACCTCACCGCCGTCCAGCGCGACACCGTCTCCCGCACCCACTGTCCGATGTGGACACTGTGAGCGCGTGGTCCCGCGAGGGTCTTCGTCCTCTCGATGGGGCGGGGAGGCTGCTCAAGGACGTCCTGGGCGTGCTGGCAGCCACCGGTGGGCGTGCGGTTCCTCCGCCTCGCCCCCGTGGTCGCGCTCCGCGCCGAGTGAGCGTTGCCGGCCCGCTGGCCGGGGGCGACGCTCCGGTAGGGGGCCGCAGGCAAAGGTACGATATGCCCCCTTGGGGGGAAATATGCTAATCGCCCGGAGTGGCGACTTGACTGATCATGATCATCTGGCTGAAGGGATCGCGTGGGTCACAGCCGTCCCGGTACCGTACTAGTTACACGCGCGTTGCCCGCCGCGGCGCATCCGCCCGGCGGCACGCGCCGGGGATGGGATGGGGCTGGTGAGCCATGGCAGGATCACCACAGTCCGAGAGCAGACTGTCGGAGGTCAAGTTCCTGACCGTCGCGGAGGTGGCGACACTGATGCGGGTCTCGAAGATGACCGTTTACCGGCTGGTGCACTCCGGCGAGTTGACAGCGGTCCGGGTCGGCCGGTCTTTCCGGGTCCCGGAGCACGCGGTGCACGAATACCTTCGGGGGGCGTTCCAGGAGTCGGCGTAACAGGGGCTACCCTGGTGGGCGACCGTGAGTCCGACGGGCGTCGGCGCCCACCAGGCGGCTCCGGTCCGCTGTCCAGATTGGTCGCCGGTTGGTGACCGGCTGTAGCCGAGGAATCGCAACGGGAAGGCTTTCGTATGGGCTCGGTCGTCAAGAAGCGCCGCAAGCGCATGGCTAAGAAGAAGCACCGCAAGCTGCTGCGCAAGACCCGCGTCCAGCGTCGTCGTCTCGGTAAGTAGCCTCGTTCCGGTCTCACGCCGGGCGAGCATCGAAACGTGAGGTGGCGGTGACTGCCGCCTTGGGCGTCGTCGTGGTGACCGGCATCAGCCGGCATCTCGGCGCGCACGTCGCCGCCCGCCTCGCCGCCGACGATCGCGTCGGCCGCGTGGTGGGTCTCGACCCCAACGAGCCCGCCCCCGAGCTTCAGGAGATGCTCGGGGGCGTCGAGCACGTGCGCGCCGACGCTGGCTCGGCCCCCACCGTGGTGGCCGAGCTAGACGCCGAGGTCGTGGTGCACCTGGCGCTGGTCACGTCGCCCGAGCCGGGCGGCCGGGCGGTGATGAAGGAGCACAACGTCATCGGGACGATGCAGCTCCTCGCCGCCTGCCAGCAGGCACCTCACCTGCGCAAGCTCGTGATGCGCTCCTCCACGGCGGCATATGGGGCCTCGTTTCGCGACCCCGCCGTCTTCACTGAGGACACCGAGCCCCGCCAGGTGCCGCGGGGCGGCTTCGCCAAAGACATCCTCGACGTCGAGGGCTACCTGCGCGGCTTCCGCCGCCGGCGGCCCGACGTCAGCGCCACGGTGCTCCGTTTCGCGCCGTTCATCGGTTCGACGGCCGACACCACGCTGACCCGCTACTTCGCCCAGCCGATCGTCCCCACCGTGCTCGGCCGCGATCCCCGCCTCCAGTTCCTGCACGTCGACGACGCGCTGGAGGTGCTGCACCGTTCGGTGGTGGAAGACCATCCGGGCACCTACAACGTGGCCGGTGCCGGCGTGCTCGCGCTCTCCCAGGCGATCCGGCGGGCGGGGCGCCTCGCGATGCCGGTCTTCGAGCCCGGCCTCTCCGCCGCCGCCACGCTCGCCGGCGGGCTGCGGCTGGGGCGCTACGGCCTCGACCAGCTCGACCTCTTCGTGCACGGCCGCGTGGTCGACACCACCAGGCTCATCGAGGAGTACGGCTTCGAGCCGCGTACGACCGCCGCCGCGTTCGACGACTTCATCCGCAGGCACGCCGACCGGGCGGTGGTGACCGCCGACCAGTTGGCGACCACCGAGCGGGCCATCCTGGAGGGCATCCGCCGAGCCCGCGCCGTCGCCGCGAGAGAAGAGTCATGAGCGACCCGGATGTCGAGGACTGGCCCGGCGATCCGTGGGACCAGCGGGTCGCGTCGGCCCTCTCCTTCCTGCGCCGCCGCCTCTCCGGGCAGTACGAAGTCGACGAGTTCGGCTTCGACCCGGAGCTGACCGACCAGGTCTTCTATCCGATCCTGCGCCGCCTCTACCGCGACTGGTTCCGCACCGAGGTGTTCGGTCTGGAGCACCTGCCCGACGACGGCGCCGGCCTGATCGTCGGCAACCACTCCGGCACCGTGGCGATGGACGCGCTGATGCTCTCGGTGGCCGTACACGACGGGCATCCGAAGGCGCGCCACCTGCGGCTGCTCGGCGCCGACCTGGTCTTCCGCGTGCCGGTGCTCTCCGAGCTGACCCGCAAGTCAGGCGGTACGGTCGCCTGCAACCCCGACGCCGAACGGCTGCTCCGCGGCGGCGAGCTGGTCGGCGTCTTCCCCGAGGGGTTCAAGGGCGTCGGCAAGCACTACCGCGACCGCTACAAGCTCCAGCGCTTCGGTCGGGGCGGCTTCGTCTCGGCGGCGCTGCGCACCGGCACCCCGATCGTGCCGGTGGCGATCGTGGGCGCCGAGGAGATCTATCCGATCCTGGGCGACCTCAAGCCGCTGGCCCGCCTGCTCAAGCTGCCGTACTTCCCGCTCACGCCGACGTTTCCCTGGCTGGGGCCGCTGGGCCTGGTGCCGCTGCCGAGCAAGTGGCTGATCGAGTTCTGCCCGCCGATCTCCACCGCCGACCTGGTCGAGCACGCCGACGACCCGATGGTCATCTTCAACCTCGCCGACCAGGTGCGCGAGACGATCCAGCAGAGCCTGCACCGCCTCCTGGAAAAGCGCCCCGACCCCTTCGGGCGATAGCGCTACTCGAGCGTTCGCAGGTCGAGGGTGTGCCAGGTGGTCGTCTCGTTGTCGCCGGTCGACCACCACAGCACGCCGCCCCGGGCCTGCACCACGCCGACCCCGTCGGCCACCACGACCACCTGCTTCTCGCGGAGGTCGTAGAGCAGCAGTTGCTGCGGGCTGATCGGGGCGCTCTGGTCGCCGCTGCTCTGAGAGAGCACCTCGAACCGGTCGAGTACCGCCACGTCGATGATCGAGGCGGTCGCCGCTCCGCCCGCGACCCGCTGCCGGTCGCCGCCGTCGGGGCGCATGAGATCGATCCGGGAGGGGGCGTCACCGGCGAGTACGAGCACGCGGCACCAGGCGGGTCCGCAGGTGGCCAGCTCGCTCTCGGCCGCCTCGACGGTGGTGACCTGGCCGCTTTCGAGGTTGCGCAGCTGGACCGGGCCGGTCTGCCCGCTGCCCGCGCTGACCAGCCACGGCCAGGCGGAAAGGGCCCAGGCGCCGGGCTCGTCGCGTACGCTCACCGGCCCGCCGGCCAGCGACACCGAGCGCACCTCGGTCGCCGTCTCGTCTTCCGGGGAGACCGAGACCCAGTGCAGGCGGCCGCCCGCGATCACCATGTCGTACTGCGAGTTGAAGAGGACCACGTCGCCCGTGTCGCCGGTGAGGAGGCGGGGCGCGCCGCCGGTCACGACGTTGGCGATCCACATCTGCGTACTGGCCATGCCGTCGTCGCCGCTCACCGACTCCGCCCAGGCCACCTCGTCGCCGGCGCGTACGAAGCCGCCGAACTGCGGGGTCGTGTCGGCGCGGAGGCGGCGCAGCTCGCGTACGGCACCGTCGGCCGCGCGGATCACCAGCCGCTGCGTGGTGCCGTCGGGGCCGGGCGCGATGCCGAGCGAGGTCTGCGCGTCGAGGAAGTAGACCGGGCTGTAGAGGGGACCGTCCGCCAGTCCACCGGGGATGTCGGCGCGCTCGGCGTCGGGCCACACCTCGGCGACCGTAGGCGGTGCGGCCGGCCCGGCGGGCTGCCTGGTCTCGGGCGACAGGACGAGCAGCGTGGCGGTGGCCGCCAGCGCGACGCCGAGACCGGCCAGCCCGACGATCTGCCGCCCGCCGGGCCTCGGGGGCCGGCCGGAACGGGGCGCGGGCACCACCGGTCGCCCGGCGGTGAGCGTCACCGGCGAGACCTGCGCCGGCGAATCGCCATCCCGGCGGCCACCACGCCGACGAGCAGCGCGGTGGCGGCGGTCGTGGGCAGGGCGATCTTGGCGGCCTTGCGCCCGGTGCGGAAGTCGCGGATCTCCCAGCCCCGCTCCCGCGCCTCGGCCAGCAACGCGCTGTCAGGATTGACCGCCACGGCGCTGCCCACCATCGACAGCATCGGAATGTCGTTGGACGAATCGCTGTAGGCGGTACATTTCGCCAGGTCGAGCCCTTCGACCTTGGCGAGCTGGTGGATCGCGTCGGCCTTCGCCGGCCCGTGCATGAGGTCGCCGACCAGCCGCCCGGTGTACGCCCCGTCCTCCACCTCGGCGACCGTGCCGACCGCGCCGGTGAGCCCCAGCCGCTCGGCGATGACCCGGCCCAGCTCGACCGGCGCCGCGCTGACCAGCCACACACGCTGGCCGGCGTCGAGGTGGAGCTGGGCGAGCGCCCGCGTGCCGGCCCAGATCCGCTCGGACATCAGCTCGTCGAAGATCTCTTCGCTGAGTCGTTCCATGTCTTCGACGCGCCAGCCCTCGACGAACGCCAGCGCGGTCGCCTTGGCCCGGGACATGTCGCCCGCGTGCTCCCGGGCCAGCAGCCGGAACCGGGCCTGCTGCCAGGCGAACCGGGCGAGGTCGCCGGTGGTCAGGTATTTACGGGCGGCGAGCCCGCGGGCGAACCAGTAGATCGAGGCGCCCTGCATCATCGTGTTGTCGACGTCGAAGAACGCCGCGGCCTCGCTGTCAGGCGGCAATGCGAGGGCCGCCTCCAGGTCGGTGGCGGCCCAGCCCGCGGTGTGGCCGTAGGCGTCGGTGCTGACAGTCACCTTCTTGGACTTTCCGCCGACCCTGCGGGTGCGCGCCACGCGTGGACCTCCCTCTGGCTCCTTCCTAGGGAGGGTAGCCAACAAGGCCCTGAATCACCCCTCAACGACGAGCCCGCAGGCGAGCCTGCGGGCGTCGACGAAGCCTCCGGGAGGTCAGCCGAGCAGGTCACCGAGGATGCGCCCCAGGCCGTCGAGCAGGCCGCCGCCACCGGTGCTGGACGGGGTCGGCGCGGGCTGGTCAGCCGGCTCCGAGCCGTCCGGCGACGGAGTGACGCCGGGCGACGGGGTCGCACCGGTGCCACCGGCCGGCGTGGTCGGGCTGGTGCCCTCCGTACGCTCCGGCGCCGGCTTGCTGTCCTCGCGCTGCGGGGTCTCGGTGCCCGTGCCCGGACCAGAGCGTCCCTGCGGAGCCGACCAGCAGGCGCCCGGCTTGGGGCCGAGCACGTCGGCGCCGACGGTCGCCGCGTCGCCGCAGTCGAGCGTCGTGCGGAGCGCCTTGGCACGCTGGCTCACCTGGTCGAGCGCCGTCAGGGACTCCACGGCCCGTTCGCGGTCGGCGCCCGGGAGCCGGTCGAGCATCTTGGTGATCTGCTGGCGCTGCCCGGTCACGAACGTGTCGACCGCGTCCAGCGGGGTCGCGTCGCGTCGCTGGACAGCCGCGCTGTGCAGCAGCTTCGCGCCCTCGCGGGTATCGCGGTCCATGTCGTCGAGCACGCGGGCGAAGCCGGCGCTGTCGCTGCGCACCGCGCCCGCCTCGGCGAGCCGCGTGCGGGCGAAGTCGAGGAAGAGCTGGCCGCGGGTCACGTCAGAACTGGCGAGCGCGAGCTGGGCCCGCTCGGTGGAGCGCTTGACCCCGTACAGAGCGTCGCCGGGCATCGCGTTTTCGCTGGCCGCCGACATGCCGGAGACGGCGATCGCGCCGACCGCCACACCGACGATCACGGCACCGCGGGCGCGGATTCGGCGGCCGGCGAACCGCGGGCGGGTCTGGGCGGCGAAGTCGGGCTTCGGGTCGTCGACCGCGGTCGCGCCGATCCCGTCGCGCTCGGCCTTGGCGACGAGCATCGCCCGGAGCCCGGTGCGGAAGTCAGGGTCGATCTCGACCTGTGGCTTTACGGCGATCAGGTGGTCGCTGACCGCGATGAGCTCGGCGAGCTCCTCGTCGGCGCGGTCGCGTACGTGGTGCCGGCGACCGCCGCTGGCCTCGTCGAGGAGCTGCGCGAAGCGCTCGGCGCGCCGGCGGTAGAAGACGTTAGTTGTCACCGCGGGCACCTCCCTTCGCTGGTCACGGCTGGGCGGTCAGCGTCGTCGCCAACCGGTGCGACGGCAGCGGATATCGCAGGTCGGGCCAGGGGGGATCTCTGCGCCACCGCCGGTCGCACCCATACAAACGGTGGCTGGGCACGACCGGTTACGGGTGGGCGCGAAGCACAATTACGAAGAGTGAGGATCGTCACGGTTGGAACCCGTCCGGCAGGAGCCGGGCGAGTGCGCGTACCGCGCGGTACTGGAGGGCTTTGATCGCCCCTTCGTTCTTCCCCATCGCCTGGGCGGTCTCGGCGACCGAGAAGCCTTGCAGGAAGCGGAGCACGATGCACTCCTGCTGCTCGGGGTTGAGCTGCTTGACGGCGGTGAGCAGCGCGACGTTGGTGATGTGGTCGACGACGGCGGCCTCGGGGCTCCCCTCGGGCCCGCGGTCTTCGCGGTCGGCGTCGAGCACGTCGCCGGTGGTGACCTCAAGGCGGTAGCGGCCCGACTTGAAGTGGTCGGCGACCAGGTTGCGGGCGATGGTGACCAGCCAGGCGCCGAGGTCGCGACCCTGCCAGGTGAAGCTGCCGATGCGCTTGAGCGCCCGCAGGAAGGTGTCGGAGGTGAGGTCTTCGGCGAGCTGGCGGTTGCCGACCCGGAAGTAGACGAAGCGGAAGACGGTGTCGACGTAGCGGTCGTAGATCAGCCCGAACGCCTCGGCCTCGCCAGCCTGCGCCCGCTCGACCAGCGCCCACACCTCGGCGGCCGCGTCGGTCGGGTCGGGGCGGTTGGGGAACCTGGTCGGTGGCGCGCTGCCCCCGGACGGGCCGGTCTCGACGACGGGCAGGACGGCGGTGTCGGTGTCGCCGCCGGAGCGCGTGCCCGGGTCGGCGGGGTTGTGTCCCGGAGCGGGCTGGGCCGGCATCGAGGGGCGCCCCGGAGCCACCACACGACCGCCGACCGGCTTGGCGTTGGACCCCGGTACGTGACGGCCAGGCGTCTCGTTGATGTGCGGTGTCCGGTTGCGGGAGTGCCTGGTGCCCATGTCGTTCATGGCGAGGCGCAGCATCCGCAGGCCGTCCGCGAGTGCGATCTGCGCGTACAGCTCCTGGTACGTGTAGGCCGTCACTGCCACTCCTCCGTAACCCCGCGCAGCGTCATCATCGGGCATGTGTCGGGTCTGGCGCGGTCCCCTGCCAGCGGGACAGGTAGCGCCATCAGGCGACACACACCCTTGAGGTGCTGGTGCGGTGCGTTATCGGGCACAGCGGCCTCCTCGGGGTGAGGGGTGTCGACTCACGGCAAAAGGGGTGAGCCGACCCAGAGATAATAGGGCCAACATCACCCACGTGTGCGGAGTCCGTTACACAGAGCCGAATTATTTACCGATCGTGGGCGAATCTGTCGCACACCGTGTGCGGCGTCGGAGACCCGACAGGAGTAACGGCGACCCCATTCGGGTGACGCGGGGTGCGACACGCCGTAAGGGGGTCGACGATGTCTCCAGTGGCCAGATCTGCGGCAGTCGCCCCAGGTGGGCACAAACTCAACATCAAGCGACACCGAAGTAAGCGGCGTCACACTACCCTGTGGACGTGCAGCAACCAGGCGCCGTCGATGAAACTGCCCACAACCTGACCGACTACGTGCGGCGCGCTGCGCGGGCAGGAGCCGACCGTCCGGCGCTGGTCTGGCGGGACGAGATCGTGACCTGGGGGCAGCTGGACGCCCGCGTCGACGCGGTTGCCGGCGGCCTCGCTTCGCTCGCCGGGGCAGCGGTGACGGCCCCCGGCACCGGGGCACATCCGGCCCGTGTGGCGATCGCGCTGCCCAACACTCCTGACTTCGCGGTCGCCTTCTTCGCCACGCTTCGCGCCGGGCTGGCCGCGGTGCCGGTCAATCCGGAGTACACCGCTCGCGAGCTGCGTCACGTGCTCGCCGACTCGGCCGCCACCGCGCTGGTCTGCACCGAGCAGGTGGGCGAGGCGATCGGCGAGATCCGCGGCGAGCTGCCAGCGCTCTCGTCCGTACACGTGGATCTGTCGGACCTCGATGGCCCGCCGGCGGCCGGCGGTGCCGGCGGTGACGACCTGGCCGTGCTGCTCTACACCTCGGGCACCGAGGGGAGCCCGAAGGGCGCGATGCTCTCCCACCGCGCGCTGATCGCCAACCACGTGCAGGTCGCGCGCGTGCCCTCGGTGGTCGGCCCCGACGACGTGCTGCTGCTGGCGGTGCCGCTCTTCCACGCGTACGGGCTCAACTCCGGGCTCGGCGCGGTCGCGTTCCACGGCGCGCGGGGCGTGCTGGTGGAGCGCTTCGAGCCGGCGTCCACACTCGAGATCATCGCGCGCTGTGGCGTCACCGCGGTGGTCGGCGTCCCCTCGATGTACGTGGGCTGGGCGGCCAGCCCCGACCTGGGCGGCGCGTTCCGCTCGGTGCGCCTGGCGGTGTGCGGCGCGGCGCCGCTGGGGCCGGCCACCGCGGCGCGGTTCAGCGAGGCGACGGGAGGTCAGGTCTTCGTCGGGTACGGGCTGACCGAGACCGCGCCGGTGCTGACCTCGACGCTGCTCAGTGCCGTGCCGGCGGGCGAGTTGGCGAGCGCGCCACCGGGCCCGGTGCTGACCCGCGGCACCAGCGGGCCGAAGACCGGCTCGATCGGAAAGCCGATCCCGGGCGTGGAGCTGCGGCTGGTGGCGGCAGACGGCAGTGACATCTGGCGCGACGGCACGGTCGACCCGGACACCGAAGACGAGCTGCTGGTCGAGCTGGAGTCGCCGGGCACCGACCCGGGCGAGATCGTGGTGCGCGGCGCCAACCTCTTCTCCGGATACTGGCCCGACGGGCGCGACGGCCCCGGTGCGGAGGGCTGGTGGGCCACCGGCGACGTGGCCTACGCGGACGCCGACGGCGATCTCTTCCTGGTCGACCGGCTGGGTGAGCTGATCCTGGTGAGCGGCTTCAACGTCTACCCTCACGAGGTGGAGTTGGTGATCCAGGCGTGCCCCGGCGTGGTCGAGGCGGCGGTGCTCGGCGCGCCACATCCGCAGACCGGGCAGACCGTGAAGGCGTACGTGGTGCGCGAGCCGGACAGCGATCTGACGGTGGCCGAGTTGCGGCGGCACTGCGAGCGCAACCTGGCCCGCTTCAAGTGCCCGACCGAGGTCGAGTTCGTGTCCTCGCTGCCGCACTCGCCGACCGGCAAGGTGCGCAAGACGCTGCTGCGCTCGGAGGCGATCCATGACTGACGCCCGGCTGACGCTGATCACGCGGCCCGGCTGCCACCTCTGCGACGTCGCCAAGGAGGCGATCGAGCGGATCTCGGCCGCCACCGGCGAGCGGTGGGTGGAGGTCGACGTTTCGGCCGACCGCGAGCTCGAGGCGGAGTACGGCGACCGCGTGCCGGTGACCCTGCTCGACGGCAAGGAGCACGGCTACTGGCGGGTCGAGGAGGAGCGACTTCTCCGCGACCTCACGAAACCGAAATGAGCCTGTCGGGGTCGCGAAGTACAGTCTCCGGGTGGCGAGCAAGCACCTGGTGTGGGATTGGAATGGCACACTCCTCGACGATCTGCCCCTGGTCGTCTCCTCGACCAACGTGGCGTTCGCGAGTGTCGCCGCGCCACCACTGACCGTCGAGGCGCACCGCCGCGCGTTCCGGCGCCCGGTCGCCGGCTTCTACGCCGAGGTGCTGGGGCGGGCGCTGGAGGAGGGCGAGTTCGGCCGGCTCGACAAGACCTTCCATGACGCCTACCGGCTCGGGTTGACCACCTGCGCGCTCGCGGCCGACGCGCAGATCGCCATGGCCAACTGGATCGGCACACAGTCGCTGCTCTCCATGTGGTTCCACCACGAGCTGGTGCCCGAGGTCCAGCGGCGCGGGCTCACCGCGTCGCTGGCCCGCATCGACGGGCTGCGCGGCACGCTCGGCGGCGACCTCAAGGCCGAGCACCTCGCCCGCCACCTCGCCGAGCTCGGCGTCGACGGCCCATCCACGGTGCTGATAGGCGACTCGATCGACGACGCCGACGCGGCGGCCTCGGTCGGTGCCCGTTGCGTGCTCTACACCGGCGGCTTCACCGACCCCGAGCGGCTGCGCGCGGTGGGCGTGCCGGTGGCCGACACCCTGGTCGACGCCGTGCGCCTGGCTTCGCGCGTGTAGCGGCGACGCGACGACCTCCCCCACGGGTTTCCGCTGGTCCGCGATAGTAGGGCTGGTCCGCGATAGTAGGGAAAGCCCTACCGCCAAGAGGCCAGCCGACGGGATGGGAGCCAGCCGGCCCAATGCCTAGCGTCGATGACATGACCACCACCACCGCACCCGCGAGCGTCAGCACCGAGCCGGGCGCCCGCCGTTCCATGGTCCGCCAACTGGCGGCCGACTCCGGCTATGTCCTGCTGGGCTTTCCCATCGCGGTGGCCTCATTCATCGTGTCGGTGACCGGGCTGGCCCTCGGCATCGGCCTCGGCGTCACCGTGATCGGTCTGCCCATCCTGGCCGGCGCGCTGTACGCGGCACGCGCGTTCGCCGACATGGAGCGGCTGCGCATGCCCATCGTGCTGCCGCTGGACCGGATCCGTCCGCAGTACCGCACGACGGACGAGGGCGCGAGCGTCTGGCGCCGGGTCGTCACGCCGATCGCCGACACGCAGTCCTGGCTGGATCTGGCCCACGGCATCATCAAGTTTCCGATTTCGATCTTCTCGTTCGCGGTCACGGTCGCCTGGTGGGCCGGCGCGATCGGCGGCTGCCTCTACTGGACGTACGCGTGGGTGATCCCCAACGACCCCGACGACACCGACCTGGCCGAGCTGCTGGGCCTCGGCGACTCGATCGGCGCCCGTATCGCCATGTACACCGCGTTCGGCCTCTTCTTCCTGATCACGCTGCCGGTCGTCGTCCGCGGCTGCGCGCTGCTGGAGGCGAGCTTCGGCAAGGCGCTGCTCACCGGCGTGGCCGAGATGCGCAACCGGATCACGGTGCTGGAGGAGCAGCGGCGGGCGGCCGTCTCGGCCGAGGCCACCGCGCTGCGCCGGCTGGAGCGGGACATCCACGACGGTCCGCAGCAGCGTCTGGTGCGGCTGGCGATGGACCTGGGCCGGGCCCAGCAGCAGATGGACACCGACCCCGAGGCGGCCCGGCGGACGCTCGACGAGGCGCTCACGCAGACCCGCGACACGCTGGCCGAGCTGCGCGCGCTTTCCCGGGGCATCGCGCCGCCGATCCTTGTCGACCGCGGCCTGCCGAGCGCGCTCGCGGCCCTCGCCGCCCGCGGTGTGATCCCCGTCGATCTCACGGTGGACTCCAAGCTGGGCCGGCTGGAGCCTTCGGTGGAGACCACGGCGTACTTCGTGGTGGCCGAGGCGCTCACCAACGTGGCCAAGCACAGCCGCGCCACCGAGTGCTGGGTGGTCGTCTCCCAGGAGGGGGAGCGGCTGAAGATCGACATCATCGACGATGGCGAGGGCGGTGCGCATCTCTCCAAGGGACACGGCCTGGCGGGTATCGCCGACCGGCTGCGGGCCAACGGCGGCACGCTCGACGTGACGAGCCCGCCCGGTGGCCCGACCGAGGTACGCGCCGAGTTGCCATGCTGAGCGAAGCCGAGCTACAAAGCCCCATGCGCGTGGTAATCGCCGACGACGCGGTCCTCCTCCGGGAGGGCCTCGTCCGGTTGCTGACCGAAAACGGCCACGAGGTGGTGGCCGCCGTGGGCGACGGAGACAGGCTGGTCGAGGCGATCGAGGCGCACCGGCCCGACATCTCGATCGTGGACGTGCGGATGCCGCCCACTCACACGGACGAGGGACTCCGCGCGGCGGTGACGGCCCGCGAGCGGGTCCCGCGCACGCCGATCCTGGTGCTCTCGCAGTACGTCGAGGTGTCGTACGCGGACGACCTGCTCGCCGACCGGGCCGGCGCGGTGGGCTACCTGCTCAAGGACCGGGTCGCCGCGATCGCCGAGTTCCTCGACGCGTTGGGGCGGGTCGCGGCCGGCGGCACCGTGCTCGACCCCGAGGTGGTGAGCCAGTTGCTGGTGCGCCGCCGCCGTGACGATCCGCTGCGCCAGCTCACCCCGAGAGAGCGAGAGGTGCTGTCGTTGATGGCCGAGGGGCGGTCCAATACCGCGATCGCGCGCATTCTGGTGGTCAGCGATGGTGCGGTGGAAAAGCACGTGCGCAACATCTTCACCAAGCTTCAACTCCCGCCAGACGAGGAGCAGCACCGCCGGGTATTGGCCGTTCTGGCCTACCTGGGTACGTGAGTGGCTTGATCAAGATCGCGATTTGTGCACGACTTCACAAGCGCCTAGTCTGTAAAGCCGTAGCGCCCCGCTAGCACAGCCCGCCGAGGCTGTCGACGGTGGGTTCCCCACGGAGCACGGAGTCACATGAGTCAGCAGCGCCCAGGTGGTCAGTCCGGGCAGCCCGGTGCGGTCCCGGCCCTGCCGGACCTGCCGGAGGCCACGGTGGCCCGCCTTCCGGAATACCTCCGTGCGCTGCACCATCTCGCCGAGTCCGGCCACGACACCGTCTCCAGCGAAGGGCTGGCCAGCGCCGCCGGGGTCAACTCCGCCAAGCTTCGCAAAGACCTCTCCCACCTGGGGTCCTACGGCACGCGTGGCGTCGGCTACGACGTCGCCCTGCTGATCGAGCAGATCGAGTACGTGTTGGGTCTCACCCAGCGGCGGGCGGTTGCCCTGGTCGGAGTGGGTAACCTCGGTCACGCGCTCGCCGGTTACGCGGGCTTCGCCACTCGAGGGTTCCGCATCGCCGCGCTTTTCGACGCCGATCCCTCGCGCGTGGGCGAGTTGATAAACGGGCTGGTCGTCCGGCATATCGAAGACCTCGCGGAGATCGCCGAGGCGGAGTCGATCGCCATTGGCGTGATCGCGACACCGGCATCCGCCGCGCAGCTGGTCGCCGACCAGTTGGTCGCCGTGGGTGTTACGAGCATTCTCAACTTCGCTCCTTGCGTACTCTCGGTACCCGAGGGGGTCGACGTCCGCAAGGTCGATCTCGCGATCGAGTTGCAGATCCTCTCGTTCCACGAGCACCGCAAGGCATCGCTCACCTCGTTGCCGGCCACCGGTCCCGCGGCTGGCCTCACGGCGTTGCCGGGCGGGCTCTCCGCTACCGGCACCGAGGAGGCGGTCGGCACGTGAACCTAATAGTCGTGGGCGCGTCGTACCGCACGGCACCGGTCTCGATCCTCGAGCAGATCGCGGTCGCCCCGGCCGATCTCGCGGGCGTGCTCGACCGGCTGCTCGCCCAGTCGTACGTGAGCGAGGCCGTCGTCCTCTCCACCTGCAACCGCGTGGAGGTCTACGCGGCGGTCAACGGCTTCCACGGCGGCCTCGGCGAGATCTGTGGCGTGCTCGGCGAGCGGGCCGGGCGCACCGCCGCCGACCTGGCCGACCACCTGTACGTGCACTACGACGAGGCGGCCGTGCAGCACGCCTTCCGGGTCGCCAGCGGGCTCGACTCGATGGTGGTCGGCGAGGCGCAGATCCTGGGGCAGCTCCGCGACGCGTACCAGGCGGCCATCGACCACGAGAGCGCCGGCCGCCTGCTGCACGAGCTGATGCAGCAGGCCCTGCGCGTGGGCAAGCGGGCGCACACCGAGACCGGCATCGACCGGGCCGGCCAGAGCGTGGTGACCGCCGCGCTCGGCGTGGCCGCGTCCGCGCTCGCCGGCGGGCACGAGTGCCTGCTCGGCGTCGACTGCGAGCATCCGGTGGGCGACCTGGCGGGTCGCCCCGCGCTGGTGATCGGCGCCGGTGCGATGGGCTCGCTCTCGCTGGCCACGCTCGCCCGTTCCGGCGCCGGGCCGCTGACCGTGACCAACCGGGGCGCCGACCGGGCCGAGCGCCTCGCCACGGCGTACGGCGCGACCGCCGTGCCCTTCGCCGACCTGCCGGCCGCCATTGCCGCCGTCGACGTCGTGGCCACCGCCACCGCGTCCACCGAGCACGTGCTGACCCGCGAGGCTGTGGCCCGCGCGGTCGAGGGGCGTGACCGGCCGCTGGTCATCCTCGACCTGGCCGTGCCGCGTGACGTCGAGCCGGCCGCCGCCGAGGTGCCGGGCGTCGTGGTGATCGACATCGACCGCCTCGCCGCCAGCCTGCGCACCGGGCCGGCCGCCGCCGACGAGGCCGCGGTCGACGAGATCGTGGCCACCGAGGTCGAGGCTTTCCTCGCCTGGCTGCGCGGCGCCGACGTCGCGCCCACCGTGGCGGCCCTGCGCACCCGCGCCGACGACGTGGTCACCGCCGAGTTGCGCCGGCTGGCCCAGCGTCGTCCCGATCTGACCGACGAGCAGCGCGCCGACGTGGCACACACCGTGCACCGGGTCGTGCAGCGCCTGCTGCACTCGCCGACCGTGCGCGTGCGCCAGCTCGCCGCCGAGCCGGGCGGCGACCAGTACACGGCGCTGCTGCGCGAGCTGTTCGACCTTGAGGTGCCTCGCAGCGCCCAGGCCGGCGAGGTGCCCGACCTGGAGGAAAATCAGTGACCTTGCGGCTCGGCACCCGGGGCAGCGCGCTCGCCCTGGCTCAGTCCCAGCTTGTCGCCGACAGCCTGC
This sequence comes from Phytohabitans kaempferiae, assembly GCF_042433955.1. Lineage (NCBI taxonomy): Bacteria > Bacillati > Actinomycetota > Actinomycetes > Micromonosporales > Micromonosporaceae > Phytohabitans > Phytohabitans kaempferiae. The sequence goes on along the minus strand of NZ_JBHLUH010000012.1, from coordinate 385,750 downwards.
GCGCGGCTACCGGGCGAGACGTGGAGCTGGTCGAGATCGTGACGGCCGGCGACCGGTCGACCGCGCCGGTGCAGCAGTTGGGCGTGGGCGTCTTCGTCTCCGCGCTGCGTGACGCGCTGGCCGCCAAGGAGATCGACTTCGCTGTCCACTCGTACAAGGACCTGCCCACCGCGCAGGCCGAAGGGCTGCTTATCGCCGCCGTACCGCTGCGGGAGGACCCGCGCGACGCGCTCGTGGCCAGCGGTGGCCGCACGCTCGCGGAGCTGCCGCCCGGGTCACGCGTGGGCACCGGCGCGCTGCGGCGGATCGCCCAGTTGCACGCGCTCGGGCTGCAGCTCGAGGTCGTGCCGATCCGGGGCAACGTCGACACGCGGCTGCGCAAGGTCAGCGGGGGCGAGCTCGACGCCGTCGTGCTGGCCCGCGCCGGCATCGCCCGCCTCGGCCGCACCGACGAGATCACCGAGACCCTCGACCCGATGCTCATGCTGCCCGCCCCAGCTCAGGGTGCGCTTGCGGTGGAGTGCCGGATCGACGACGAAGACCTGGTCGAGCTGCTGGGGAGGCTCGACCACGCACCGACCCGCGCCGCGGTCACCGCGGAGCGGGCGTTGCTGGCCACGCTGGAGGCCGGGTGCAGTGCTCCGGTGGCCGCCTTCGCCGAAGTCGCCGAGGGCGACAGCGGTGAAGAGATCTACCTGCGCGGTGCTGTGATCAGCCCGGATGGCACCCGAGACATCCGGCTGTCCCGCACCGGTACGCCCGCCGCCGCGGCGGAGATCGGACGCGCTCTCGCCGCCGATCTTGTCGAGTGTGGCGCCGAGACCCTACTTGGGAGCACAGAGAATGAGCCGCACCCGTAAGCCCGCAGGCCGGATTGCCTTCGTCGGGGCCGGTCCCGGCGACCCCGGCCTGCTGACCCGCCGGGCGCACGCCGCGCTGACCGAGGCTGACCAGGTCGTCTACGACCGTGGCGTCTCCGAGCCGCTGCTCGACGCGATCCGCGCGGAAGCCAAGAGCGATGCCCAGTTCACTCCGGCCGAAGGCGCGCCGGGCGACGTGGCGAAGGTGCTCATCTCCGCGGCCCGTTCCGGGCAGCAGGCGGTGCACCTTGTCGCCGGCGACCCGTTCGGCCACGACTCGGTCGTCAAGGAGGTGCAGGCGGTCGCGCGTACCGCCGTGCACTTCGAGGTCGTGCCCGGCGTGGGGCAGGCCGAGGGCGTCGCCACGTACGCCGGCGTACCACTGCCTGGGCTCCGCGCCGCCGCCGACGTCGACGATGTGTCCACGTTGGACTTCGAAGCGCTCGCCGCGGGCATCGCCCGGGGTTCGCTCGCCCTGGCCATCGACGCGGGCGACCTCGCGGCCGTGCGCGACGGCCTGCTCGCCGCCGGGGTCGACGGCGGGACGGCGGTCGGCGTGACCGGCGACGGCACCGGCGAGACGCAGTACACCACGTCGTCCACTGTGGACAGTTTCGTGGCCGCCGCGCTCGGCTTCACCGGCCGCGTCGTGCTCACGCTGGGCGAGGGCGTCGCCCACCGCGACAAGCTGAGCTGGTGGGAAAACCGCCCGCTGTACGGCTGGAAGGTGCTCGTACCCCGCACCAAGGAGCAGGCGGGCGTGATGAGCGAGCACCTGCGCGCCTACGGTGCGATCCCCTGCGAGGTGCCGACGATCGCCGTCGAGCCGCCGCGCACGCCGGCCCAGATGGAGCGAGCGGTCAAGGGGCTGGTCGACGGCCGGTACGCGTGGGTCATCTTCACCTCCGTCAACGCCGTGCGGGCCGTGTGGGAGAAGTTCGGCGAGCACGGCCTCGACGCCCGCCACTTCGGCGGCGTGAAGATCGCCTGCATCGGTGAGGCGACGGCCGACGCGGTGCGCGCGTTCGGCATCCAGCCCGAGCTCGTACCCTCCGGTGAGCAGTCGAGCGAAGGGCTGCTGGCCGAGTTCTCGCCGCACGACGAGGTGCTCGACCCGGTGGGGCGCGTGCTGCTGCCGAGGGCCGACATCGCCACCGAGACGCTGGCCGCGGGGCTGGGCGAGCGGGGGTGGGAGGTCGACGACGTCACCGCGTATCGCACGGTCCGCGCCGCTCCGCCACCCGCGGAAATCCGGGACGCGATCAAGTCGGGCGGGTTCGACGCGGTTCTCTTCACGTCGTCCTCGACCGTGCGTAACCTGGTGGGTATCGCCGGTAAGCCACACACCCGCACCGTGGTCGCCGTGATCGGTCCGAAGACGGCCGAGACGGCGACGGAGTTCGGCCTCCGGGTCGATGTCCAGCCCGCCCACGCGTCCGTGCCAGACCTGGTCGAGGCCCTCGCCGGATACGCCGTGGAGCTGCGCGAAAAGCTGGCCGCCATGCCGGCCAAGCAGCGCCGCGGCTCGAAGGTGCAGGGGCCCACCGCGCTGAGGTTTCGCTGATGCCCTTCCCTGACGTGCGCCCGCGGCGCTTGCGCCGCACGCCAGCGCTGCGCAAGCTGGTCGAGGAGACCAAGCTGGCGCCCTCCGAGCTGATCCTGCCGGTCTTCGTCAAGGAGGGTCTCACCGAGCCGCGCCCGATCGCGTCGATGCCGGGCGTGGTGCAGCACTCCCGCGACTCGCTGCGCAAGGCTGCGGTCGCGGCGGCACAGGCCGGTCTCGGTGGCATCATGCTCTTCGGCGTGCCAGCCACCGAGTCCAAAGACGAGACCGGTTCGGCCGGCACCGACCCCGACGGCATCCTCAACGCCGCCCTGCGCGACGTGACCGCCGAGGTCGGCGACGCCACCGTGGTGATGAGCGACCTCTGCCTCGACGAGTTCACCTCGCACGGACACTGCGGCGTGCTCGCGCCTGACGGCTCGGTAGACAACGACGCCACCTTGGCCATCTACGCCGAGATGGCGGTGGCCCAGGCAGCCGCGGGCGCGGCCGTCGTCGGCCCCTCCGGGATGATGGACGGCCAGGTCGGTGTCGTGCGCAAGGCACTCGACGCGGCCGGCTACCAGCATGTCGCGATCCTGGCCTACGCCGCGAAGTACGCCTCCGCGCTCTACGGCCCCTTCCGCGACGCGGTCGAGTCCTCGCTGGTGGGCGACCGCCGCACCTACCAGCAGGATCCGCCCAACCTGCGCGAGGCCCTTCGCGAGGTCGCCCTCGATGTCGACGAGGGCGCCGACATCGTGATGGTCAAGCCCGCCCTGCCCTACCTCGACGTGATCGCCGCCGTCCACGCCTCCTTCGACGTGCCGGTGGCCGCCTACCAGATCTCCGGTGAGTACTCGATGGTCGAGGCCGCCGCCGCCAACGGCTGGCTCGACCGCGACCGCACGATGCTGGAGACGCTGACGTCCATCCGCCGGGCGGGCGCCCAGATGATCCTCACGTACTGGGCCCTCGACGCCGCTGCCGCGCTGCGCGCCCGCTACTAGGGCGTGTTTCATAAGAGCATGCCCGGCCTGCGGCGGGCCCAGACGACGACCGGCGGCACCGGACGAAAGGCCACATACAACACCGGTATGCGACCTTCCGCCCGGCACCACCGGACGCCGCCTGGACTCCGCCTCGGCTCGACCGACCCTTATGAAACACGCCCTAGTAGTGCTTTGTTAGGTCGGCGTGTCGTGGGGTCGTCGGGTGGTGCGGGTAGTTTCATGCTTCGGTGACCCCGGATGAGCTTTCGGTTGTGCGGCAACGCTTGGAAGCGTTCGCCGCGGACGTGTTCGTGCCCTTGGTCCGGTCTGATCAGCGGGCGAAAGGAAAAACGTATCTGCGTGGGCTGCTGCTGGATGGGCGGCGTAAGTCGATGCAGCCGATGGCGGCCCGGCTCGGGGTGGATCACCAAGGGCTGCAGCAGTTCGTGACAACCTCGACGTGGGACACCGCGGCGGTGCGGGCGCGGCTGGCCTGCCGGGCGGTCGAGTTCATCGACCCCGTTGCATGGGTGTTCGATGACACCGGGTTCCCGAAGGACGGCACCGGCTCGCCGGGCGTGGCCCGGCAGTACTCCGGCACCTTGGGCAAGGTCGCGAACTGCCAGATCGGGGTGAGCGTCCACGCGGTCACCGATACGGCGTCGTGTCCGCTGGACTGGCGGCTGTTCCTGCCGGAGTCGTGGGACGCCGCCAAGGCCGGACCGGCGGCGGTGAAGGCGGCAAAAGCCAAGCAGCGCAAAACCTTGAAGAACGCGCCGCGAGCCGTCGCGTCGGCCGCGCCCGCTGATGTCGATGCCGCGGCGGTGGCCGCGGCGGCGACGGAGGCGGCCCGGCAGCGGCGCCGCAAGTCCGCGATCCCGGAGGATGAGGGCCACCGCCCGAAGTGGATGCTGGCGATCGAGATGCTCGACGAACTCGCCGGGCACGGGCTGCGGCCGCCGCTGGTGGCCGCCGACTGCGGCTACGGCGACAGCGGCCCGTTCCGGGCCGCGCTCGACGAACGCGGCATCCTCTACAGCGTTCAGGTCAAAGGCGAGACCCTCGCCCACCCCGCCGACGCAGCACCCGTGCCACCCACCTGGTCCGGGCACGGCCGCCCACCGACCCGCCCGGACTACCCGCACGCCCCGGTCGCAATCACCCAACACGTCCTGGCCGCCGGCCGCGACACCGCGACCACGGTCACCTGGCGCGAGGGCAGCAAAGGCAGCCTCAGCTCACAGTTCGTGTTTCTACGGGTCCGCCCGGCCGGACACCGCATCACCCGCGACACCGACGGCACCCTGCCCGAACGGTGGCTGATCGCCGAATGGCCCGACGACGAACCCGAACCTGTCACCTACTGGCTGACCAGCCAACCCGCCGACACCAGCCCCGCCGACCTGATCCGCACCGCGAAGATCCGCTGGCGCATCGAGCACGACTACCGCGAACTCAAAACCGGCCTCGGCCTGGACCACTTCGAAGGTCGCTCCTGGACCGGCTGGCACCGCCACGTCACCCTCGTCACCGCCGCGCACCTATTCATCACCCTGCTGCGACACGACCCAAAAGCGGATGCGCCGGCCTGACCCTCTACAAGGTCATCAACGAGCTGCAATACCTGCTCGCCACCTGGACCGGCGCCTGCCCAACCTGCCACCAAACAATCAAACCCTTACGCCACAACAGATTCCGATTAACCTAACAAAGCACTACTAGGCGTCGCCAGCACAGCTTCGCGTCGCGGGTGCCGAGACGGATTGGGGCGCGCCCGGCAGCCGGACGCGCCCCATTTTGAGCCAAATCTCAGTCGTCGTTGACGATCGTGCCGTACGCGATCGGATCGCTGGACCACTGTCCGGGCAGCGAGCCGACCAGCAGCGCGAGCTTCTCGTCGCCCTCGCGCTTGCGGTCACCCTTCACCGACACCGTGAATGTCGCGGTGGTCGCGCCCGCCGGCATGACCACGCACCGCACCAGCGTGTCGTAGTCGGAGCCGGGCATCGCGGTGACGCCCAGCGTGGCGGCGCACAGGGCGATCGCGTGGGGCACCGGGCGCGACGCGGTGACGGTGAAGGTCATCGGCGTCTTGCCGCTGTCGCCCTCGACCACCGACACGTCGGCGACGGAGAGCGTCGGCTTCGAGCGGAAGCGTGCTACCTGCGGGTCGTGGTCGCTGGAGCCGCGCGAGCCGTCGCCTTCGAAGTCGGCCGCCCAGTCGGCGTTGACGTGGGCCGCCCGCATCTGCACCAGGTCGGAGCGGAGTGCCGGGCTGACGAAGAGGTGGTCGAGCGTCTGCGCCTGGCCCTCGAAGACGTACGAGTACGCCGCCTCGGGCACGTCCGCCGCCAGGTCCTCCCACAGGTTGTGCAGCCCGGCGTCGTACAGCGGCCCGAGCTGGTCGGAGGCGGGTTGCACCGGGTCGTCGGGGCGCGGGAAGACGTTGAGGTCACCGCCGTACACCACGCGGGCGCCTGCGCCCATCGCGGTCACGATCGCGGCACCGTACGCGGACTGCTCGCGCCGCTGCCCGATCCGGGCGTCCGGAGTGGACGAGTAGTGGTTGCTGACCGCCCACACCGTGAACCTGTCGGACGAGCCGGGCGCGGCCGCCACCGTGAACTTGCCCACCTGCGGCGCGCGGGTGAAGACGTCCGAGCCGTCCACGCCGGTGGAGGTGTCCACGTCGGCGGGGAGGTCGGCGTTGAGCGCCTTCGGGTTCTGCACGTCCGCGTTGTACGGCAGGCCGGGCGCCCGGTACGACACGGTGGGCGCCGAGCCGAGCACTGGGTCGTTGGCGGCCGTCGGGGCCAGCGCGACCCGGTCGGTGCGGTAGAGGAACGCCGAGGTGATGCCCCGGTCGTCGGCACCGTCCCGGTCGTACGCGGCGGCGTAGGCGGGGCCACCGGCCGACCGGATGCGCAGCGCCAGCTCCTGGAGCGTGTCGGGCGCGCCGTCGGCGTTGTCGACCGTGCCGCAGACCAGCGACGTACCCGACACCGAGCAGATGTCCTGGTCTTCGGCCTCCTGCACGAGGATCAGGTCGGGCCCGTGCAGGTCCTTGATGATCTGGTCGGCGAGGTTGCCGAGCTGGGCCTGGTACTCCTCTTCGGACGCCGGCACGTAGTCGAACGGCGGGCTCACCCCGGGGCAGCCGGAGTTGCCCACGAAGTCGCAGCCGTCGAAGGGGTCGTCGCGGAAGTCGTACAGGTTTTCCACGTTGTACGTCGCCACGGCGAACTCGCGGTCGCGGGCCGCCGGGGATGGCGGCGCGTTGCCGGCCGGCGAGGTGCCGCCGGCGATCGTGGCCGACACCGCCTGCACGCCGTACTTCTCGAAGGAGAAGTAGAGGCCGCCCACCGCGTCGGCGGTCAGCTTGTCGAACGTGTGCGCGGGCGGGAGCAGGGCCGTGTTGTCCTGCGCGGCCCACTTCACGCCCATGCTGCCGAGCATGATGCGCTCGCCGTTGCCGTCGTCGACGAGCTGGCCGGGCACGTTGTCGCTGGGGTGCGCGTCGCGGAAGACCCGCCGGCCGAACTTGTCGCTCCGGTCGAGGAGGGCCGAGTCGCGGTCGACCAGCCACACCTCGGAGTCGGCGGTGGAGGCGAAGACGTTGCGGCCGCTGACGACGCCGCTGCCGCCGCGTACCCGGATCTGCTCGCCCTCGTGCCGCTCCCAGAACCGGTCGGCGGCGGCCAGGTCGAGCGGCGGCAGCGCGTCGGTGACGGCGAAGTCGGTGACGCCGGTGTCGAGCACGCGCACGAGCGAGGCGCTGGTGAGCTGGGTCAGGTTGAAGTACTCGGCAACGCGTGCCCGGAGCACGACCTCGTCGCCGACGACCGGTTCGTATCCGCCGATGAGCGTGTCGAAGGTGCTCATGAAGACGAAGATCCCGTCGGAGGTGAGCGGGTCGCCGTCGTCGGTGCCGGTGCGGCTCTGGAGGAAGAAGCCGTACTGGTTGGCGCCGGCCGAGGTGCGGGCGAGCGTGCGCTGCGTGATCACGCCGCGCACGTCGTAGAGCGTGCTGCTCGATCCGTTGCCCGAGGCGGGCGCGAGCGGCGAGCGGTCGAATTTGCCGTCTTCGGCGTCGGTGGTCTGGCCCTGCACCTCGCCGATCGTGAGCACGGTGGTGACCTGCACGGTGAAGCCACAGGTGGCGGTCGTACCGTCGGCGTCGGTCGAGGTGACCGTCACCGGGTACGTGCCGGCGGGCAGGTCGGCGGCCGCGGTGACCTCGGCGCTCGCGGTGCCGCCGGGTCCGGTCGCCGGCGTCAGCGCCGTACGGGTGATCGAGGCGTGCGGCGCGGAGACGGCCAGGTCGACGATCGTGTCGTCCGGGTCGGTGGCGGTCACCGTGCGGGTCGCGGCCACGCCCGCGGAGGTGGTGAGCGTGCTGCCGCAGGTGAGGACGGCACCGGAGCCGTACGAGCCCAGCCCGTCGAAGGTGTCGGTCGCGAAGCCCTCCCACTGCGCGGCCGGGTCGAAGGCGTCGCTCGGGTCGGTGTCGGGGGCGGTGAGGCGGCGCAGCGTGTTGTCCGCCGTGCTGGTCAGGCCGCTGCCCCACTCCGTGCCCGGATCGACGCCCACCTGACCGATCGCGTCGACCACCTCGGCCGCCGCGCCCTTCACCAGCACCACCGCGTCATCGCCGTTGAAGAGCCCGGCGCCGGTGGTCTGGTCGGCCTGGCCGAGGATCGCGGCCGTGGCGGAGGAGTGGGCGAAGACGAACACGTCGCCGTCGGCGACCGTGCCGGTCAGCGCGAAGTTGGTCGACGTGGTGGCGCCGTTGAAGTACATCCGGAGCTGGTAGCCGCCGGCGGCCAGGTCGACCGCCGCGCCTGTGCCGTTATAGATCTCGATCGCCTTGTTGTTTGACGATCCCTCGATGTACTCGGATATGAACAGGTCGGTCGGCGCGGCCGTCGCCGCGGTCGGGAAGAGCCCGACCGCGACGAGCGTGGTCGCGAATACGGCGCACAAGGAGCGGCGCATGAAGCCTCCAGACGAGACGGGAGATCAACGCACGTTAGGACGTTGATCGGTCGCCCGTCTATCGCCTGGGTGTCAGTTGGATGTCATGTTTTTGGATCCAGGCGGTGCAGGAGCTCGGGAACATCGGCACCGTACTCGTACCACTCCCGGTCGGGCATGAAGCCCAGCTCTGCGTTGACCTTGAGGATCGGCTCGTTGTCCGCCGCGTTCCACGTCTGCACCTCGGCGAGGTCTGGCTCGGCCGAACGCAGCTCGAGCAGCATCCGCGCCTTGATCGCCCGGTCGATGCCATAGCCACGGTGGTCGGGCACGACGATCGTGTCGTACTGGTGGGCGCGGACGGGGTGCTGCGCCGGCACGATCACCTCGGTCAGCCCGGCCACCGTGCCCGTGCCCTCGTGGATCGCCAGCACGATGTGTGGCTTCATCCCTCTCCTGTGGAGACAGACGAGGGAGTCGCGCAGCCGCTGCGGGTCGTAGGAACTCGGCCGCAGGTCGAGGTCGCCGTCGTCGATGTCGCGCAGGGCCGCCTTGGCCACCGCGTAACTCTCGATCAACTCATCGGGCGGGCCGCCCGGGTAGTACTCCACCCGGTAGCCGTCGCCGATGCTGCCCGCCGTGTCGCCGATCGCCAGCCAGTCCACCGTGGACAGCTTGAGCACGCTGCGCGTCTCGACATACTCCCGGGCGAAGCCGAGCGACTCGTAGAACGCCACGGCCGGCGTGTCGCCGACCACCTCGACGCCGATCGAGGAAAAGCCCTCGTCGTAGACCCGGCGCACCACTTTGGTCAGCAGCGTGCGGGCCAGGCCGGTGCGTCGCACCGACGGGTGGACGAAGAGCTCGACCACACCGATGTCACCGAGAAGCAGGACATTGGCATGGCCCGGAAGGTGGCCGGACTCATCCTCGGCCACCCAGGAGATCCGCCGCTCACCGGGCATGGTCTCCGTTTGGTACTCCCGCAGGAACGCGTCCTGCCACTGGGGATCTTCAGGGAGGTCGGCCGCGAGCACCGCGTTGAGCGTGTCCAGCAGGGACTTGATCTCGGCGGGTGACGCGGTCCGCGGATCCCACTCGCGCACCATCACCCGTACAGCTTGCCGCCAACCGGAGGGGAGCGGAAGGGTCTTGTTCTTCAAAGTGCCTGAGAGGTGACGCTACGTGCGGCTGCGGGCCCCGTAATCGTTGGCCGTCTCGAAGACGCGCTGGGCGTAACGCTGCACGTCGTTATAGGAGAGGATGGCATTCCACCAGTCGGTGGCGACGTTGAGATCGCGGCCTCCCTGGCACAGGTAGTTACCGGCGGCCATGGCCGCGTCGTCGATGTCATTGATGTCTTTGACTCCGTCGTTGTCCGCGTCGACCTCGTGCTGCCGCCAGGTCGTCGGGATGAACTGCATCGGCCCGACCGCGCGGTCGTAGGTGGTGTCGCCGTCCAACACGCCGTCGTCGGTGTCGAGAATCCGCTGGTTGCCATTGGTGCCGTCGAGCACCGGCCCGACGATGCGGGGCGAGGACTGGCCATTGTCGCCCAGCGTGGCGTTGTAGCGGCCGTGGTTGGTCTCCACGTTTCCGATCGCCGCGAGGGTCGTCCACTTGAGATTGCACGTGGGCTTGGTCTTGGCGAGGACCAGCTCGGTGTAGCCGTACGCCTGCATCGCCACCCATGGCACGTCGAGCTTTTGGCCGGTCAGGCTGGCCCAGCTCGCCAGCACGTCGGCGGGGCGGAGGCCGACCGGCGGGCCGGTGGTGGGCGTGGCGCCCGGCAGGGGGGTGGCGCCGCCGCTGATCGGCGGACCGCTCGGCAGCCCGTCGGAGAGCGTCGGCGCGGGCGCGGCCCCGCCGCTGACCGTGGGATCTGGCGCCGCCGTGCGCGAGCCGGCCGTCATGGGGATCGCGACGGCCCCCGCGCCCACGCCGACCAGGACCAGCACCAGCAGCAGCACGGCCGGAAGCGTCAGCCGCCCGCTCGGCCGCCCGGACCAGTCGCGCACGCTGCGGGCCACATCGCTCGCCCGCGGCGTGCGCCGAAGAGCATGCGCGAAACGCACTCGCCGTCGCGGTCCAGCCGTCTTTTCGAGTACGTCGACGCGGGTCGCCGCCGCCCCGACCCCGGCCGCACCGGTGGCCTGTGCCGGGGCGGCCGCCGCCGGGGCGGCCGGCGTCACCGCGGTCACCGCGGCCGCCGGATCGTCACCTGGTCGAGGTGGTGCCCACTCCGACCTGGGGTGAGCCTCGGTCACCGCGGCGGGGCCGATCTCGGTCGCCGGCCCGGGGCCGCTCTCCGGCTCGCGTGCGGCCGGCGCCGGCCGCGACTCGTCGACCTGCGACGCGGACGCGGCGGGCTTTTCCGTGGCGCTGGATGGCTCGGAACCGCGCGGTGGCTCAGGCGTTGTGGGCGTGCCCGCCTGCGGCTCACGCTGCTCGGGCGCCGGAGCCTTTCGCTCCGAAGCCGGCTCGTCGACCTTGGCCGCGGGGGCCGTCTCTTCGGGAGGAGCCGCGCCCGAACTGCCCAGCGGACCGGCCCACTCCGGTGCCGCCGAACGCAGGGGCCGCGCTGATCCCGCCTCCCCGCCTCTCGCCTCTCCGCCTCTCGCCTCCCCGTCCACCACGCGTCGAGTATGGCGCATCGCGGCGGTCACCGCGCCGGTCGTACGCTGTCTGGCATGCCCCAGTACGAGTTCCGCTGCCGCGCCTGCGGTGACACTTTCGAGGTCAACCGCCCGATGAGCGACTCCGGCAAGCCCGCGGCCTGCCCGCAGGGTCACGCCGACACTGTCAAGCTGCTTTCGACGGTTGCCTTCACTGGTCGTGGCGGTGGATTCACGCCCAGTTCCGGTCCTGCCGCCCCGAGTGGTGGCGGTTGCTGTGGTGGCGGATGCGGCTGCGGGTAAAGCCAGAAGTTGGCTCAGAACTGACCCGTCGTGCCACAACCGGCTCCCCCTCTCGTCGTTACGTCAGCCGTAACACCCCCGACACACCCCTCTCGTTGGCTGCTGCTTGGTTGTGATCGCCCCCTGGCTACGACCATGGGGTAGGTCCGCACCGGCCGTTCCTACGATGTGCCAGGTTGCGGGGGTACGGGAGCATAAACCGCGACTTCCAGGGGGGCGGAGGTTCCACGCGTGCCGGCACACAATTTGCCGAGTGGCCTGGTGACTTTTATGTTCACCGACATCGAGGGTTCGACCAGGTTGGCCCGGATGCTCGGCGCTGGTTACCGTCCGGTCTTGAGCGAGCACAGACGGTTGCTCCGCCGTACGCTGTCCGAAAGCGACGGTACGGAGCTGTTCACCGAGGGTGACTCGTTCTTCGTCGCGTTCTCCGACGCGACCGCGGCAATCGAGGCTTGTGCGACCGCCCAGCGGGCGCTCGCCGCGCACGAGTGGCCCTCGCCCGAGTCCACGCCCAAGGTGCGGATGGGCCTGCACACCGGGCACGCCGAGGCGCACAACGGTGAGTACGCGAGCCCCGAGGTGCACCGCGCGGCCCGGATCGCGGCCGCGGCGCACGGCGGGCAGGTGCTCTGCTCGGCGGCGACCGCGCACTACGCCGCACCGCTGCCGGCCGAGACTTCCCTGCTCGACCTTGGCCTGCACCGGCTGCGCGGCTTCGACGACCGGGAGCGGCTCTTCCAGTTGGTGGCGCCCGGCCTGGAGCGGCAGTTTCCCCGCCCGCGTACGGCCGACGCGCTCGCGCACAACCTGCCGACCCAGGTGACCTCGTTCGTGGGGCGGCACGCCGAGCGGGCCGAGCTGTCCAGCCTGATGGCCGACCACCGGCTCGTGACGCTGGTGGGCGCCGGCGGGGCGGGCAAGACCCGGCTCGCGGTGGAGATGGCCGGCGGGCTCGTCGAGACGTACCAGGACGGGGTCTGGTTTGTCGATCTCGCTTCGGTGACCGACCCGGGGCTGGTGGCGTTCGCGGTCGCCGCGGTGCTGGGGCTGCGGCCCGAGCCGGGCCGTCCGGTGGTCGACACGCTGGTCGAGTTCGCCGCGTCCCGGCGGATGCTGCTGGTGCTCGACACGTGCGACGCGCAGCTCACCGCGGCGGCCGAGGTGATCTCGCGGCTGCTGACCGGCGGCAGCGGCATCCGCGTGCTGGCGACCAGCCGCGAGCCGTTCAACCTGCCGGGCGAGACGGTGTGGCGGATCCCGCCGCTGTCGGTCGCGCCCGGTCCCGGCGGCGGGCCGAGCGAGGCGGTGTCGCTGCTGCTCGACCGCACGACCGCTGCCCGCGGCGGGCGGCGTTCGGATCCGGCGGAGGCCGCTGACCTGCGCCGCGTGGTGGCCCGCCTCGACGGGCTGCCGCTGGCGATCGAGCTGGCCGCGGCCCGGCTGCGTGTGCTCTCGGCCACGCAGCTCGCCGAGCGCCTCGACGACGTGCTCGGCGCGCTCGACGCGGGGCGGGAAGATCCGGAGGGCACGTACGCCGGCGACGGCCGGTGGGTCGCGAGCCAGTTGGCGACGGTCGACCTGGCCCAGGCCGGCGCTCGCCGGAGCGAGGCGGCGGCCCGCGCGGCGACCCAGCGCCACGCCACCATCCAGGCGACGGTCACCTGGTCCTACCGCACGCTGGGGCCGCGCGCGGCCCGGCTGCTGCGGTGGCTGTCGGTCTTCGCCGGGCCGGTCGACCTGCCCACGGTGGAGTGGCTGCTCGACGACGACCCGCTCGACCCGCTGTCCGTGCTGGTCGACAAGTCGATGATCCAGGCCGAGCCGCACGCCTCCGGCACGACGTACCGCATGCTCGATCCCATCCGGGCCTACGCGGCCCGCCGGCTGGTCGACGCGGGCGAGGAGCGGGCCGCCCGCGACCGGCACGTTGCCTGGTCGCTGCACGCGTTGGAGAAGGCGCACCTGGGGCCGGACCACCGTCCGGTGACCCTCTCGCTGTACGCGCTCGACTCGCTCGCCGACGAGATGCGCGCGGCGCTGCGCTGGTCGGCGACGGGCGGCAGCGCGCGGGGCGGCCTGCGCCTGGCCGGTGGCCTCGACCAGTGGTGGCGCGAGCGCGGTCTGGCCCGCGAAGGGCGGCTGTGGCTCTTCCGGCTGTACGGGCGGATCGCCGAGACCGGCGAGCCGATTCCCGAGGCGGAGCTCGCGGCGGCGTACCACATGCACTCGCTGCACGCCGGCGCCGACGGTGAGGTGGCCGAGGAGCTGCGCTTCTCGCAACGGGCCGAGGCAGTGGCGCGGCAGGCCGGCGACGCCGGTCTGCTGGCCCGCGTGCTGACCGGGCGGGGCGACTCGCTGGTCGACATGGGGCAGCACGACGACGCCGAGCGGGTCTGCCGCGAGGTGATCGCATGGGCCGAGGCGAGCGGGGTCGCCAGCGACGCGCTGCTGGCCGTCTACACGCTCGCCGAGCTGCTGTGGCGCCGCGGCGCGCTCGACCAGGCCGCCGACGTGCTGGCCTCGGCCCGCCCGCTGGAGGCGGCGCGTCCGGCCGAGCGGGGCCGGCGCAGCGTCGACTTCCTGCTCGGCATGGTGGCGCTGGGCCGCCGTGACCTGGTCGCCGCCCACGACCACCTGGTGGTGGCGCTGCGGTCCCGGATGACGTATGGCTTCCACAGCCGAGCCTGCGACGCGATCTGTGGCATCGCGGTCCGCTGCGCGCTGGGCGGCGACGCGGTGATCGCGGCTCGCCTCTTCGGCGCGGCGCAGGCCACGCGCGCGGCGCTGCGCAGCACGCCCGGCCGGTTCGGCATGTACTGGGCCGAGCAGCAGGCGGTGGTCCGCGCGACGCTCGGCGACGCCGCGTTCGACGCCGCGTACGCCGAGGGAGGCGCGCTCACGGTCGAGGAGGCGGCGGCGCTGGCGCTGGCCGTCGACCACCCCGACCTCGCGGTCGGCTCCCGCCGCTTCGCGGCCTGACCTCGACGGAACGCCCGGCCGCCGATCGCGGCCGGGCGTCCAGGGGTTACTCCTAACGGGCCGATCCCGCGGGCAGCAGCTGCGCCGCGCGGTCGATGTCCGCCGGGCTCACCGAGCCGAAGACCGACACCGCCTGGTAGTACGTCCAGGCGAGCGCCAGGCAGGCCGGCCGCACCGCCGCGTTGTACGTGGCGCACTTGCGCTTGAGGTCCTCGTAGAAGGCGCTGTCCAGCCGCGACTTGTTGGCGGGGAACTGGCCGATCGCCTTGTAGTTGCGGTAGCCGAAGTCGTGCCGCCAGCAGGAGAGGGTGAAGTCGAACCCGAGGGGGTTGTCCGGGCTCGACGAGCAGTAGTCGGTCGACCAGTTGAAGCCGTACGCGGCCCAGGCGCCCTGGTTCTGCCGGGCGGAGTTCCACGTGTTGTAGCTGGACGCGCTGGTCTGCGTCCAACTGGACAGGACGGCCGGCTTGTCGGCGGGGGCAGCCGCCGCCGGACCCGCCAGCCCGAGCAGGGTGAGCAGGGCGGCGGGTACGGCGACGAGCAGGGTTGCGACCCGACGGGACACATTGCCTCCATGGGATGGAAGGGGAACGGCCCTTGGTTACTGGTGAGTCAACCAGGGGTGTCCTCAGTGTCGGGCCATCGTCTTGCATAAATCAATAAATGTTATTGAGGGCGAAAAACCTCAGCGCAACACTGGCCACGGCAGGCTGGGCAGGCTCTCGTTCCACAGCCGGTCGAGCGCGGTGACGAAGTACGTGTACCGCGCGCCGCGCACTGCCGAGGTGTCCACGTAGGACGTACCGCGGGTCGTGCCGACCAGGTGGGCCGCGTCGGCGAGGTCGCACCGACCGGGGAGGGTCAGCCCGTCGAAGCGGTACACCGCGTACGAGGTGGCCTTGCCCAGCGGCTGCTTCCAGCGCAGCGTGACCGCGCCGTCGGTCGCCCGGGACGCCCCTGTCACCAGCGGAAACAGCGGTGGCTTGCGGTCCAGGTGCGGCATCTCGGGCACCAGCGAGAGGCGCGAGTAGTGCTCGGCGGCGTACAGGTCGGTGGCGCCGAGCTTGTTCGCCCGCACCTGTACCGCGCTGAAGTGCACGTTGCCGTCGACCTCGGGATGGTCGCGGTTGAAGGTCAGGTGGCGGGACATCTCCGCCGGGTCCTGCCAGGGCGCCGGCTGCGCCGGGTCACCGATCTTGTAGTCGGCCTGCCCGATGTAGAGGTGGACCCGCGTGCCGGCGACCACCTCCGACCACCACGGCACCAGCTTGGCGTAGTCGGCGACGGCCAGCCCGATGTTCCAGTACACCTGCGGAAGGATGTAGTCGATCCACTCCTCCTTGACCCATTTACGGGTATCGGCATAGATCGCGTCGTACGACTGGAGGCCGTTGGTGTCCGAGCCGAGCGGGTCGGTCGCCTTGTTGCGCCAGATGCCAAACGGGCTGATGCCGAACTTCACCCACGGCTTGGCCGCCTTGACCTTGGCGCCGAACTCCCGCACCAGCAGGTCGATGTTGTGCCGCCGCCAGTCCGCCTTGTTGGCGAAGCCGGCGCCGTGCTGGGCGAACGTGGCGTCGTCGGCGAAGTCCTGCCCCGCCGCCGGGTACGGGTAGAAGTAGTCGTCGAAGTGCACGCCGTCGATGTCGTACTTGACCACCGCGTCGAGCATCGCGCGCTGCACGAACTGCCGTACCTCGGGGATGCCGGGGTCGTAGTAGAGCCGCGAACCGGCCGCGTTGACCGGGTAGGGGACTGCCCACTCCGGATGCTGCCGTACGGGGTGGTTGGGCGCGAGCTTGTCGATGTCCGGACCGGCGCCCTGCGGCATGGAGATCCGGTACGGGTTGAACCACGCGTGGAACTCCAGGTTGCGCGCGTGCGACTCGGCGACCAGGAACGCCAGCGGGTCCCAGCCGGGCGAGGCGCCGTCGCGGGCTCCGGTGAGCCACTCCGACCACGGCTCGTACGGCGACGGCCAGAACGCGTCCGCCGTGGGGCGCACCTGCACGATCACCGCGTTGTGGTTGAGCCGCTGGGCGAGGTCGAGCCAGGCGCGGTACTCCGCCTTGATCTTCTCCTCGCTCTGCCCGGGGGCGCTGGGCCAGTCGATGTTGGTCACGCTGGCGATCCACATCGCCCGGAACTGTCGCTTGGGGGTGGCCGGGTTTGTCGTGCAGGTGGGGGTGGTGGTCGCGGCGCTCGCGGGTGCCGCCGGTGCGATGAGGCCACCGGCGAGGACCAGCGCCGCTATCAGCGCGGCAGAGGTTCTCCTCATGATCCGTCCCTTCGACAACATCCGCCGTCGTGGCGCATGCAGTAGAAGGAAATTTTCACAACGGCGTGCCCGGCGCAAGAGCGGATGCTGGGGGTTTTCCCCGATGCGGCGGTTGCCAGGGAGGAGGACCCTGGATCTATGGGACGTTTCTTGGCCTGGACCGCAGTGGGCGTCGTCGCCGTGGTGGCGGTGGGCTGGCTCGCGATCGCGCTGCTCAAGGCGCTGCTGGGCGTAGCCGTGTATCTGATCGTGGGCGCGGCCGTGGTCGGCGGCGGTGTCTACCTCTACCGCAAGGGCAAGCGGGCGATCTCCCGCGACCAGCGGATGCGTAACCGCATCGAAGCGGCGACCGTCACCTACCGCCAGCGCAACCGCTGACAGTGGTCGGCTTCGCTCTCGCCCTGGGAGCGGAGCCGATATAACCCGATTTGGGCTACCGCGATGTCCGTCGTGGTGCGGATCGCTGCTCCCGCAGCCTCACCCTCCGCGATTCACGACCTCGCGAGCGTGGCCCGGGCACGGCCGCCGATCTCGCGGCGCCGCGCGCTGGCGACTCCTCTCACCGCACGGACGGGCGCTGCGCGTCCGTCCGTTGCCACGCCCGCACTCGAACTTTCGGTGTCGCGGGCGAGGACAGGCGGGCTTGTGGATCGCGGAGGATGCGGCTGCGGGAGCAGCGGCCTCGACCGCGACGGAGATCGCGGTAGCTCGAATCTCTGTCTCGAAATAGGCCCGCTAGACGATCGTCCAGGTGTCGCCGCTGGTCAGCAGGCCGGCGAGCTGCTCCTCGGGCGTGCCGGTGGCCTTCGCCTTGGCCCGGTCGAGCTGGCTCTGCACGAGGCTGTCGTAGGACGGCCGAGTGACGTTGCGGAAGACCCCGATCGGGGTGTTGCGCAGGTCGAGCCCGGGCAGCCGGGAGAGGGCGAAGGCGTAGGCCGGCTCGGCGACGCCGGCGTCGTGCACCACGATCTCCTCGGGCGAGACCGACGCCGTCTCCCGCACCTCCAGGCCGAAGCCGCCGGGCGGGTGCACGACGCAAAACTGCCCGTCTTTGCCAAACGTGATCGGCTGGCCGTGCTCCAGGCGGATCAGGTAGTCGTCGCGCGTGCTGGCGTCTTTGAGCTCTTCGAACGCCCCGTCGTTGAAGATGTTGCAGTTTTGGTAGATCTCCACGAACGCCGACCCTTCGTGCTCGGCGGCCGCCCGCAGCACCGACTGGAGGTGCTTGCGGTCGGAGTCGATCGTGCGACCCACGAACGTCGCCTCGGCGCCAAGCGCCAGCGAGAGCGGGTTGAACGGCGAGTCCGCGGAGCCGGCGGGCGTCGACTTGGTGATCTTGCCGATCTCCGACGTCGGGGAGTATTGCCCCTTGGTCAGCCCGTAGATCCGGTTGTTGAAGAGCAGGATCTTGAGGTTGACGTTGCGCCGGAGGGCGTGGATCAGGTGGTTGCCGCCGATCGAGAGCGCGTCGCCGTCGCCGGTGACGACCCAGACCGACAGGTCGGGGCGGCTCACCGAGAGGCCGGTGGCGATCGCCGGCGCGCGGCCGTGGATCGAGTGCATGCCGTACGTGTTCATGTAGTACGGGAAGCGGGACGAGCAGCCGATGCCGGAGACGAAGACGATCCGCTCGCGCGGGATGTTGAGCTCGGGCATGAACGACTGCACGGCGGCGAGGATCGCGTAGTCACCGCAGCCGGGGCACCACCGCACCTCCTGGTCGGACTTGAAGTCCTTCGCGGTGAGCTTCAGGGCGACGGGCTCAGGCATTTTTAACCACTTCTTCCAGCATGGTCTCCAGTTCGGCGGCGGTGAACGGCAGGCCGCGGACCTGGTTGTAGGGGATCGCGTCGACGAGGAAGCGGGCCCGGATGACGTGGGCGAGCTGGCCGAGGTTCATCTCCGGGATGACCACGCGGTCGTAGCGGGCAAGCACCTCACCCAGGTTGCGCGGCATCGGGGCGAGGTGACGCAGGTGCGCCTGGGCCACCGACTGACCCCGCTGCCGGAGCGCCCGGCAGGCGGCTCCGATCGGCCCGTACGTCGAGCCCCAGCCGAGCACCAGCACGCGCGCGTCGCCGTCGGGGTCTTCCACCTCCAGGTCGGGCACCTCGATCGCCTCGATGCGGGCGGCGCGGGTGCGGACCATGAAGTCGTGGTTGGCCGGGTCGTACGAGATGTCGCCGGTCTTGTCTGCCTTTTCCAGGCCGCCGATCCGGTGCTCCAGCCCTGGCGTGCCCGGGATCGCCCACGGCCGGGCGAGCGTCTGCGGGTCGCGCAGGTAGGGCAGGAACGTGCCGCCGTCTTCGCTGTTGGGCTGCGTGGCGAACTCGACCCGCAGGTCGGGCAGCGTCTCGACGTCGGGCAGCAGCCACGGCTCGGAGCCGTTGGCGACGTAGTTGTCGGAGAGCAGGATCACCGGCGTGCGGTGGGTCAGCGCGATCCGGGCCGCCTCGATCGCGGCGTGGAAGCAGTCGGAGGGCGAGCGCGGCGCGATGACCGCCACCGGTGCCTCGCCGTGCCGGCCGAAGAGCGCCATGTTGAGGTCGGCCTGCTCGGTCTTGGTCGGCATGCCGGTGGACGGGCCGGCCCGCTGCACGTCGACGATGACCAGCGGCAGCTCCAGCGCCACCGCCAGCGAGATCGTCTCGCCCTTGAGCGCGACGCCCGGCCCGCTGGTCGTGGTGATGCCGAGCGCGCCGCCGTACGCCGCGCCGAGGGCGGCACCGATCGCCGCGATCTCGTCTTCGGCCTGCATCGTCGTGATGCCGAAGCGCTTGTGCTTGCTCAGCTCGTGCAGGATGTCGGAGGCCGGGGTGATCGGGTAGGCGCCGAGGAAGACCGGCAGCTTGGAGCGGACGCCGGCGGCGATGATGCCGAGCGCGAGCGCCGCGTTACCGGTGATGTTGCGGTAGGTGCCCGGCGGCATCTGGGCCGGCTTCACCTCGTACCGGACGGAGAAGTCTTCGGTCGTCTCGCCGAAGTTCCACCCCGCTTTGAACGCCGCGATGTTGGCCGCGACCAGCTCGGGACGGGCGGCGAACTTGCGCTCCAGGAAGCGGATGGTCGACTCGTACGGCCGGGAGTACATCCACGAGAGCAGGCCCAGCGCGAACATGTTCTTGGCGCGCTCGGCGTCCTTCTTCGACACGTCCTGCTCGGCCAGCGCGCCGATGGTCATGCTCGTCAGCGCCACGGGGTGCACCGCGTAGCCGTCGAGCGAGCCGTCCTCCAGCGGGCTGGCCTCGTAGCCGACCTTGGCCAGATTGCGCTTGGTGAACTCGTCGGTGTTGACGATGATGTCGGCGCCCCGGGGCAGGTCGCCCAGGTTGGCCTTCAGGGCCGCCGGGTTCATCGCCACCAGCACGTTGGGCGCGTCGCCCGGGGTGAGGATGTCGTAGTCGGCGAAGTGCACCTGGAAGCTCGACACACCAGGCAGCGTGCCGGCGGGCGCGCGGATCTCGGCCGGGAAGTTGGGCAGCGTGGAGATGTCGTTGCCCAACTGGGCGGTCTCCGAGGTGAACCGGTCACCGGTGAGCTGCATGCCGTCGCCTGAGTCACCAGCGAATCGGATGACCACCCGATCCAGCTGGCGGACCTGTTTGGTCACTGACCCCTGACCTCCTTGCGAGCCGGCAGCGGCGGGCGCACCGCGCGTGCCTTCCCGCCCAACTTCTGTCCAACACTGAGCGTACGTCGAACCACTGATGTCATCCTTACGCAGTCCGCCGGATGAGACCCCTATTCGTGTCCCGTAATCAAGGTCACCCCGGGGTACGCTGCGAGCTGTGGAAGGCTATCTCGGCTCGTACGCGACGCTGGGGTTGCTACTGCTCGCCGCGGTCCTGGTGTTCGTCGGCGCGTTCTCGGCCAATCGCCTGCTCAGCCCGGCCAGTCCGGCGGAGCCGGCCGGCAAGCGGGAGGCGTACGAGTGCGGCGTCGACCCGGTCGGGGGTGACTGGGCACAAGCCCAGATCCGGTATTACGTTTATGCGTATCTTTATGTGCTCTTCGCGGTCGAGAGCGTGTTCCTCTTCCCATGGGCTGTGGTGTTCGACCGGCCCGGCTTCGGCATGGTCACCGTCGCGGAGATGGCGATCTTCGTCGCTGTGCTCGCGCTCGGCATCCTGTACGCGTGGCGCAAGCGGATCTTGCGCTGGACCTGACCGGTCAGGCGAGCGCCCGGCGAGACACCGCGGGCGGGCGGTCCCCCTTGATCGACGCGACCATGTCGAGCACCTGGCGGGTCGGGCGCACCTGATGGGCTCGGAAGACCCGGGCGCCGAGCCATGCCGACACCGCGGTCGCCGCGAGCGTGCCGGAGAGCCGCTCGGGTACGGGCAGGTCGAGCGTCTCCCCGACGAAGTCCTTGTTCGAGAGCGCGACCAGCACCGGCCACCCGGTGTCGACGAGCTCGCCCAGCCGGCGGGTCAGCTCGAGTGAGTGCCGCGTGTTCTTGCCGAAGTCGTGGGCCGGGTCGATCAGGATGCCGTCGGGGCGTACTCCCAGCTCACGGGCGCGCTCGGCGAGGCCGGTGACGGTCCGCACGGCGTCCGCCACCACGTCGTCGAACGCCGCCCGGTGCGGCCGGGTGCGCGGCCGCAGCCCACCGGCGTGCGCGCAGACCAGCCCGGCGCCGGTCTCCGCGGCCACCCCGGCCAGCGTGGGGTCGGCGCCCGCCCAGGTGTCGTTGAGCAGGTCGGCGCCGGCCGCGACCGCCTCCCGGGCCACCTCGGCGCGCCAGGTGTCGATCGAGATCACGATGTCGGGGTGCTCGGCCCGTACGGCGGTGATCGTGCCGACCGTACGGCGGATCTCCTCGGTCACGTCGACCTCGTCGCCCGGTCCCGCCTTCACCCCGCCGATGTCGATGATCCCGGCGCCCTCCTCGACCGCCTGGGCGACCGCACGGAGCGCCGCGTCCGAGGTAAAGGTCGAGCCTCGGTCGAAGAACGAATCGGGCGTGCGATTGACGATCGCCA
The DNA here is from genome assembly GCF_042433955.1 of Phytohabitans kaempferiae. NCBI lineage: Bacteria > Bacillati > Actinomycetota > Actinomycetes > Micromonosporales > Micromonosporaceae > Phytohabitans > Phytohabitans kaempferiae. The sequence continues at coordinate 364,221 of NZ_JBHLUH010000012.1, read as the reverse complement.
TCACGACCAGGTCACTTGGCCTGAACACGCGTCCACCAAGGCGGAGATCCTTCACGTGAAGAAACCTAGACCGGGGTGGCGGGGTCGCCCGCTCCGGCTGGGCGTGCCACGATCGGTCCATGGGTCAGGTACTCCTCCTCGTGGTGGTCGCGTTGACGGTCGCCGCTGTCGTCTTCGGGGTCACCGTGCTGGTGACCGGCGGTGACTCGGGTCTTGGCACAGCCGAGCCCGATGGTCAGGCGGTGCCACTGCCAGGCACACGCCCACTCATGGAGGCCGATGTCACGGCGGTCCGGTTCGACACGACCGTCCGGGGCTACCGGATGGCCCAGGTCGACCAGGTGCTGCGCCGCGCGGCCTACGACATCGGCTACAAGGACGAGCTGATCGGCGTGCTGGAGGCGGAGGTCACCGCGCTGCGCGAGGGCCGCACCACCGACGCCGACACGCTGCGCCGGGCCCGCGAGGCGGCCCTGGTGCCGGCCGGCGCGACCGCGACCGCGGCCGGTGGCGGTGGCGGTGGCGGCTACGGCAGCCCGACCCCCGGCCTGGTCGATCTCGGTGACATATCGGCCCCGCGCGAAGACCGCGACGACGCCGCCCTCGGCGAGGAGTCCGCCGGCGTGGCGACGGCGACCGCCGTGGCGGCCCCCGCGGCGGTGGCCGTGGGCGCGGCGGTGACGGCCACCGCGTTGGTCGCCGACGACACCGACGACGAGGTCGACACCGACGCCGACGAGTCCACCGACGCACCGGGCGCCGAGGCGGCCGATGCCGAGCAGCCCGCTGACGAGCCCGACGACGCCTCCGACACCGACGCCCGGCGCACCCTCCCCGACCGGGACGAGAGGGCATGAGCGAAGAGGACCTACGGTCGGCGGCACAGCCCGGATCGGGTGAGGTGACCGCCACAGTGATCGTCAACGCGCCGGCGGAGGTCGTCTTCAAGGCGTTCACGGCGTGGGAGCGGCAGTCCGACTGGATTCCGTTCACCAAGGTGCGCGTGGTCGAGGGCGACGGCGGTGAGGGCAGCCTGGTCGAGGCGGTGACTGCGGTCGGCCCGGCGATGCTGCGCGACGAGATGCGCGTGGTCCGGCTCGACCCGCCGTACGAGGTGCGCGTCGTGCACTGTGGTCGCCTCCTGCGCGGCCCGGGCGTCCTGCGCTGCACCCCGATGGGCGAGGGGCGCACGCAGGTGGTCTGGCACGAGTGGTTTCACCTGCCGGGCGGGGTCGCGGGTCGCGTGGCGTGGCCGGTGCTGTGGCCCGGTTCCAAGGTGAGCCTGACCCAGGCGCTGAAGAAGTTCGCCCGGCTGGTCGAGGCGGGAAAGATCTAGTGTCCGACCTGGTGATCGGGGCAGACGGGCTGGCCCGGTGCGGTTGGGGTGGCGGCACGCCCGAATACATCGCCTACCACGACGAAGAGTGGGGCCGGCCGGTTCGCACCGACGACGGGCTGTACGAGAAGGTCACGCTCGAGGCGTTCCAGTCGGGGCTGTCGTGGTTGATCATCTTGCGCAAGCGGGAGGCGTTTCGCGCCGCGTTCGACCAGTTCCACATCGAGACCGTCGCCAAGTACGGTGAGGCCGAGGTGACCCGGCTGCTCGCCGACGCCGGCATCGTGCGCAACCGGGCGAAGGTGGAGGCGGCCATCCACAACGCCCGGGCCGCGCTCGATCTGCCCGACGGGCTGTCGGCGCTGCTGTGGTCGTTCGCGCCGCCGCCGCGGGCCCGCCGTCCCCGGTCGTTCGCCGAAGTGCCCTCGCTCACGCCGGAGTCCACCGCGATGGCCAAGGCGCTGAAGAAGGCGGGCTTCCGCTTCGTGGGGCCGACCACGGCGTACGCGCTGATGCAGGCGACCGGCATGGTCGACGACCACCTTGACGGATGTCACGTCAAGCTTCCGTGATGGGATGGCCCTCATGGGGCACTGGGCGGTGGTCATCTCCGATGAGCGACACGAGGCGGAGCGGCTCTTCCATCACGACACGCTGGAGCTGACCGGCCTCGGCCGGCCGCGCCCCGAGCCTGGCGACGAGGTGCTGGTGGTGGCCGGGCACGGGTCGCCCGCGGTGGTGGCGCTGGGCCGGGTACACCAGGTGGTGGCCGAGCACGACCCGGACGACCCGTCGCCCGGCGAAGACGAGCCGGTCGTGGTGACGTACACGCGGAGGGCCTTCGACGAGCCCGTGCCGGCCGCGCGGCTCGTGCTCGACGGGCCGGTGGCCCCGGTCGACCCGGAGACGTTCCGGGCGATCACGGGCAGCCTCCGGCCGGCGGCCGACCGCAGCACCTGGATGGTGAGCCTCGACCTGCCGATCGAGGCGTCCTCGCCGGCGGAGGCGGTCCGCGTCTTCTGGTCGTACGTGATGGAGCTGGGCCCGCGCGAGCTGCCCACCTTCGTCTCGCCCACCGGTGACGAGCTGGCGATGCAGGCGTTCGTGCTGGGCGAGGAGGCCAACCTCGACCCCGAGGAGGACGAGGACTAGCTAGCCGCTGCCCCGCCCGGCGGAGGTCCACCGGGCGAGCCCAGGACGCTAGGCCCTAGCTCAGCGGCCCTCGAAGGCCGGCTTCTCCTTCGCCACGAAGGCGGCCGTCGCGTTGCGGTGGTCGGCGGTGGCGCCGCAGATCGCCTGGGCCTGCGCCTCGGCCGCGAGCGCCTCGGAGAGCGTGCCCGCGTCGCCGACCGAGAGCTGCCGCTTGATCGCCCCGTAGGCGACCGTGGGGCCCGAGGCCAGCCGGGCGGCGAACTCCTGAGCGGTGGGCAGCACCAGGTCGTCGTCGTCGAGCAGGCGGGTGAGCAGGCCAAGGCGCTGGGCCTCGGGCGCGGGCACCGGCTCGGCGAGCATCAGCAGCTCGATCGCCTTGGCGTGGCCGACCAGCCGGGGCAGCGACCAGGAGACGCCCGTGTCGCCGGCGAGGCCCACATTGGCGAACGCCATCAGGAACGTCGTCTTCGGCCCGCCGATCCGGAAGTCGGCGAGGAGGGCGAGGGAGGCACCGGCTCCGGCGGCCGTCCCGCGTACGGCGGCGACCACTGGCTTGGGCATGTTGGCCAGGCGGGCGGCGATCGGGTTGTAGTGGGCGCGCACGGTGCCCAGCGGGTCGGGAGTGCCGCTCTCCAGCGTGCCCACGTGCTCGCGCAGGTCCTGCCCGACGCAGAAGGCCCGCCCCGCGCCGGCGAGCACCACCGCGCGGCAGGACCGGTCGGCCTCGAGCTCGCCGAGCGCGTCGCGCAGGGCCTCCTTGAGCGCGGTGTCCAGCGAGTTGAGCGAGTCGGGCCGGTTGAGCGTGAGCGTGGCGACGGCGCCGTCGCGCTCCAGGAGAAGTGGTCCGGTCAAGGTTGTGCGCCCTTCTTCTGGTCCAAGCAGAGATCCACGTACCGGTCGGCCGCCGGCCGCAGCCGGGCGGCGTGACGGTCGAAGAAGGCCGCCGCGCTGGTGCCGGCCCACCGCTCGGGGAGCAGGGCCGGTGGCAGCTGCGGGTCCCGGAACAGAAAGGTACGCCAGGCGTGCACCAGCCGGAACCGTGCCGCGTACGCCTCTTCGTCACTCGTGCGGCTGGAGACCTGGCTCAGAGCGTCGCGCTGCTCGGCGACGAAGCGCTCGTACGCCGCGCCGATCTCGCCGAGGTCCCACGCCCGGCGCACCACGCCCATCGCGCCCGGCCCGCCCAACGCGTGGCTGGCACTGAAGCGCTCGAAGCGGATGCCGGACTCGGCGAGGTGCCCGTCGACGTCTTCGCCCGGGCGCGCCGCGACCCAGGTGCGCTCGTCGAGCGCGCCGTAGCCGAGGAACGAGAGGTTTGCCGCGAGCCGCTGCCGGTCGCGCCGGGACGGCGGCGGGTCGAGCACGATCAGGTCGAAGCGGCCGTCCCAGCTGATCTTGCCGGTGCGGTAGATCCGTGAGGCCGCCTCGTCCAGACGGCGGGCGGCTTTGGGTGTCAACAGGTAGCCGGGACCGGCCGAAAGTCGTAGCGGATGAAGCCACCCTTGACGGACCATACGGGACACGGCGGTGCGCACCGCCGGCGGCGCGATCCCGAGTGGGGAAAGCAGCCTGACCAGGGCAGCGACAGGTGCCCGCCCACCCCGGGGGCGGAGGTAGTCGCCGTAGAGGTCGAAGAGCGCCGACCGTGCCTGCATGACGGGACATTGTGACAGCCATCTTCAAGATAAGCTAGATGCTGTCACATCAATCCGGCTTCAGTTTGGGCTCGGCGGGTTTCATCAGGGAAAATCGTTGGTCGGCACCGCGGGCCGTGAGCGCGGTGACGCTGACGGAGTGGCCGTGGGGAGACCCACCGACCCAGGTGTAGAGGTCTGAGGGGAGACAAGATGGCGGCGATGAAGCCGCGGACGGGCGATGGTCCGCTGGAGGTCACCAAGGAGGGCCGGGGCATCGTGATGCGGGTTCCGCTGGAGGGTGGTGGCCGGCTCGTCGTCGAGATGACTCCCGACGAGGCGAACGCGCTCGGTGACGCGTTGAAGGCCGTCGCCGGATAGCTGTCCATAGGGCCGGTCCGGTGGAATCCCTCTAAGTACCACCGGATTTGTCCCTCAGAGGCCCGCCGGCGCGGCGATGCGGCCGTGCCGGCGGGTTTCTCTGTCGTAAAACCTGGAGGTCGTGTGCTGGCCATCCGCGTCGCGGCTGAGCCGGGCGCCCCGGGCGCCGTTGTCCTGCCCGTGCTCATCGTCGATGGCGAGCCCGGGCTCCCCCCGATCGCGTACGACCTGCCGGACGAGGCCCGTGCCGAGGCGGCTGAGTTGCTCGGCGACCTCGACGGCGAGGCGGGCGCCACTCGGCTGCTCCGCCGGCCTCTGCGGGAGCCGGGTCAGCTCCTCCTCTCGCACGCCGGGAGCGGCGACGAGGCTGGCTGGCGGGCCGCCGGAGCCGCCGCGAGCAGGGCGTTCGCGGATGAGATGTCGATCACGGTAGCGATGCCGTTGGATGTCTCGGTGGATGCCGTACGCGGGCTGGCCGAAGGGCTGTGGCTGGCCGCGTACCGCTTCTCGCTGAGCGACGAGCCCGCCCCCGAGCGCGCGGTGACGGTGGTGGTCGAGCAGCCCGAGCGGTACGCGGACGCGCTCGCCGCCGCGCGGGCCGTCGCCGACGCCACGCGCCTGGCCCGCGACCTCACCAACACGCCTTCCTCGCTGAAGAACCCGGCCTGGTTCGCCGAGCAGGTGAGTGCGGCCGCCGAGGGGCACGCCGGCCTGACCCTGAGCGTGCGCGAGCCGGAGCAACTCGCGGCCGAGGGCTTCGGGGGCATCCTCGCGGTGGGCGCGGGCTCGGCCAGCCCGCCCCGGCTCCTGGAGCTGTCGTGGCGGCCGGCCGGGGCGCGCACGCACGTGGTGCTGGTGGGCAAGGGCATCACGTTCGACACCGGCGGCATCTCGATCAAGCCGGTCGACGCGATGAAGCTCATGCGCAAGGACATGGGCGGCGCCGCGTCCGTCGTCGCGGCCACGGTCGGGGCCGCGGCCCTCGATCTGCCGGTACGGGTCACCGCGCTCGCCCCGCTCGCGGAAAACCTGCTCAGCGGCTCGGCGTTCCGCCCCGGCGACGTGGTGCGCCACTACGGCGGGCTGACCAGCGAGACCACCAACTCCGACGCCGAGGGGCGGCTGGTGCTGGCCGACGCGCTCGCGTACGCGGTGGAGCGCCTCGCGCCCGACCTGCTGGTCGACTTCGCGACACTCACCGGCGCCAACGCGGTCGCGCTCGGCAAGCGCACCGCGGCGCTGTACAGCGAAAACGACGACCTCGCCGCCGTCTTCATCGGGGCCGCGGAGGAGGCGGGCGAGCGGGCCTGGCGGATGCCGCTCCCGTCCGACTACGTCGAATACCTCGGCAGCGAGGTCGCCGACCTCTTCAGCGCGCCCGACCGCGGCGCCGGCTCAGTGGTGGCGGCGCTGTACCTGCGCGAGTTCGTGGGCGACCGGCGCGACCGGTGGGTACACCTGGACATGTCGGCGCCCTCGTGGTCGGAGAGCGCCGACGGGGTGCTGCCCAAGGGCGCGACCGGCTGGGGCGTGCGGGCGCTGCTGCGGTGGCTCGCCGCACTGCCCCCGTCAGATGCGCTTGACGGCGGCCAGTAGCCCGTCGCCGGCCGGCAGGAGGGCGGGGATCCACTCCTCGCTCTCCCGCATCGCCTTGATCACCTCGCGGATGGTCACCGTCTCGAGGTCGCGTGCCGCCGGGTCGGCGATCCGCCCGCCGGCCAGCGCGCCGTTGAGCGCGAGGATGCCGGCGGGGCGGAGCAGGCGGAGGGCGGCGTCGACGCAGGCGCCGTACTCGGTGGGGTCGGCATCCACGAAGATCATGTCGTAGGCGCCGTCGGCCAGCCGGGGCAGCACGTCGAGCGCCCGGCCGGTGATGATCCGGGTCCGCGACGCGGCGAATCCCGCCTCCTGGAAGAGCCGCCGGGCGATGCGCTGGTGCTCGTTTTCCAGATCGATCGTGGTCAGCACCCCGTCGGGCCGCATCCCGCGCAACAGCCACACGCCACTCACGCCCGTGCCGGTGCCGATCTCGACCACCGCGCGGGCCCCGCCAGAGGCCGCGAGCAGGCGTAATGCGGCCCCGGCGCTCGGCGCGACCGGCTCCAGCCCCACCTCTCGGGCGAGCGTGCGCGCCGTCTGGAGGACGATATCCTCGGCGACGTACCCCTCGGCGAACTGGAGTGCCTGGGCGGTCGTCAGACCACCGAAGCGAGCGACCGTGGCGATGGTGGACCTCCTGCTGCGGGGTACCGGTCGGAGTATCAGCCTAAGGGTGCGGGTACTCGGAACGGGAGCCGGCGCATCCACTGAATGCTTCCACCGGCATCCTCCCCGCCCCGCCCACCAATTCAGTTATCCGTGCCATCCTGGATGAACCGAAGTACCGACTGGGAGGCTGCGAACGTGACGGACGGCTGGCACTGGCACCAGCCCGACGGCACCGCGACGCCGGCGACTTCGCCGCCGTCGGCGAGGCCGCCGGTGACCCCTCCGGCTGCGGGTTCACCCTGGTGGTCCGACGCGCTCGGCGACCCGTGGCGAGACCCGCGGGCACCGGCGGCGGTGGTGCTGCCGCCGCCACGGGGCATGGGCGCCGCTCCCGAGCCGGTCACCGACCCCGACGCCACCTCGCGCCGCGGGATGACATCGGTGCTGGCCATCGCGGTCTTCTCGGCTCTGCTGGCCGGCATGTTGGGCGGGGCGCTCGGATACGCCTTCGCGGTGCACGAGGGGGTGGGCGGCGGCACGATCCTCGGCGGCAACACGGGCGAGGCGCCCTCGGTGGCCCAGCGGCCGCCCGACTCGCTCGCCGGCGTGGCGGAGCGCGTGGCGCCCAGCGTCGTGACCGTACGCGCGGCTACCAGTGGCGGGGCGAGCATCGGCTCGGGTTTCGTGGCGACCGCCGACGGATACGTGATCACCAACGACCACGTGGTCGAGGGTGCGACCGGCGGGGCCACCGTGGTCTTCAACGACGGCTCGACCGCCAACGGGTCGATCGTCGGGCACGATGCCGAATCGGACATCGCGGTCATCAAGGTCTCCCGACCCAATCTCGTACCGGTCGAGTTCGGCGACTCGGAGGCGATCGCGGTCGGCGACCCGGTGCTCGCGTTCGGCTCGCCGCTCGCGCTCGCCAACACGGTCACCGCCGGCATCGTGAGCGCGCTCGACCGCACGATCCAGTCCGGCGAGCCGGGCGGTCAGGTGCGCTACTACGCGGCGATCCAGACCGACGCCGCAGTCAACCAGGGCAACTCCGGCGGCCCGCTGGTCGACGGCGCCGGGCGCGTGGTGGGCGTCAACTCGGTGATCAAGTCGCTCGCCGCCGACGCGGACCAGGCGGGCAACATCGGGCTCGCGTTCGCCATCCCGATCAACCAGGCAAAGCGGGTAGCGCAGGACATCATCGACACCGGCAAGGCCCGCCGTACGATCATCGGCGCCACCGTCGCCAACACGGCCCGCAACCCGGGCGGCGGCGTACGCCTTTCCGCCGTCGACGCGGCCGGACCCGCCGCCGCCGCTGGGCTGCGCGCTGGCGACGTGATCACCAAGCTCGACGGGCGGCTGCTGGAGGAGGGCACCGACCTGATCGCACTCGTCCGCAAGTACGCGCCGGGCTCGGTGGTAACGGTCGAGTACAACCGGGGTAGCTCCAAGCAGACCGCGTCGGTGACACTGGCGGCGGACGCGAAGTGAGCGAGCCCACGCGCGAGCCGTCGGGCTCAGTGGTGGACAAACGGCGCTGGTCGCAGGACCGGGCAGCCCAGTAGGGTTCTCCTTGGGCCGGCGTGAGGTCTGCGCTCGCCGGCACGCGGAGAGGGGTCCATCCCGTGTTCGACAACCTCAACTGGTGGGAGATCGGCGCGCTGCTGCTGCTCGCGCTATTGATCTTCGGGGACAAGCTGCCCAACGTGATCTCCGATGGTCTTCGCATGGTGCGCAACCTGCGCAACATGGCGCGAAATGCGACCGGCGACCTCAGTCGTGAGCTGGGCACCGACATCCAGCTCGAAGACCTGCACCCGAAGGCGTTCATCCGCAAGCACCTGCTCAGTGAGGAAGACGAGGAGGCGCTGCGCAAGCCGCTGCGGGGCATGTACGACACGGTCAAGGCCGACCTCGACGGGGTCAAGGACGAGATCAAGGATGTGGCCTCGTCGGCAGACATCCGCACGCCCGCGACCTCGGCGATCACCCCTTCGGCGGCCACTCCGGCGACCCGGCCCCACAAGTTCGACCTCGACGCCACCTGACCCTGCGGACTCCGGCCGCGCGCTGGTGCCGCAGTCGAGTCGGAGGCCCGATGGCTCGCCGGGCTCAGTGTGGGCTTGCCAGCCCGGAGGGCTCGCGCCGTCTCAGCGGGACGGGCGGAGCCCCAGCGGCTTGCCGACCAGCGACTCGCGGCGCAGGGCCAAGCGGTCTGCTACCTGGCGCAGCGCGATCGAAGCCGGCGCCTCCGGTGCGTCCAGCACGATCGGTCGCCCGGCGTCGCCCGCCTCCCGCACGCGAGTGTCGAGCGGGACCTGACCCAGCAGCGGCACCTCGGCGCCGACCACGCGGGTGAGCGACTCGGCGACCGTGGCACCGCCGCCAGCGCCGAAGATCTCCATGCGCTCGCCGGTGGGCAGCTCCAGCCAGGACATGTTTTCCACCACGCCGACCAGGCGCTGGTGGGTCTGGAGGGCGATCGCCCCGGCCCGCTCGGCGACCTCGGCGGCCGCGGTCTGCGGGGTCGTCACGACCAGGATCTCGGCATTGGGCAGCAACTGGGCCAGCGAGATCGCTACGTCGCCGGTGCCCGGGGGGAGGTCGAGGAGCAGCACGTCGAGTTCGCCCCAGTAGACGTCGGCCAGGAACTGCTGCAACGCCCGGTGCAGCATCGGACCGCGCCAGACGACCGCCGCGTTGCCCGCCGTGAACATGCCGATCGAGATCACCTTCACCCCGTGCGCCTGGGGCGGCATGATCATGTCTTCCACGCGCGTGGGCTTGCCGTCCGCGCCGAGCATCCGAGGCACCGAGTGCCCGTAGATGTCCGCGTCGACCACGCCGACCGAGAGCCCGCGCGCGGCGAGCGCGGCCGCCAGGTTGACCGTCACGCTGGACTTGCCGACCCCGCCCTTGCCGCTGGCCACCGCGTAGACGCGCGTGCGCGAGCCGGGCTGGGCGAACGGGATCACCGGCTCGGGCGTGGCGCCGCCGCGCAGTCGGGTCTGGAGCTCCTGCCGCTGCTCCGGGCTCATCACACCGAAGTCGATCTCGACGGACGTGACGCCCGGGACCGCGCCGACCGCGGTCGTGATGTCCGTGCGGAGCTTGTCGCGCAGCGGGCAGCCGGCGACCGTGAGCAGCAGCTCGACCTTCACCGCGCCGGATTGGTCGACGGTGGCGGAGCGGACCATGCCGAGGTCGGTGATCGGCCGGCGGATCTCCGGGTCGTCGACGGTGGCGAGAGCGGCCTGCACCGCTTCCTCGATGGTGCTTACCGGTGCGGACATGTACGCCATGCTACGTCGGCCGTTACCTCCGGATCTCGGGCAACGCCCAGGCAGGCGTGCATTTTAGGTCACTCGTCGGCACTGTGTGGTCTTTTTGGATATTGTCGGTTTCCGGCTGGACTCCGTACCCCCCGAGGTGCGACGATCGTTGTAGAACGCCGCGCGCCTGGCCCCTTGGGGCGCGCGGCGCCACCCTTTCCAGGTGAAGTGCGATAGAACGCCGCGCGCCTGGCCACAGCGCTCCCAGTGCGGGCGCGCGGCGCCACCCTTTCCAGGCGAAGTGCGATAGAACGCCGCGCGCCTGGCCACAGCGCTCCCAGTGCGGGCGCGTCAGCTTCAGGCGCCGTCGCTGTCGACTTCGTCATACGGCTCGGACGGGACCTTCTTCTTGCCTTTGCGGGCGTTCTTCTGCGACTCCGCGATCTCCTCGGTCAGCCGCTGCAACTCGGAGCGGACGAAGTCGCGGGTCGCCACCTCGCCGAGTGCGATCCGGAGCGCCGCGATCTCCCGGGCCAGGTACTCCGTATCGGCCTTCTGCATCGACGCCCGCCGCCGATCCTCATCCAGGCCCAAGCGGTCGCGGTCGGTCTGCCGGTTTTGCGCGAGCAGGATCAGCGGGGCCGCGTACGACGCCTGGAGCGAGAGCATCAGCGTCAGGAACGTGAACGTGTACGGGTCGAAGCGCAGGTCCGCAGGCGCCAGCGTGTTCCAGCCGATCCACAGCAGGATCACGACGGTCATGTAGACCAGGAAGTTCGCCGTGCCCATGTAGCGGGCGATCCCCTCCGACCACTGACCGAAGGCCTCGGGGTTGAAGCGCGGCAGGCGGACCCGGCGTGGCTCGCGGGGCTGATCCAGCCGGCCGGGGCGGCGTGCGTCAGCCACTGGCACCTCCCGAAGCGGTGTCCCGGTCGCGCCAGTCCGGCGGCAGGGAGTGGTCGAGGACGTCGTCGACGGTGACCGCGCCGACGAGCCGGTTGGCACCGTCGACGACCGGCAGGGCGACAAGATCGTACGTGGCCATCTGCCGGGTCACCTCCACCAGCGGCGTCTCCGGCCGGAGCGGGTCGATGCCGCTGTCGAGCACCCCGCCGAGGATCTCGGCCGGCGGCTCCCGCAGCAGCCGCTGGAAGTGCACGATGCCGAGGTAGCGGCCGGTGGGCGTGGCCATCGGCGCGCGGGCGACGAAGACCTGCGCGGCCACCGCGGGCGGTAGCTGTGGCTCGCGGATGCGGGCGAGCGCCTCGGCCACGGTCGCGTCGGGCGTGAGGATCACCGGTTCCGAGGTCATCACGCTGCCGGCGGTGCCCTTCTGGTACTTCATCAGCTGCCGGACCGGATCGGCCTCCTCCGGCTCCATCAGCTCGAAGAGCACCTCCTGCTCCGAGCGGGGCAGCTCGGCGAGCAGGTCGGCCGCGTCGTCCGGGTCCATCTCCTCGAGTACGTCCGCCGCCCGCTCCCGGTCCAGCGCGGCGAGGATCTCCACCTGGTCGTGCTCGGGCAACTCGCTCAGCACGTCGGCGAGGCGTTCGTCGTCGAGGGCGGCGGCCACCTCGTTGCGCCGGGCGTCGGTCATGTCCTGGAGGGCGTTGGCCAGGTCGGCGGGGCGCATGCCTTCGAGGAGCGCGAGCAGGTTGGCGGTGCCCCGCGTGTCCGGTACCCCGATCAGCCCGCGCGCCCGTGCCCAGTCGACCTCGCGGAGGTGGCCGCGGCGGGGGAGGCGGCCGGTCTGCTCGCGTACGGCGACGCGGACCAGCGACCACTCGCCGAGCCGGTTGGCCTCCATCGCGACGTCGACCACGGCGCCCGGCACCTCGTCGGGCTCGACCGTGACCCGCCGGTCGAGCAGGTCTTCGAGGACCAGCAGCTCGTTGGGGCGCTTTTCGAAGCGGCGCAGGTTGAGCGTGCCGGTGCCGAGCACCACCGCGTCCGCGTCGATCGAGGTGATGCGCCCCATCGGCAGGAAGATCCGCCGCCGCATGGGCATCTCCGCGACCAGCCCTACCACCTGGGGCGGCCGGTTGGTGGTGCGCAGCCGCACGACCGCGTCCCGGACTCGGCCGACCTGATCGCCGTTCGGGTCGAACACGGGGAGCCCGGCGAGCCGAGCGACGTACACCCTGGTCGCCGTGGTCACCAGCTCAGCGTAGTGCCATAGGCTGCGGAGGCATGTCGACCTTGGACTACCAGATCGTGGACGTGTTCACCGACCGGGCGTTCGCCGGCAACCCGCTCGCGGTGGTGTTCGGCGCGCAGGACCTGGCAACGGAGCAGCTTCAGGCGATCGCGCGGGAGTTCAACCTCTCGGAGACCGTCTTCATCCTGCCGCCGAGTGACCCGGCGGCGGCGACGTACCGTGCCCGGATCTTCACCCCGCAGGTGGAGCTGCCGTTCGCCGGTCACCCCAGCGTGGGCGCGGCGGTGGTACAGGCCGGCGGTCCGGGCCGGGTGATCCAGGAGTGCGGCGCCGGGCTGCTGCCGATCGAGGTGACCGGGGACGGCCGGGCCACGCTCACCGGCGGTACCCCCACGCTCGGCCCCGAGCTGGACCCCGCACCGCTGCTCGCCACCGCGGGGCTGGCCGCGGCTGACTTCGCCGGCCCGGCCCCGCGTACGGCGGGCTGCGGCATCGACTTCCCGTACCTGTCGGTGCGCCCCGACGCCGTGTCCCGCGCGATGCTCGACCATGCCGCGGCGGCCCGGGACGGCGTCGGTGAGGTCATCATCGTGGCCTGGGACGCGGCCACGAGTGGCGCGCACGTACGGATGTTCGGCCCCGGCGTGGGCGTCGCCGAAGATCCGGCCACCGGCTCCGCTGCGCTGGGGCTGGGCGTGTGGCTGGTGGCGAGCGGGCTGCTGCCCGGCGAGGGCGAGTCGGCGTACACCGTCCGGCAGGGCGCCGAGATCCACCGGCCGTCCACACTGGAGTGCACGGTGACGGCCGCCGGTGGCGCGGTGGTCAAGGCCACGGTGAGCGGCCAGGTTGTCCCGGTCGCCGAGGGGCGGATCAACATACCGTCCGCATGAGACGCCAGCCGGTGGGCGGGAGGCTCAGGCTTGACCACGCCCCCCCCGCGACCGCGCGTCATCGGGAGGAGGGGCGGGCGCCGCGCACGCGGTGCAGGCGAAACGGGCGCTTGGCGGGCCGGGCGGCCGGCGACTCGCGGGGCGGGGTGGCCTCGGAGCCGTCGCTCCGCGCCTCCGGCTCGCCCGCCGGCGCCAGCCGGTTGACCGCGCACTCGGCCGCCCACCGCTCGGCGAGGGCGGTGGCCGAGCCGGGCGCGTTGAGGCGCTTCGCGGCGAGTTGGGGGGCCACGGTGGCCCACTCCTCGCTGCCCGGATCGACCCGGGTCACCTCCGCCGGCCAGGTCACGATCCGCCCGCCGTGGTCGCCGCGGAGGCTGACCCGGGCCGCGCCGGCGTCGGCGAGACCGGGCGCCGACTGCTCGCCGGGGCCGCTCACCACGTACAGCGCGTCGTCGATCGGCAGGCACCACAGCGCGAGTGCCGGGCCGTCGCCGACCGACACCCACGCGACGGCCGCCTTCTTCATCGCCTCCGTCACCAGTGGATCCGCCATGAAGGCATCATGCCTCAGCGCGCCCGGCTCCGGCCCCGCCAGAGCCGAGCGGACTGAGGTCCCGGCCTCAGCCGGCGTTCACCCCACCGGTACCGGCGTCCGGTCGACGAGGAGGGGCAGCTCGGTGAGGGCGGTCACGGTCAGGCCGGTCCAGTCGGTCTCCGCGTTGAAGATCAGGTGGTGGGCCAGGTCCGGGGCGGCCAGCCGGACCGGGGTCATGCCGAGCATGGCGGCGCCGGTCAGCTCTTGGCTGCCGCCGTCGCCGACGTAGAGGCAGTCGCTCGGCTGGACGCCCAGCCGCTCGCACGCCTCCAGGTAGATCACCGGGTCTGGTTTGCACCGTCCGATCTCGACGGAGTACGCGCGGGCGTCGAGCAGTCCGGCCACCGGCAGCGTGGGCAGCAACGCCGGTAGCTCGTGTGTGCAGTCGCTCACTACAGCCGTAGCGAGGCCGCGGCGGCGCAGGGCGCGCAGCGTGGGCACCGCGTCCAGGCGCAGTGTCGTGTCCGCCCGCATCGCCTGGTTTCGGGCGGCCAGCGCGGCGCGCAGCGTCCTCGGCGAGGGGTGCACGCCGAGCTGCTCGGCGATCCAGCGCATGGTCTCCTCGGCCGAGCCGTACAGGCCGCGGGCCCGCTCGTAGTACGACCTGTCGAGTACGGCGAACAGCGCCTCCGTAGTGCAGCCGAGGGCCTGGGCGACGGCGGCGTGCGCGGGCCCACGCCGGGTCGAAAGGGTCAAAGTGCCATAAAAATCGAAAAGTACCGCATGGTACGCGGACACGGCGAATCAGCCTCCGAGGGTTCTGAGGGGTATCCCGAGGCACGGATCGGGCGAGCGTATCTGGATCACGGCAGCAGAAAAGCCGGCAACTGTTAGTAAGGAATTAACTGCAAGAAGTTACGTGTGAGGATAAATCACCGTGCATCACCGCCCGGATCTCCTGACGCTGGCGGCGATCGGGCTGGCGGTGATGTCCGTTTCGTCCTCGGCGCCCCTGATCGCGTACGCGTCCGCCCCCGCCCTGGCCATCGCGTTCTGGCGCAACTTCCTCGCGGCTGGAGTGCTCGCTCCGGCCGCGCTCGTACACCGTCGCGGCGAGCTGCGGGCGATGGTGGCCGGTGACCGCCGCACCGAGGCCCGGTACAGCGTGCTGGCCGGTGTTGCCCTCGCCGTCCACTTCGGCACCTGGATGCCGAGCGCCCAGCTCACCTCGGTGGCCACCGCGACCGCGCTGGTCGCCACGCAGCCGGTGTGGCAGGGTCTGCTCGCGCTCGGCCAGGGGCGCCGCCTGCGCCCGGTGATGTGGGTCGGCATCGGCATCGCGGTCGCCGGTGCCGTACTGGCGACCGGCGCCGACTTCGGCACGTCCGGCCGGGCCCTCCTCGGCGACGTACTGGCACTGGTCGGCGCGATGGCGGGCGCGGTGTACACCGCGTTCGGCGAGCGGGCCCGCGTGTCGCTCAGCACCACCACGTACACGCTGGTCTGCTACTCGGTCTGCGCTGCCGGGCTGCTCGTGGTGTGCCTGGTGGCCGGGGTGCGGCTGGGCGGGTACGCGCACACCACCTGGCTGGCCATCGTCGGCCTCGTGGTCGGCGCACAACTGCTGGGGCACTCGATGTTCAACTACGCGCTGCGCAGGGTCTCCGCGACCACCGTCAGCATGTTGATCCTGCTGGAGGTGCCCGGCGCGGCGCTGATCGCCTGGCTCTGGCTGGGGCAGGTGCCGCGCGCCGCGTCGCTACCTGGGCTGGCGCTGCTGGTGGCGGGCGTGGCGGTGGTCGTACTCGGTAGCACGCGGGCGCTCCGCCGGCCGCCGGAACCGATGGTCTGACCTCGCCAGTGAGATCTTCCACAGGTTGGTTCTCGGCGGTCGGCGCCCGAGGTTACCGTTTCGTGGTCTGCGCCTTACCGATCGCTAAGGAGCCAATCGATGGTCGCTCTTGGACGTCCGCGCCGCTCCTGCCTGGCGGTGCCGGGGTCGAGCCTGAAGATGCTGGAGAAGGCGCGCGGGCTGCCGGCTGACCAGGTGTTTCTGGATCTTGAGGATGCGGTGGCGCCGTTGGCCAAGCCGGACGCGCGTAAGAACGTCGTGGCGGCGCTCAACGAGGGTGACTGGGGTGGTAAGACGCGGGCGGTGCGGGTCAACGACCTGACGACGTCGTGGACGTATCGGGATGTGGTCGAGGTGGTCGAGGGTGCTGGTGCCAACCTCGACTGTGTGATGTTGCCGAAGGTGCAGTCGGCGTCGCATGTGCAGTGGCTGGATCTCACGTTGACCCAGATCGAGAAGTCGCTGGGCTTGGAGGTTGGGCGGATCGGGATCGAGGCGCAGATCGAGAACGCGGCGGGTCTGGTGAATGTGGACGCGATCGCGGCGGCTTCGCCTCGGGTCGAGACGATCATCTTCGGGCCGGCGGATTTCATGGCGAGTATCAACATGCGGTCGCTGGTGGTCGGTGGGTTGATGCCGCAGTATCCGGGGGATCCGTATCACTACATTTTGATGCGGTTGCTGATGGCCGCGCGGATGCATGACAAGCAGGCGATCGATGGGCCGTTCCTGCAGATCCGGGATGTGGATGGGTTCCGGGAGGTGGCGCAGCGGTCGGCGGCGTTGGGTTTCGATGGCAAGTGGGTGTTGCATCCGGGGCAGATCGAGGTGGCCAACGAGGTGTACTCGCCGGCTCAGGATGACTACGACCACGCGGAGTTGATCCTGGACGCGTACGAGTACTACACCTCGGAAGCGGGCGGGAAGCTGGGCGCGGCGATGCTCGGTGACGAGATGATCGACGAGGCGTCGCGGAAGATGGCCCTCGTGGTCGCGGCCAAGGGGCGAGCCGCCGGCATGACCCGCACCAGCACCTTCACTCCGCCGGAGGGCTGAGCCTCAGTAGGTGGAGCTGCCGGTCTCGCTGTTGATCGCGATCACGATGATCACCACGTAGAAGGCGAGCAACAGGAGCAGCAGGCCGGTGAGGATCCAGCCGACGATGATGCCGGCCAGCGCCAGGCCGTCGCCACCTTCGCCGCGCTCGCGGATCTGCCGCCGGGCGACGTGGCCGAGGATCGCGCCCACGGGCGCGCTGATGCAGGTGGCGAGGCCGGCGAGCGAGCAGACCAGCGCCGCGATCGCCAGCCCGTTGGTGGGCGGCGAGGGCGGGTACGGGTATCCCGGGTACATCGGTGCGGCATAACCCTGCGGGATCGGCTGGCCGCTCACCGGGTAGCCCGGATCCTGCTGGCCGGCCTGAGACGGCCAGGAAGGATCGCTCCAGTTGCCGGGCTGCTGCGTCATAACGATCTCCGTCGTAGGGGGTGGCCGCCAGGGTAGCGTTCGGCAGCCACCCGTTGGTGACCCCCGGCCGTTGCCCATGCTGGGCCGACCGGGCAGGATCGCGGGCATGGACGACGACGCGACCACCTCCGCGCCCGACTACGGCACGCTCCGCCTCGACGGTCGAGTGGCGCTGGTCACCGGCGCCGGCAGCGCGGACGGCATCGGATACGCGACCGCCCGGCGCCTGGTCGACCTTGGCGCCCGCGTGGCGATCGTGTCCACCACGCGCCGCATCCACGAGCGCGCGTCGGAGCTGGGCGCCACCGGATTCGTGGCTGACCTGACCGACGAGTCCGAGGTCGGCGCGCTGGCCGACGCGATCGCCGAGCAGCTTGGCGACGTGGAGGTGCTGGTCAACAACGCCGGTCTGGCGAGCCGCACCAGCCCCGAGGTGCTGCGGCCGGTCGCGCAGCTCACGTTCGACGAGTGGCGGGCGGAGATCGACCGCAACCTGACCACGGCGTTCCTGTGTAGCCGGGCGTTCATCGGCGGCATGGCCGAGCGCGGCTGGGGACGCATCGTCAACCTCGCCGCCACCGCGGGTCCGATCAACGCGCTCCCCACCGAGGCGGCGTACGCGGCGGCGAAGGCCGGCGTCGTCGGGCTCACCCGCGCGCTGGCGATGGAGATGGTCGCCGACGGCGTGACGGTCAACGCGGTCGCGCCGGGCACGATCTACACCGCGGCGTCCACTGTGGCCGAGCTCAAGCAGGGCCTTGGTACGCCGATCGGCCGCCCGGGCACGCCCGACGAGGTGGCCGCAGCGATCACGTTCCTCTGCTCACCGGCGGCGTCGTACATCACCGGGCAGATGCTCGTGGTCGACGGCGGTAACAGCGTGCGGGAGGCGCAGTTTCGGTAGGCCGCTCCGACTGCGCCCCGCCCGCGTTCAGTAGGAGGAGCCGGAGCCGCTGCTGGCGATGGCGCCGATCACACCGATGCAGCAGAAGAGCAGCGTCAGGCTCGTGAAGATGTAGCTGAGCACGAGGCCGGCGGTGGCCAGACCGCCGCCCTGCTCGCCCCGCTCCTTGATCTGCTTCTTCGCCAGGTGGCCGAGCACGATGCCGACCGGGGCGAAGACGAACGCGAAGACCAGCGACAGGATCGCCATCACGTTCGTGCTGCCCGACTGGGGCGGGGGGTAGCCGCCGGCGGGGTACTGTGGCGCGCCGTAGCCCTGCGCGCCGTACTGCGGCGTGCTGTACTGCCCGCCGTAGGGCTGCTGGCTTCCGTACTCCTGCCCCGTGTAGGGCTGGCCGGTGTAGGGCTGACCACTGTACGGCGCGGCGGGCGAACCGGGCTGGCTGCCGTACGGCGCGGCCGGCGACCCGGGCTGCGGCTGACCGTACGGGTCCGAGTACGGCTGCTGCGGCTGGTTGGGGTCGTACGGCTGCTGCGGCTGGTACGGGTCGGTCATTTCTGATTGCCTCCTTGTCCCCCGGCACGCTACTAGGCCCGGTGAACCTTTTCACACACGTACCATGCGACCGGCCATGGGAGCATACTGAGCGAACATTTAGTTACCTGCTGGTAATGTGCGCGACCTTGGAGGCACGCATGGCCCGCCTCGCTCAGACGCCCGGTCTGACCGACATCCAGCGCTCGATCCTGGAGACCGTGCGGGAGTTCGCCGACAAGGAAATCATCCCGCACGCGCAGCGGCTGGAGCACGCCGACGAATATCCGGCCGACATCGTCGACGGCATGCGCGAGATGGGGCTCTTCGGGCTCACGATCGCCGAGGAACACGGCGGGCTCGGCCAGTCGCTGCTCACCTACGCCCTCGTGGTCGAGGAACTGTCCCGTGGCTGGATGTCGATCTCCGGGATCGTCAACACGCACTTCATCGTGGCGTACCTGATCTCGCAATACGGCACCGCCGAGCAGAAGGCCAGCCTGCTACCTCGCATGGCCAGCGGCGAGGCACGCGGCGCGTTCTCCATGTCAGAACCCGGCTGCGGCTCCGACGTGGCCGCCATCCGCTCCAAAGGCGTCCGCGACGGCACCGACTACGTCCTCAACGGACAGAAGATGTGGCTGACCAACGGCGCCTACTCCTCCGTCGTGGCCACACTGGTCAAGACCGACACCGGCGCCGACTCCGTCTACGCCAACATGACCACCTTCCTCCTGGAAAAACAGCCCGGCATCGGCGAAACCGCGCCCGGCCTCACCATCCCCGGCAAGATCGAAAAAATGGGGTACAAAGGCGTCGAGACCACCGAGATGATCCTCGACAACATGCGCGTACCAGCGTCCACTGTGCTCGGTGGCGAGGCCGGCGTGGGGCGCGGCTTCTACCAGATGATGGACGGCATCGAGGTCGGCCGCGTCAACGTCGCCGCCCGCGCCTGCGGCATCTCCATCCGCGCCTTCGAACTTGCCATCGCGTACGCCCAACAACGCCAGACCTTCGGCACACCACTGACCGGCCACCAAGCGATCGCGTTCAAACTCGCCGAGATGGGCACGAAGATCGAGGCCGCGCACGCGCTGATGGTCAACGCCGCTCGTCTGAAGGACTCCGGCGCCCGCAACGACGTCGAGGCCGGCATGGCCAAGCTGCTCGCCTCCGAATACTGCGCCGAGGTGGTGCAGGAGTCATTCCGCATACACGGCGGCTACGGCTACTCCAAGGAGTACGAGATCGAGCGCCTCATGCGCGAAGCGCCGTTCCTCCTGATCGGCGAAGGCACCTCAGAAATCCAGAAAACCATCATCTCGCGGGGCCTCCTCAAGGAGTACCGCGCCTAGGATCGGCCCCGCCGAGCCCGTCACTTCTCCGGTTTCTCGTCGCAGGCGATGCCGTTGCCGTCCTTGTCGAGCTTGGCTGAATAGCCCGGATCGCCGGGGTAGAGCGGCGCCGCGGACGCTCGCCATGCCTTGTTGCAGTTCTGGTACGTGAAGGTGCCCCCTGCCGGAGGCGTGGTGGTCGGGTCGGCGTCGCCGCCCTCGCCCGGCACGGGCCCTGGCGTGGGCGACTTGCGCGGCGAGGGGTCGCCGCCGGTCGTGGCGGCCCGGCCCTTGGTCGGCGGCGGTGGAGGTGGTGGTGGCGCCTGCTCGGCCGGCGATCCCCTGCCCGTTGGCGGCAGCGGCTGGACGGCCGGTTCGGGCGCCACGGGCTGGCGTGGCGGATTCGCCATCGGTGCCGGTGCGGCGAACACCACGCCGAAGAGCGCCGTGCCGAACGCGATCGCCACCAGCAGCGCCACCGCGAAGAGCACGAAGCGCCGCCGGTTGGCCGTCTTCGCCGTCTGGTTGGTCTGGGCGGCAGCCGAGGGATCGTTGCGCGGCCGCCCCTTGCGGAGTGGGCGGTAGTGCGCGGTCGCCTGGTTGGCCCGCCCGTAGACGGACGCCCGCCGCTGCTGCGACGGCTCGTCGAGTGGCGGGTACGACACCTGAAGAGTTTTACACGGTTTGACGGCACCGTTGGGGCCCGATACTGCCGTGCATCGCGGGAAGCGGCCCAAGAGCTGTTTCGCAAGGGCAATGGCCGTCCCGCGGCGGGCCCGGACGACGACCGGCGGGCACCGGACGCCGCCTCGGCTGTGAGGGCCCTAGATGTCGAGCGCGGCGGTGAGGCGGTCGAGTTCGCCGCGCGTGCCGATCTCCGCGCGGTGCTCCGGATTGTCGACGTAGTAACGGATCGCGCTGGCGAGGAAGGCGGCGTCCACCGCGAGCCAGCGGTGCAGGATGCGCACCACGTACGCCCCGTAGTCGGGCGGCTGGCGGCGCACCAGAAGCGAGATCTGGCGCGGCTTTTCCATCGGCGCCGGCGGCCCGCTCGCGAGCACCGACTCCCAGCGCACCAGATGCGTGCGTACGCTCCGCACCAGCAGGCCGCCCGGCCGCAGCTCGACCCGCGGCCCGCGGAAGAGCGTCCAGCCCGCCACCGTGAAGATGATCGCCACCGTCACCAGTGTCTGGGCCCAGCCGGCGGCGGAGATGCTCACCTCGCCGTCGGGCGCACGCTCGGTCGCGAGACCGTTGCCGGCCAGAAACATCAGCATGATGACGAACGGGCCCACCATCCACGGCGAAGTCGGCGTGACGAACGCGGGGCGGCCGCGATCGCCGAACAGCAGCGTCCGTGGGGCCGGTCGCGGCCGGGGACAGAGGCGGGCAAAAGCCAGCAAGGGTACGGCCAGCGCCGTCACCGCGCCGGCCGCGTAGACCGCGAACGCGGGCACGAAGCTGAGCCGCCACGACATCGGCTCGATACCGAACTCGACCACCACGCGCAGCGCGAACGCGCCGAGGCCCAGGAGCAACGCCGTCGCCTGGACGTTGCTCACGCTGGTGGTCAGATCCTCCCGGACATGGCGGGTCACAAGAGCTCCGGGCCGGGGGAGGGGGTGGCCGGGACGGTCATGCTACGCAGGGTAGGAAAACCTCTCGTCCAGCGCGAGCCCGGTTTTGTGCGACGGCGTCACGCGGGGCGGCGGGTGAGCTTGCCAACCGCCCGCTCGACGGCGAGGCAGCGGTCTTCCACGTAGTCGATTCCCGCCTCGGTGGCGATGCGCCGCGCCTCGGGGGAAACGATGTCGAGCTGGAGCCACACCGCCGGCGCCCCGATCGCCACCGCCTCGCGTACCACCTCGACCGCGTCCTCGGCCGGGCGGAACACGTCGACGAGGTCGACCTTCTCCGGGATGTCGGCGAGTGATCGATAGACCCGCTCGCCGAACAGCTCATCCGCGTACGGGTTGACCGGGATGATCCGCCAGCCGTGACGCTGCATCTGGAGCGGCACTGTGTGGGCCGGCTTCTCGGGGTCGCGGGAGGCGCCGACGACCGCGATGACCGCTGACTCCGCCAGGATCTGCTGAGCGCTTCGCACGGTCCGACGATAGCTCGGTTTCGATCACGGCTTCCGGCGCCCGCGGGCGCGCTGGCGCAGCTCGCTGGCGACCGCGTACTTCCTGCGCTCGTGTCGCCACTACCTCACGAAATCCCTAGGGCGTGTCTGGTGGATCTTGTGGGTGCGAGGCGAGGTCCAGGCGGCGGTCCGGTGGTGCCGGGCGGAAGGTCGCATACCGGTGTTGTATGTGGCCTTTCGTCCGGTGCCGCCGGGCGCCGTCTGGGCCCGCCGCAGCCCCGCAAAGATCCACCAGACACGCCCTAGAGGAGGGTCAGCTGCTCCGGCTCGACCCGGAGCGGCTCCGGCGTCTCGGGCTGGCGGGCCTCGCCCGGCTCGGCGCGGTCGAGCCCGTGCCGGCGCGCGGCCATGCGGACCCGGGCGGTCACCTCGCGCTGGTACTCCTTCGGCAGGTAGGAACCGCGCCCGTAGAGCCGGCGGTAGTGCGGGGCCAGCGCCGGAAACTCGCGGGTGAGCCACGACGCGTACCACTCCCGGGCGCCGGGGCGCAGGTGCAGCGGGATCGGCGTGATGCCGCTGGCGCCGGAGGCCGCGATGGCCGCGACGGTCGCCTCGATCGCGTCGTCGGTGTCGGTGAGGCCGGGCAGGATCGGCGCCATCAGCACGCTGACCCGGAAGCCGGCGTCGGTGAGGGCGCGCACCGTGTCGAGCCGGCGTCGCGGGCTGGGCGTGCCCGACTCGACCGACCGCCACATCCGCTCGTCGACGAAGCCGACCGACATCGCGACGCCCACCTGGGTCACCTCGGCCGCCTGCCGCAGCGGCGGGAGGTCGCGCAGGATCAGCGTGCCCTTGGTGAGGATCGAGAACGGATTGGCGAAGTCGCGCAGCGCCGAGAGGATCTGCGGCATCAGCCGGTAGCGCCCCTCGGCGCGCTGGTAGGGGTCGACGTTGGTGCCCATCGCGACGTGCTCGCCCCGCCACCGGGGCGCGGCCAGCTCGCGCCGCACCAGCTCGCCCGCGTTGATCTTCACCACGACCTTGGTGTCGAAGTCACGCCCCGCGTCGAGGTCGAGATAGGTGTGCGTGCCCCGGGCGAAGCAGTAGCTGCACGCGTGGCTGCAACCGCGGTAAGGGTTGATCGTCCAGGTGAAGGCCATGCGGGACGAACCCGGCACGCGATTGATGATGCTCTTGGCGCGCACCTCGTAGAAGGTCATGCCGGCGAAGCCCGGAGTGTCGAACGTGCGCGCCACCGCGCCGGGCAGCGCCAGCGGCAGGGGTGGAGCCGCTGGCGCCGGCCCGTCTGGGACTCCACCGTCGGGGGGAGCCGACAGGTTGTCCCAGCGCATGCAGCATATTCGAACATGCGTACGAGAAGAGTGCAAGCACTACGCGGGCGGCGCGCCGGTGCTGTCGCGGAGCACCAGCTCGGCACCGACCTGCTCGATCCGGGGCGCGACCGTCTCGCCCGGCTCGAGCGCCAGCGTCATCGCGCGGGCGCCCATGTCGACCAGCGGCAGCCGCACGGTGGTGAGCGCGGGCGTCACGTCGCGGGCGATCGGCATGTCGTCGAAGCCGATCACGCTGACCCGCTCCGGCACCGCGATGTCACGGGAGCGGAGCAGCGACAGCACGCCGATCGCCATCGAGTCGTTGAGCGCCGCGAACGCGGTGAGGTCGGGCTCGGCGTCGAGGAGGGCGGCGGCCGCCTCGGCTCCGCTGGTGCGGTCGAAGTCGGCGTACGCGATGCGGCGCGCGGGCAGTTTGTGGCCGTGCTCCCGGGTCGCCCGCCGGAACCCGGCCAGCCGGTCGGTCGTGGTGGTGAGCGGCTTGGGGCCGGCGATCACGCCGATCCGCTCGTGGCCCAGCTCGTAGAGGTGGCTGGCGAGCAGGTAGCCGCCCATCTCGTTGTCGGGCACCACCGCGTCGCCGGCGTGCTCGTGGCGACCGATGACGGCGACCCGCCCGCCGGTGCTCTCGTACACGCGCAGCTTGCCGTCGAGCGCCTTGGTGAAGTCTTCGTCGTGGTAGCCCGAGCCGGCCAGCACGATCGCGGCGACCTGGTGGGCCCGGAGCAGCTCGACGTACTCCAGCTCCTTGACCGGGTCACGGTAGCTGTTGCAGATGATGACGAGCCGCCCGTGCGTGGTGGCGACCCGCTGGAGCCCGCGAGTGATCTCCGCGAAGTACGGGTCGGAGACGTCGTGCACGATCACGCCGATCGCGGTGCGGTGGGAGCGGGCCAGGAGCTGGGCGTGCGCGTTCGGCACGTACTGCAACTCCTCGACGGCGGCGAGGACCCGCTCGCGCAGGGCGTCGGTGACCGGCTTCGAACTGCCGTTGATGATCCGGGACGCGGTGGCCGGCGATACGCCCGCACGCCGCGCGACATCGGCCAGCGTCGCCATCGCAACCTCCACCTACGCGCACATGACCTGCGGCGGAGCAGCGCGCCCGGCCTCTGCCCGTGGCGCTCGCCTCGCTCGCGTGCGGCCCGGAAAGCCGGTGCGGTCCGTCCTCGTCGGTGCGGACCTCGTGACCCCCCACGTCCATTTGCGGAATGAGAATACCGTGGCCCCGCCCATATTGAGGAAAGGCCTTGCAGCGCAACAGCGGAGGCCAGTACCGTGATCGAGGAAAGCGCTTACCTCGAAACGATTGGACCCTCGCATGGCCCGCAGGACGATCGGCATCGCGCTCAACGGCGTGACCGGGCGGATGGGATATCGGCAGCACCTGGTGCGCTCGCTGCTCGCGATTCGTGAGCAGGGCGGCCTGGCGCTGCGCGACGGCACCCGGCTGTGGCCGGAGCCGGTGCTGGTAGGGCGCAGCGAGACCAAGCTCCGCGAGATCGCCGACCGTCACGGGCTCACCGAGTGGACCACCGACCTGACGAGCGCGCTGGCCCGCCCCGACGTCGAGATCTACTTCGACGCGCAGGTGACCGCCCAGCGGGAGAAGGCGCTGCGTGCCGCGATCGACGCAGGCAAGCACATCTACACCGAGAAGCCGATCGCCGAAGACCTCGCCACCGCCATCGACCTGGCCCGCCTCGCCGACGCCGCGGGCATCAAGCACGGCGTGGTGCAGGACAAGCTCTTCCTGCCCGGCCTGCGCAAGCTGGCCCGCCTGGTCGAGGGGGGCTTTTTCGGCCGCATCCTGTCGGTACGCGGCGAGTTCGGCTACTGGGTCTTCGAGGGCGACTGGCAGGCCGCCCAGCGTCCCTCGTGGAACTACCGGGCCGCCGACGGCGGTGGGATCACAGTGGACATGTTCCCGCACTGGCACTACGTGCTGGAGCAGGTCTTCGGCCGGGTCAACGCGGTCACCGCGCACGTCACGACCCACATCGACCGGCGGTGGGACGAGGCCGGCGAGGCGTACGACGCGACCGCCGACGACGCGGCCTACGGCATCTTCGAGATCGAGGGCGGCATCGTCGCGCAGATCAACTCCTCGTGGGCTGTGCGGGTCTACCGCGACGAGCTGGTGGAGTTCCAGGTCGACGGCACCGAGGGGAGCGCCGTCGCCGGCCTGCGCAACTGCCGCATCCAGCACCGGTCCACCACGCCCAAGCCGGTGTGGAACCCTGACCTGCCCGCCACCGAAGACTTCCGCAGCCAGTGGCAGGTCGTGCCGGACAACGAGGAGTTCGACAACGGCTTCAAGGCGCAGTGGGAGCTCTTCCTGCGGCACGTGACCGAGGAGACGGAGTACACCTGGGACCTGTGGGCCGGCGCCCGCGGCGTACAACTGGCCGAGCTGGGCCTCCAGTCCGCCCGCGAGGGCCGTCGCATCGAGATTCCTGAGCTGTGAGCGACCGGTTCTCGTTCAACCAGGCGACCGCCAACCGGTGGGCGATCCCCGACCTGGTCGCCGGCTGCGTCGACGCCGGCGTGACGCGCGTGGGGCTGTGGCGCGAGCAGGTCGCCGACTTCGGCCTGGAGAAGACCGCGGCGCTCGTGAAAGACGCCGGCATCGAGGTCACGTCGCTGTGCCGCGGGGGCTTCTTCAGCAAACCCGAGTGGTACGAGGAGAATCGTCGCGCCATCGAAGAGGCGCGCGTGCTCGGTGCGCCCGTGCTGGTGCTGGTCTCCGGCGGGCTGCCGCCCGGTAGCCGCGACATCGACGCGGCCCGGCGGCACGTGGGCGACGCGGTGGGGCGCCTGGTGCCGGCCGCGGTCGAGGCGGGCGTACAGCTGGCGATCGAGCCGCTGCACCCCATGTTCGCCTCGGACCGGTGCGTCGTCTCCAGCCTCGGCCAGGCGCTCGACCTGGCGGCGCCGTATCCGGCGGAGGCTGTCGGCGTGGTCGTCGACACCTATCACCTGTGGTGGGACGACGCGGTGTGGGCGCAGATCGCGCGGGCCGGCCGGGAGGGGCGCATCGCCTGCTTCCAGGCCGCCGACTGGATCACGCCGCTGCCCGAGGGCGTGCTGCTCGGGCGCGCGCTGCCCGGCGAGGGCTGCGTCGAGCTGCGTCGCTTCCGTGCGGCCGTCGACGCCGCCGGCTACACCGGGCCGGTCGAGGTGGAGGTCTTCCACGCCGACCTGTGGGCCCGCCCCGGTGCGGAGATCCTGGCCGCCACGATCGCCGCGTACCGGGAGCACGTCGCCTGAGCCACCGACCTGGCAACACCACACCACATCGCATGAGCAAGGGCGCCTCTCAACGGCGAGAGGCGCCCTCTGCGATGCGAGAGCGGTGCTTTGTCAGTGGTTGTGCGCGGCGAGCTTCTTGCGGACGTCGTCCATGTCGAGCGCCTGCACCTGCTCGATCAGCGACTCCAGCGCCGACTCGGGCAGCGCGCCAGGCTGGGCGAAGACGATCACGCCGTCGCGGATGGCCATGATGGTCGGAATCGACCGGATGTCGAACTTGGCGGCCAGCTCCTGCTGCGCCTCGGTGTCGACCTTGCCGAACACGATGTCCTGGTGCTTCTCCGACGAGCGCTCGTACACCGGCGCGAACCGCACACACGGCCCACACCAGCTGGCCCAGAAGTCGACCAGCACGGTGCCGTCCTTGCTGGTCACCTCGTCGAAGTTCGCCGTGGTCAGCTCAACGGTCGCCATTTGATCTCTCCGATCACGGGGATGTCGCCTACGCGTACTGAAACCTAACGGTCCCGCCCATCATTCCCGACGAACCGGACACGCCGCACGGCGTGGTGGGCTTCACCAGGTGCTCCTTCCGAGACCCTACGGCGAGCATCGAGACAGTGACCATTAGCGATGATCGGCTCGTCACAGGAAGTAATGGGAGCGATTCCATGAGTTTACAAAGCCGTAACCGGGAAAGTATCGAACATGCAGGCCGATACGGGACTCGCGGGTCGGTAACGGTAGGTCACAGCTCGATCGACTCCTACTTACTGTAATGTAACGAAAGGATAACTGTGACCTCTGTCTCGCCCTGAAACCTTTCTCCAGTGCGAGTTGCACGGCAAAATCAACTCATCAAGCGTGGGCGGCGGGTGCCGGGGAGGGCCCCGCCGCTCATTGCGTCCGGGGTCAGTTTTCCGATCTCCCCCTCGCCTCTTGGCTTAACCATCGATAAGGCATCCTTGCCCTAGCTGTTGATCGAGGGAGGGCATGGATGCAGTTCGGCCGGTACTACGAGGAGTTCGAGGTCGGCGCGGTCTACCGGCACTGGCCGGGCAAGACCGTCACGGAGTACGACGACCACCTGTTCTGCCTGCTCACCATGAACCACCACCCGCTCCACATGGACGCTCACTACGCCGAGACGTCCACGCACTTCAAGCGCAACGTGGTGGTCGGCAACTACATCTACTCCCTGCTGCTCGGCATGTCGGTGGCCGACGTGAGCGGCAAGGCCATCGCCAACCTCGAGGTCGAGTCCCTGCGCCACGTCGCGCCCACGTTCCACGGCGACACGATCTACGGCGAGACCACCGTGCTGGACAAGCGCGAGTCCACATCGAAGTCCGACCGGGGCGTGGTCTCGGTGGAGACGAAGGGGTACAAGCAGGACGGCACGCTCGTGTGCGTGTTCCGGCGGCGGGTAATGGTGCCCAAGAAGGAGTACACCGCCGCGGCGGTGCTCGCCGGTGGCGACCCGGAGCGGCCCAGCTTCCCCGAAACTCAGGGCTGAAACGCCGACACGCAGGCCGGCTTTGGCAAGCCGCGCATGACCGCCATATCGGGCATATGCTGACCCCGGGAGGTGGCCATGCCGAGCCAGTCCGCTTCCGGAGAACCGACTTCTACCGATGCCACGTCCGTTGGCGCCGCCGGCCAGGTCGCCGCGATGGCGTTCGCGCCGGGCGAGTGGGAGCTGCTGACCCACCTGCCCGCGCGAGTGATCGTGGCCGCAACCTCCGCCGAGCCGGACGGCCCGCGGCGCACCGTCGCCGAGGGCCTGGCCGGGCTGGACGCGATCGCGGCGGGGCGGGCGTTCGACAGTGACCTGGTCCGCGCGGTGGTCTCCGCCATCTACTCCGAGGCCGACGACGACCGGCCCGCGGCGGAGGAGTTCACCGACCGGGCGGCAGGGCTGGCCGAGGTGCTGGCGGCGTGCCGGCGGGCGACCGCCGTACTCGGCGCGCGGGCCGATCCGGCCGACTCCGCGGCGTACCGCCAGTGGGTCCAGTCGGTGGCCGCGCGCGTCTGTGGGGCCTCCCGCACCGGGGGCCTGCTGGGGCTGGGCGGCGAGCAGGTCAGCAACGCCGAGCGGCGGTTCCTCGACGACCTGGCGGTCGCGCTCGCGCTGAGGTGAGGTTCGGGCCGCCCCCTGCCGGCGGCTCAGGCGCAGCCCGTACCCTCTGATGACCGTGAGTGGCGATGAGGTTGAGGTCGGGGTCGGACCCTGGCCCGGTGACTGGCCGGCCGATCCGCGCTACGACCCGGAGTTGCTCGCCCACGGTGACCGGCGCAACGTGGTCGACCGCTACCGGTACTGGCGGCGCGAGGCCGTCGTGGCCGACCTCGACCAGCGGCGGCACGACTTCCACGTGGCGATTGAAAACTGGCAGCACGACCTCAACATCGGCACGGTCGTGCGCAACGCCAACGCGTTCCTCGCGGCGGAGGTGCACATCGTGGGGCGGCGCCGGTGGAACCGCCGGGGCGCGATGGTGACCGACCGCTACCAGCACGTGCGTCACCACGAGACGATCGAGGAGTTCGTCGGCTGGGCGCACGCGCACGACCTGCCGGTGGTGGGCATCGACAACCTGCCCGGGGCGCATCCGCTGGAGGCGGTCACGCTGCCGCGCCGCTGCGCGCTGCTCTTCGGCCAGGAGGGGCCGGGCCTGTCGGACGTCGCGCGGGCAGCGTGCGACCAGCTCTTCTCGATCGCCCAGTACGGCTCCACGCGCTCGATCAACGCGGGCGTGGCCAGCGGGATCGCCATGCACGCGTGGGTACGCGCGCACGCGCCCTCGCCACCTCCGGATACCCCGCCGCCATCCCCCTCGGTCGGATCATCGATCGCCGAAAGCCTTGACGGGGAGGCGGCCAGCCCCGCACCGTAGGGTGGTGGGCGTTGCGGTGAGTTGCCCCAGATGTGGCGGTCCAGTGCGACCGCCCGACCTGATGCACACCGAGTGGCGTTGTGACGACGACGGGCCGGTGCCCCCGTTGCACATGGCCGAGCACGTGAGCGCCGACATCGTGGCGAGCGTGCTGGCCACGGTGGGCAAGGCCCAGGAGGACACCGGGCGCCCGCAGGTGCCCGCGTGGTGTCCCTGGCCGCTCCCTCCCGGCTGGACGATGACCGGCGTCGCCTGGGCCGGCGACGACCGCACCGGCGTCCGGGCCACCGCCGTCGCATGCAGTGGACCGTCCCCCCTCCGCGACGGTCCGGCTGATCTGGTGTTCGTGGCAGAGGAGCCCGGCATCGGTCTGGGTAACTATTTGGGTGGTCTTCCCGGCCTCGATCCGGGCGCGCTGATCGCCGACGCGCTGGGCGACGAGGGCCTTCCCGCGGGCGACCACGGTGGACCGCACGCGAAGATCAAAGTGGGCGGTCACCCGTCTCCACTGTGGTCTGTGAAGTCGCCCGAAGATCGGAGCGCCTATGCCGGAGAAGCCCGGGGAATGTGGCTGTATGCGATAGCCTGGCCGGCGAGTGCGGGTTACCTCCTCGCGGAGCATGTCGTGCTGCACGACCTCTCCGAGTGGCTGCCGCCCGAGCTCGTGTACGGCGCACCCTCGCCGTACCTGCAGGGGAGAGCGTGACGACGATTTCCCCTTGATCGGAACCAACACGTAAAGACGCGCAACTGATACTCTAAGTACTGCCGGCACCGGCTCGGCGGCGCAGTGCGGAGGGACGGCCCGCAATGGTCAAGAAGATTCTCACCTGGGGCGGCATCGCGTTTCTGCTGTTCTTCATCGCGTACCGGCCTGATTCCGCGGCGGACGTGTTCCAGTCTCTGGGCAGCACTGTCGCGGACATCGGTCAGGGCCTTGGTGACTTCGTCACGGGCCTGATCGCCTAGTTCCCTATGGGCAGCGCACCGGGCGGACCCCCCGACGACCCTGACGAGCCCGACCGAGCCCGACGCCAGCGGGACACGGAGCCGATTCCACGCACACGTGGCGAGGAAGGCCCGGGCTACAGCGATGACGCCGCCTTCTCCCGAGGGCCCTCCTATTCGGATGGTCCGGCGTATTCGGAGAGCGCCAGCTACGCCTCGGACGAGGGGCGGGCTGGCTACCTGCCGCCGGAGTTCTCCGAAGACGAGCTTGCCGGCCTGCGCACCGACGCGGCCGGCATGCCGATCGGGCCGAGGCGCGTCCTCCCGCTCGAAGACGAGCCAAGCTCGCTGGTGGCCCGCTATCTCTTCCCCACCGAGCGCTACCGCGGTGAGTGGAAGCGGCACTGGATCCACCTGTCCACCCCGTTGCTGATCGGCACCGCCGCGACGTTCGCGCTCGGCTACCTGTCCGGGTTCCTGGCCCGGCAGGAGGTCCGCGGGCTCACCACAGCGGCGGTCATCGTGTGGCTCGGCGTGATGGGCTGGGTCGCGTGGCAGATCGCCGACTGGTATTACGACCGGTTCATCCTGACAAATAAGCGAGTAATGGTGGTCAACGGCATCGTTACTCGCAAAGTCGGCATGATGCCACTTCTGCGCGTCACCGACATGAAGTACGAGCAGTCCCCACTCGGGCGCCTGCTCAACTACGGCACATTTGTGCTCGAGTCGGCCGGTCAGGATCAGGCCCTCCGTGAGGTCAAACACCTCCCCAATCCCAATGAGCTCTATCTCCGCGTGGTGGAGGAGATGTACGAGCCGCAGGCAGTCGAGGCGCGCCTCGGCAAAGACGCCGAAGACGTCAAGGCCGACGACGGAGCTTGATGTCCTCGGGTCAATGCCCGCCTAACGCTGGTTTGGCCGTCCGTGCCATGGTCCTTGCCCGAAGGCTGTGACAACCTTCGGGAGGGCACCTACCACGGGGAGGCGAGGGTGAGCCTGTTCCAACCTGGATCGCGTGGCGCCCGCGCCCCGGTCCCCGCCAGCGGCCCGGATGGGTCGCAGGTGGAGGTTGGAAGGGGCTCGGTCGCGGACGCGCGGCAGGAGCTGGAGGAGGAGTTCCGCGAGTTCGTCGCGGCTCGCTCCGCCGCCCTGCTGCGCACGGCCTACCTGCTGGCCGGTGACTGGGCCACGGCCGAAGACCTGCTCCAGACCGCCCTCACCAAGACCTACCTGGCGTGGAAGCGGCTCGGCGAGATCGAGGCGGTCGAGCCGTACGCGCGGCGCGTCCTCGTCAACACCGCGACCAGTTGGTGGCGGCGGCGCTGGCACGGCGAGCGGCCGACCGAGATCCTGCCCGAGCGGGCCGCCCCCGACCAGATCGACGAGCAGCTCGAGCGCGACGCGCTGTGGCGGCACGTCAAGGCGCTGCCGGCCCGCCAGCGGGCGGTGCTGGTGCTGCGCTTCTACGAAGACCTGACCGAGGCGCAGACCGCCGCGCTGCTCGACATCTCCACCGGCACGGTCAAGAGCCAGACCTCGCGAGCCCTCAACACGCTGCGCCAGCGGCTCGGCGCCGACGGCCTGGCCCCCGGGCTCGACGGCGCCGGCGCCAGGGGCGGTGCGGCGGCGGAGCGCGCGCCGGCCGGCAAGCCCGCGGAGCCGCGGCCCGCGCGGCGGCCGGCGCCGGTGGTGCCGGGCCTGCCCATGCCGTCGATCCCGGCCCCCGCCACCGGCCTGGAGCGCGGGTGACGATGGGCGAGCCAGACAACCTGGGGCCGTCGCCAAGGCGTCCATTCGGCGTGGCATCGGAGGATCTGGAGCGGGCGCTGCGCGAGACGCTGTCGCGGGCCGCCGACCCGGCACACGGGGTGGGCGGGCCCGACCCTGCCGGCCGCGCCATCCGCAAGGCCCGTCGCATCGACCGGCGCCGCTCGCTCGCGGGCGTGGTCATGGTCGTGGCCGCGACGGCGGTCGCCACCGTCGGCGTCGTGCAGTTCGGTCCAGGCGACCAGCGATACGCCGGGCCGGCCTGGGTCGACGACCCGGGGCCGGAGGTCAACCAGCCGCTGCCCGCGATCGTCCCCACCACGGCCGTGCCGGCCCCCTCGGGCACGTTCGACCGCGGGCGCATGTCCGCCACCGACGTCCCGGTCGACCTGGTCGTCGCCGCTCAGCTCCGCACCACCACCGGCACCGCGATCACGCTGCCCCCGATCGGCACGGTCACCTCCGCGCACGAGGTGACCAATGGCTGGCTGGTCGTCGGCGTGCCGCCCGCCGGTGGCGCCTCCCTCTGGCACGTGCGGCCCGACGGCTCGTCGCTCCAGGTGCTCCCCGCCGTCGACGCGGTCGTGCTGGCGCAGGATGGCCGCCGAGTGGCCTGGCGCGACAGTGCCCGCCTCTTCAGCGCCGTCTTCGAGAAGGGGCAGCTCAAGGACGCCACGCAGGCGTCGGCACCGGCGCAGGCCCGCCCGGTGGGCTTCGTGGGGCACGGCGTGGTCATGCGGCGCGCGGCCGCCGGCGCCGAGCAGGCCGGCTTCGACGTGTGGTGGCCGCGCCGCGGGATGCCCTACAACCCCGCGTGGAAGGCGGGCACCACGGAGATCTACGGGCCGCTGACCGACGGGCGCACCGTCGTCGGCCAGGTCGCCGCCGAGGCTGGCGACCGCCCGTGCCTCGCGCTGCTCGACGCGGTCAACGCGCTGACCGTACTCAAGACGGCTTGTGCCCTGCAGCTCAACCCCCGCGGCTCCGGCACCGTCTCGCCCGACGGGCGCTGGCTGGTGGCCGACGGCGCTGGGCGGGCGCGGCTGGTCGACCTGCTGGTGGCGTTCACCAGCCAGCCCACGGCGGAGGATGTCGGGCCCGAGCTGAGCGACCAGTCAGCGTGGGCGAGCGGCGGCACGCTCGTGCACGTCTCTCGCGAGGGCGACCTGATGCGCGTGAAGGCGGGGAAGGAGCCGGAGGTCGTGGAGGTGCCCGTGCCCGGCGCCGGCATCGACGACCGCGTGCTCGTCGTAGACCCCATGCTCGTGTGATGCGCATCGACCTGCACGCCCACACGACCGCCAGCGACGGCACGCTCACCCCCACCGAGCTGGTCGCCGCCGGCGCGGAGGCCGGCCTCGACGTCCTCGCCATCACCGACCACGACACCACGGCCGGCTGGATGCCCGCGGCCGAGGCCCGCCCCGCCGGCCTCGCGCTCCTGCGCGGTGCCGAGCTCTCCTGCCGGTGGTACGGCGAGTCCCCCGCCATCCCGCTCCACCTGCTCGCGTACCTCTTCGACCCCACCGCGCCCTCGCTGGTGGCCGAGCTCGCCCGCGTGCGGGGCAGCCGCGAGGAGCGGGCGCAGCGCATCGTGGAGCGGCTGCGCGCCGACGGGGTCGACGTGACCTGGGACGAGGTACGCGACTATGCGGCCGGCGGCACCGTCGGGCGTCCGCACATCGCCCGGGCGCTGGTGCGGGCGGGGCTGGTGGCCGGCACCGACGAGGCGTTCGAGGACCGGTGGCTGGGCGAGCGCTACCGCGTGCCCAAAGAGGACACGGACGTTTTCGCGGCGGTGCGGCTGGTGCGCGAGGCGGGCGGGGTGCCGGTCTTCGCCCACCCCAAGGCGACCAAGCGCGGCAAGGTGGTGCCCGACTCGCTGATCGTGGAGCTGGCGGAGGCGGGCCTCTTCGGTCTCGAAGCCGACCACGAGGCACACTCGCCCGCCGAGCGGGAGCACGTACGCGGGCTCGCGGCCGAGCTGGGGCTGGTGGTGACCGGCTCGTCCGACTTCCATGGCTCACACAAGCAGGTCAAGCTCGGTGCCTACACGACCGAGGTGGATGCCTACGAGGCGATCGTGGCGGCCGCGTCGGGCGTACCGGTACTGGGGCCTTGAACGGTCCTCTAGCGTGGCCGTGTGGATCTCAAGCTGTTCGGCGAGGTGTTCGTCACCCTCCTCGTGATCATGGATCCGCCGGGCATGGTGCCGATCTATCTCGCCCTGACCGGCACGCTCACCCGCCGGGAGCGTAACCGGGCGGGTACGCAGGCGGTCGCGCTCGCGTTCGGCGTGATCGTGGTCTTCGCGGTGGCCGGGCAGACGCTGCTCGACTACCTCCACGTCGACCTGCCCGCGCTCCAGGGCGCCGGCGGGCTGCTGCTGATCCTCATCGCCCTCGAACTGCTCACCGGCCGCACCGACGATCCCAACCAGCAGGCCACCTCCAACATCGCGCTGGTGCCGCTCGGGACGCCACTGCTCGCCGGCCCGGGCGCGATCGTGGCGACGATGCTCTTCGTCCAACGGTCCGACGGGGCGGCCGACTACGTCGCGGTCGGGGTGGGCATCGTGGCGGCGATGGCCGCGGTGTGGCTGGCACTCCGCTTCTCCGGCGGCATCGTGAAGGTGCTCCGCCCCAGCGGCATCGAGGTGCTGACCCGCATCGCCGGCCTGCTGCTGGCGGCGATCGCGGTGCAGTTGATCGCCGACGCGGTGGCCGCCTTCGTGCGCCAGTACGCCAATGGTGGGTGACCCGCCGCCGTGGCGGCCGGTGGATTGTCAGACGGTGGTGGGAGGATCGTGGGGTGCGTAGGGCATATTCCGCGACCCCCCGTCCGCGCGGCGGTGCCGGTCGGCCAGAGCCGGAGCAGCTTGGATTCGAAGGCATGCCGGAGCGGCTTTTCGTGTGCACGCCCAGCAAGCTCGGGTCCTATGTGGACTGTCCACGTCGCTACCGCTACTCCTACGTGGACCGTCCCACTCCGCCGAAGGGCCCGCCGTGGGCGCACAATTCGCTCGGCGCCAGCGTGCACACCGCGCTGCGCAACTGGTTCGCCCTGCCGGTCGACAAGCGCCGGCCCGAGGCGCTGCCCAGCCTGCTCAAGGGCACGTGGGTCCGCGAGGGCTACCGTGACGAGGTGCAGGAGCGGGCCGCCTACCGCCGGGCGCTGGAGTGGCTTGAGTCCTATGTGGAGACACTCGACCCGGCCGTCGAGCCGCTCGGCGTCGAGCGCGTCGTGGCGGTGAAGACGGCCGTGCTCGCCTTCAACGGCCGCGCCGACCGCATCGACTCGCGCCCCGGCCCCGACGGCCCCGAGCTAGCGATCGTCGACTACAAGACCGGCCGCACCGGCCTCGACTCCGACGACGCGCGCGGCTCGCAGGCGTTGGCGCTGTACGCGTACGCGGCCGAACGCGTCTTCCGCCGCCCGTGCCGCCGCGTCGAGCTGCACCACCTGCCCTCTGGCACCGTCGCCGCCCACGAGCACACGCCGGAGTCGCTGGCCCGGCAGGTGAGCCGTGCGGAGGATACGGCCCGCGACATCGCGGCGGCCGAGCGCGCGGTGGCCGAGGGCGGCGACCCCGACACCGCCTTCCCCACCACGCCCGGCCCGATCTGCACCTGGTGCGACTTCCGCAAGGTCTGCCCAGCGGGGGCCGAGGCACCGGCAAAGGAACCGTGGGCCACGGTCGAGCGCGTCCTGACCCCCACCGCCGCCGATGAGTAGCGTCGCGTCGCGCCGTGGGCCAGGGCCCAGGCGCCGCTTGGGCTTGGCAGCCTGCTGATGAAGTTTCCAAAAGGATCTGCGGGCTACCGCGATGTCCGCCGGGGTCCGGGCCGTCGCTCCCGCAGCCTCACCCTCCGCAGCCCTGGATGGTCGGCCAGTGGAAAGCCGGTGGCGGTGTCGGCTCAGCCGGCCATGAGATCGGTGAGTGGGGCGGCACTCGCCAGACGGGCGACGCGTTCGTCGGCGGCCTGGCGGATCGGGCCGACGCGGAATCGTTTCGGGAGCGCGGCCAGCAGCAGGCGCAGCCCCCGCACGGAGACGTCAGCCGAGACGTCGGCCAGTGGCAGGCCGAGGGCGCCGTACATGCGGCGGGCCCAGGGCGGGAGCAGCGAGAAAGCCGTCGCCGCCACGCCCGCGTAGGCGAGTCGCACCGGGGTGAGGCCGAGGCGCCAGGGGAGCGGCGGATGGCTCAGGAAGAGGAACGTCTCGGCGGCGGCCTTGCTCATGCCCAGCTCGGGGCGGACGCGCTCGTAGTACCGCGCGACCTCGGCGGCCGTGCCGGGCACCGTCTCGGGGTCGAGGCCGACCAGCGCGGCGGCCCGGCGTTGCTCGGCGTAGTAGGCGTCGACGTCGGCGGGCGTGAGGCGAACGCCGGCGCGGCGGGCCGTCGAGACGAACGACTCGATCTCGGCGACGTGGACCCACCGCAGCAGGTCGGGCTCGTCGATCCGAAACTCGTCGCCGGTGCGGGGGTCGGTGGCCCGCAGCCGGCCGTGCAGGGCGCGCACCCGGCGGCCGGCGGTCTCGGCCTGGGCGGTGGTGCCGTAGACGGTGGTCGCGACGTACTGCGACGTGCGTATCAACCGGCCCCACGGGTCGGCCTTGTAGTCGGAGTTTTGCACCACGCCCGCGACCGCTCTGGGATGTAGCGCCTGGAGGTAGAGCGAGCGGAGACCGGCGACGAAGAGGATGGGCTCCTCGTGCACGCGCCAGCTCACCGAGTCGGGACCGAAGAGCCCGAGATCGTCGTGCGGGTCAGATGTCATCGGCCTTGCGGGCCTGGCAGACCGGGCACAGCCCCCAGAACGTCACCTCGGCCTCGTCGATCTGGAAGCCGTGCGAGACGTTGGGGTCGAGGCAGGGCGCCTCACCGACCGCGCAATCGATGTCGGCGACCTCGCCACAGCCGCGGCAGACCACGTGGTGGTGGTTGTCGCCGGCGCGGGCCTCGTATCGCGCGGGGCTGCCGGCAGGCTCGAGCCGGCGGGCGAGGCCGGCGCGGGAGAGGGCGCCGAGCACGTCGTAGACGGCCTGAGTGGAGACCGAGTCGAGGCGTGTGCGGACCCGCCGAGCGATCTCGTCGACCTCGAGGTGACCACCGGCGGCCAGGACATCGAGCACCGCGAGACGCGGTCGGGTCACCCGCAGGCCACGCGACCGCAGCAGCTCCTCGCCGTGCATCTAGCAATAACAGCACGCGGATACGCCGCCAGCAAGGCGCGCGGAACCTTCCTGGACCGCCCCGACTCTCTCACCGCGTGGCCCGCCTGCGACATGGGCATCGTTGCGATGATCGACAAATCGTACGCTGATCCCGCGCGACCACGCGATTCCCGGAAAAGGAGGACTCGTGTTCGACGAGTTCATGGGCTTGCCGACGCATCCGCTCGTGGTGCACGCCGCTGTGGTCTTCATCCCACTGTTGGCGCTCGCCGCCGTGGTGTACGCCCTGGTGCCCCGCGTGCGGGCGCGGATCGGCTGGGCCGCCGCACTGCTCGCCATCGCGGGCCCGGTGTCGGCCTTCGTCGCGCGGCAGTCGGGGGAGGAGCTGGAGGCGCGGCTGATCGCGGCCAACTACGGCCAGGAGATCCTCGACAAGGTCAACGACCACCAGGGCTATGGCGACCTGATGTTTTGGTGCAGCCTGGCTCTGGGCGCCGGCACGCTGCTGCTCGTCCTGCTCACCAACGGGCTGACCACCGGCCGGGCCACGGCGGGCGGCGTGCCGGTGTGGCTGACGTGGGTCCTTGGCGCCGCGGTGATCGTGCTCGCCGGCGTCACGGGCGTCTACGTCTACCTGACCGGTGAATCGGGCGCCGACGCCGTGTGGAGCGGCATCTAAGAGACCTTCCGGGTCGAGGTCTGAGTGGATCGCGCAGCGTCCGTGCCCGCGTCGGGCTAGCAGCAGATCGTGTGCCCGTGGAGCGTGGCGCTGCTCCCGGACCTTGCCGAACCGAGCAAACCGATAGAAAGCGGCTATCCGCAAAAGGGTCATCGTGGGCGGGTCCGAAGCCCTGACCCCGAAACCTTTCTGGAGGGGTTTCGGGTCGAGGTGGTCGCGTGGCTGGGCCGTGTTCGGACGTGGTGTCGTGTGTGGGAGAAGCTGTCGAGTTGGGCGCACCGGTGCGCCCAACCCCCGGGACGGGCGTTGGATGCGCGGCTGGTGGGGTGGATGCTGGTGCCGGTGGGCCGGCCGCGCCCGACCGGCGGGTGCGTGGGCGTTGTCGGGGGCATAGCCCTTTCAATCCGGCCGCAAGGGTCTGTGTCCCTGACATAGGCCCTTTGCGATGGGACCAGGCCCGGCGGCGTGGCGATCCAGGGCGGTGTGGGCACGCGTGAGCGTGCCGAGCGGGATGGTCCGTCCGTGGCGACTGGTTGCCGTGTGAGGGTGAGTTTTCGCCGCGCGCGACCTGGATCTTGGTGACCGCGAGCGTCCGCCGCTCCCCGAACACGCGGATACGGCTTCGACCGACCAGGCCCAGCCCCGCGTGCCCGGCCCGCGGCCCAAGCGCCCGCCGTAGGACGACGAGAACCCGCGCCGCGAAGCGGCGCGAACCCCGACCGCGAAAGCTCTCTGGTGCGGTGACCACCGACGCTCAGCGGCGGCCTTCGGGCGCTGGTCACCGGCTCGGCGAAGCGGGCAAAGACTGGTGGTCATCCGTGCGTCGTGTTAGAGGCCCGCTGCTCCCGCGGCCTTGCCCGTCGCAATGCACAGCTCATCCGGCCTGAGCGCTCGCCAGGGGCTACCCGGAGGTGGGTCGGGCTTCGCGTTGGCACGCTCACCTTCTCCTGGGCGTCGCCTC
Organism: Phytohabitans kaempferiae; assembly: GCF_042433955.1. Lineage (NCBI taxonomy): Bacteria > Bacillati > Actinomycetota > Actinomycetes > Micromonosporales > Micromonosporaceae > Phytohabitans > Phytohabitans kaempferiae. Next base: position 325,435 of record NZ_JBHLUH010000012.1, on the reverse strand, counting down.
GGCGGTCTGCCCGCCCGAGGTGTTGACTGCGTCGGGGTCGCCAGCGGGAGCCCTCGATGCCCAGCCGGCGCGAAGGCCCGCAGGCGTCGCGGCTCAGAAAAGCGCCCGCGAGCAGAGCAGACAGATCACCACCACGAGGACGGCGGCGGCGATCATGCCGATGCCGTATGTCAGCGTGCGCGCGCTCCGCTCGGCCGAGTCGATCCCCGCGTTGTCCTGGCGGGGGAGCGCGCGGGGCGTGGGCGGCTGGACGACGACCGGTGGGCGCCACCCCCTCGGCGGCGGTGCGCTCGGCGGCGGCCCCGGGTATGCGGGCGCGGCCGGCTCGGCGGGAGGCGGCGCGGGTGGGGGCGCAGTGCCATCGGCTGGCCGCCGCCAGAACTCGTCGTCGGCCGGGCCGCCATTGCGGGTCGTCACGCCCACCGACGCTATCAACGTCGACCTGTCCCCCGCGGTGCACCATGCCTGGGTAGTCTGCTTTGCGTGAACGGGGCGAAAGACCTGCGCGAAGATCCGGACCGCCTGGTCGATCTCGATGACGACGACCTGCCGGTGCTGCCTGACCAGACCCGCGACGACACCGATCGCGGGTGGGGCGAGCTGTCCCACTCCAATGACGACCGCCTGCTGGAGGACCGGCCGCCGCACTGGGGCTGATCACTTCGGCCGCACCAGCGCGCCGAAACGGGTCTCGCCGGGCAGGCCGACGATCGCGCGCGCCCGCTCGGGCCTGAGCGCGAGGAGCACCGCGCTCTCGGCGCCCACCACGCCGAGCACCAGCGCGTCGGAGGCGAGGAGCGAGGCCGCCGCGCCGTCGGCGGCGGCGACCAGGTCGACCCGGTCGCCGGGGTGCACGAGCGCCAGCATCGCGGGATCGGCCAGCCGCACCGGCACGCCCACCGCGCCAGCCGGCACCGCCAGCCGCCCGTTGGCATCGACCGAGGCGGAGGCGGTGGGGGCCGCGACGGCCGGAGCGGGACAGGGCGGTGGCGCCGGGTCGCGGGCGTAGAGGGCGGCGGCCGCGGTCAGCAGAAACACCGCGATCAGCCCGGTGCGCAGCAGCGTGCGCCCGCGCGGCAGGCGAGGCCGCCGGACGGGGTCGAGCGTGGGCTCCCGCATGGCCCAGACCCTAGGCAGCGGCCGCTCGGACCGCCGGCTTCGACCGGGCGCCTGTGGATAACCGGCCCGGCTGTGGATAACGCCCGGGCAGCCGGTGGACCTGCTAGGAGGTGGTCGCCGCGGCGGGCTTGGCCGAACTCGACGTGGAGGACGACGAGGTCGACGGCTTCGACGAGGAAGACGACGACGAAGGGGCCGACGACGAGGTCGACGAGGTCGAGGACGAGTCGGAGGAGGTCGAGCCCGACGAGGTGGTCGACGAGGACGACTCGGACGACGAGGACTTCTCCGCGGCGGAGCCGCCGTTGCGGGAGTCGTTGCGGTAGAAACCCGAGCCCTTGAACACGATGCCGACCGAGCCGAAGAGCTTACGCAGCCGGCCCGCGCACGCCGGGCACTCGGTCAGCGGCTCGTCGGTGAAGGACTGCACCGCCTCGAGCTGGTTGCCGCACTCGGTGCAGGCGTACTGGTAGGTGGGCAACGGATCCTCCGCAGGCTGGCACTCCACTAATCCGAGTGCTAATCATGCGCCAAAGACGCCCGCCTCGTCCACCTCGGGCCGCCAACATCACGCCGACGGAGTGGGCCACCGCGCCGGAGCCCCGCCCAGCGGGCGCGACAGGTCAGACGGGCAGGTGGACCAGGCCACCACTCGGCGTGATCACGGCCCCCACTCTGCGGTCATGTGGCTCCTCGGGGAGTGACTCGACCAGCTCGCCGTCGTACAGGAGGGCCACGACCAGGGTTTCTGGCGAGACCCGGGTCAGGGCGCGATCGTACGAGCCGCCGCCCCGGCCCAGCCGCACGCCCCGCTTGTCGACCGCCAGCGCGGGCACCACGACGAGTTCGGCGGTGGCGATGGCATCGGGCCCGAGGCGGCGACCGCTGGGCTCGCGGAGGCCGTGCGGGCCGGGCGTGAGGGCGTACGGGCCGTGGTAGATCGCCCAATCCAGGTCGGAATCGGGCAGCAGCACCGGCAGGAGCACGCGCGCCTCGGAGCCGAGCATGTCGGCGAGCGCGTCGGGAAGCCCGGGGCCGCCCGGCTCCGGCCCGAGCGGCACGTATCCGGCGACGCAGTTGGGCCTCTCGTTTCGTACCAGAGAGGAAAGCGCGGCCACGACGTGGGCCGAGCCCTCATCCAACGACGTCGCCGGCAGTGCCCGGCGGCGATTGAGCAGCGCGGCCCGGAGGCTCGCCTTTCGCGGAAGATCCGATAAATCCGGCACGCAACACTCCTGCCATAACCCGCCCCCGTTATTCCCGCTGTGTCAGCATCCCAGAGAGAGGGGGAGCTGTGACGCTGCGTGGACGGTTGACAACCGCCTTCCTCGCCGTCGTGCTCGGTCCGGCGCTGCTCGGGGCCTTCTTCGTCGGCGCCACCGTGGCGGCGGTGAGCCGTGACCGGTCGGTCGAGCGGCTGGACGTCGCGGCGACCACCATCCGCTCCTCGGTCGGCGCGCTCTGCCAGCAGTTGCACGCGGTGGCCGACGCGGTGGCCCTCCCCGCGACGACCGAGCAGCGACTCGTCGTCGCCGACCAGGTCATCGCCCGCGGGCTCGCCGCGGCGGTGTGGGTCGACGGCGTCACCACGCCCGACGCGCCGCCCCGGCCGTGGACGGACTGCTCCGGCCGCACGTCAGGGGCCTTCCAGGCGCTCGCCGTGCGGGTCGAGATGCGCGACGCGGCGGGCGGCCTCCTCGGCTCGGTGGAGGTCGCGCAGGTGGTCGACGCGACCTTCGTCCGCCGCCTCGCCGACGCCGCGGGCGCGGCCGTGACCCTGCGGGCGGGCCCGAGCTACAGCACCGAGCTGGGCCGCTCGCGCGACGCCGTGGTCCAGGCTGCCCATGGAGTACGAGCCAACGAGATCGCCGAGTCCGCACCTGGCCGCTACGTGCGGCGCCTCGACCCCTCGCCCGGCCAGCCGCTCCCGCTCGCCCTCTCGGTGCCGCGCAGCGAGCCGGACGGGATCTACGCGGTGCTCGTCGGCGCGGTGGTGCTGGCCGGGCTGCTCGCGGTGCTCGCCGCCTGGTGGCTGGCCCGCTCGACCACGCGGCCACTCGCCGAGCTGGGGCGCGCCGCCGACCGTGTGGCGGACGGTGACCTGGCCGCCCGCGTGCCGGTACGCGCCCGCGACGAGGTGGGCCGGCTGGCGGCCGCGTTCAATCGAATGACCCGCGAGACCCAGTCGTACGTGCGCGCGCTCACCGCCAGCCGCGACCAGCTCCGCAACCACCTGGCCGTACTCGGTGACACGCTCTCCAGCACGCATGACCTGCACCGCATCCTCCAGGTGATCCTCCAGACCGCGCTCGCCGCGACCGGCGCCCGCGCGGGCGTGGTGCTGCTGCTCGACCCGGCCACCAACACGCTCGTGGCCCAGTGCGCGGAAGGGCTCGAGGACGCCAACGTCAAGGTGCCGGTCGGCAGCGGGCTGCTCGGCACGGTGGCCGCGACCGGCGAGCCGCTGCGCGGGCGGGTCGACCGCGACGGCCCGCCGCTGCTGGACGAGGAGCCGCACTGCCGCACGTACGTGGCGGTGCCCTTCGCCGGCCCCACCCTCGGCGCCGACCTCGACCCGCCCGCGGTCGGCGTGCTCGCGCTGTACGACCGGCTGGGGCTGGACGAGTTCGACGACGCCGACCTGGTCACGCTCCGGACCTTCGCCGGGCAGGCGGCCGTGGCGGTGGACAACGTGCGGGTACACGAGGAAGCGCAGCGGCTCTCGCTCACCGACCCGCTCACCGGCCTCTGGAACTACCGCTATCTGAAGGAATCGGTGCGCCGGGAGGTCGAGCGGGCCAGCCGCTTCGGGCGCATGCTCGCGGTGCTGGCCCTCGACCTCGACCGCTTCAAGGAAGTCAACGACACGCACGGGCACGCGGCGGGTGATGCGGTGCTGACCGAGTTCGCCCGCCGGGTGCGAGCCGAGGTGCGCGAGGTCGACCTGGCGTTTCGGCAGGGAGGTGAGGAGTTCGTGGTGTTGCTGCCAGAGACGGACGCCCACGGCGGCACGATCGTGGCCCAGCGCCTGGGCGCGGCCGTGCGCGGCACGCCGATCCCGTACGGCGACGGGTCGATCGCGGTGTCGGTCTCCATCGGTATCGCGGTTTACCCAGATCACGGCGTGACCGGCGCCCAGGTGTTGGACGCGGCGGACGACGCGCTGTACGCGGCGAAAGCGGCGGGGCGGGACACCTACCGGATCGCCGCGGGTGGCAAGCGCCCGATGGCCCAGGAGATGCCGGTGCCGGCCGGCGCGGCCCCGCCGGACGACGATCTGCCGCGAGCCGGCGGCGCGTCACCTGGGACTCACCCGCCGCGACAGACCCGTGGCCGATAGTCTCGCGACATGTCGGAGCACGCAGCCACCACCCTCCCCTCTGGTCGGCGAGCCGTTAAGGCGGTCATCCCGGCCGCCGGCCTGGCCACCCGCTTTCTGCCCGCCACCAAGGCGGTGCCCAAGGAACTGCTGCCGGTGGTCGACCGGCCAGTTCTCCAGTACATCGTGGAGGAGGCGGCGGCCGCCGGGGTCACAGACGTCCTGCTCATCACCGGGCGGGGTAAGACATCGATGGTCGATCACTTCGACCGCCAGCCCTACCTCGAGTCGCGCCTGGAGGAGAAGGGCGACAAGGAGCGGCTCGCGGCGGTCCGCAAGCCCAGCCAGCTCGCTGACATCTACACCTGCCGCCAGCACGAGCCGCTCGGGCTCGGCCACGCGGTGGGGTGCGGCGAGGCGCACGTGGGCGACGAGCCGTTCGCGGTGCTGCTGGGCGACGAGTTCGTCGACCTGGCCGAGCCGCTGCTCCCGGCCATGCTCGAGTTGCAGGCGCGCACCGGCGGCATCGTGCTGTCCTTCATGGAGGTCCCGCCCGAGGAGACGAAGCGCTACGGCATCGCCTCCGTCGCCGCCCCGGAGCCGGAGGTCGCCGACATCGGTGAGGTGGTGCGGGTGACCGGGCTGGTGGAAAAGCCCGCGCCGGAGGACTCACCGAGCAACCTGGCGGTGCTGGGGCGCTACGTCCTCCCGGGCAGCATCTTCGAGGCGATCAAGCGCACCAAGCCGGGCAGCGGGGGTGAGATCCAGCTGACCGACGCGATGGCGCTCCTCCTGTCCGAGGGGACCCCGGTGCACGGCATCGTCTACCGCGGCACGCGCTACGACACCGGGATGCCGCTGGGCTACCTGCAAGCCGTGGTGCAGATCGCGAGCCAGCGGGAAGACGTCGGGCCGGCGTTCCGGGAGTGGCTGGCAGCATTTGTAGAGGAATCGCCGGTGGTGAGGACGACATGACATCAACGGCCGATGCCGAGGCGGCCGCCAACGAGCTGACGCCGCTCGCCGACTACCTGGGCAGCGTGCTGCGCAGGTTGCGGCCGCTGCCACCGCTCGACCTCGACCTCACCCAGGCATACGGCAACGTGCTCGCCCAGGACGTCGTCGCGGCGCACGCCTATCCGGCGTTCGACCAGGCGGCGATCGACGGGTACGCGGCGCGCTGGGAAGACGTCGCCGCCGCCTCCGCCTCGCTCGACGGGGCGCCCCGGGCGAGCGGCGTGCGGCTCAACGTCGTGGGTGACCTCGGCGCGGCCAGTTGGCGGCCGGTGCGGCTCACCGCGGGGACCTGCTTCTCGGTCGCCGCGGGCGCGCCGCTGCCGGCCGCCGCCGACGTCGTGGTGCCGGTGGAGTGGACCGACCAGGGCATGGCGGCCGTCGAGATCTTCCAGGCCCCCAAGCGGGGGTACGGGCTGCGCCGCGCCGGCGAGGAGTTGCCCGCCGGTACGACGTTGGCCCGCGCCGGCACCGCGATCAACCCGGCGCTGGTGGCGGTGTTCGCGGCGACCGGCATCGGCCACGTGGTGGTCCGCTCCAGCCCGCGCGTGGTCGTGGTGGCCACCGGCGACGAGCTGGTCGACGTGGGCCGGGCCAGCCAGCCCGGCCAGGTGGTCGACGCCAACTCGCACGCGCTCACCGCCGCCGCCGTGGAGGCGGGCGCGATGGCGTACCGCGTGGGCATCTGCGACGACGACCCGGAAGGGCTGCGCGGGCTGCTGGAGGACCAGACGCTCCGCGCCGACATCATCGTGACCACCGGCGGCACCGGCACCGGGCCGGGCGACATGGTGCGGCGCATCCTCTCCCGGCGCGACGGGGCGGTGACCTTCCAGGAGGTCGCGCTGTATCCCGGAACCACCCTCGGATTCGGTACGGTCGGGGGCGAGGAGGTGCCGATCGTGTGTCTACCGGGCGAGCCCGCGGCCGCACTGATCGGCTTCGAGGTGCTGGCCCGCCCCGCCATCCAGTTGCTGGCCGGGGCCGAGCCGGTCTTTCGGCCGAGCGTGCGCGCCCACCTGCTGGAGACCGTTCCGTCACCGGCGGGGCTGCGCGAGTTCCGGCCGGCCCACGTCGCCGAGCGGCGCGGCGGGGGCTACACGGTCCAGCCGCTGCCCGGCGGGCCGTACACGATGAGTGGGCTGGCCGACGCCAACGGGCTGCTGGTGCTCGGTGAGAAGGTCACCACCGCGACCGCCGGCTCCACTGTGGACGTGCTGTTGCTGGACCGGCGCAGATGATGTTCGGGGTGTCGCCAGGCTGGCCGGTCGTACTGGTCGACGGTCAGGTCTCGCTGCGCCCGTACCGGCGATCCGACGCCACCGCCTGGGCGGAGGTGCGGCGCGCCAACCAGGAGTGGTTGGCGCCGTGGGAGTCCTCCCCGCCCGGCCCCTGGGCCGAGCTCAACTCGCCGAGCGCCTTCCGCTACGTGCACCGCGACCAGCGCCGCTCGGCCCGGCGGGGCGAGAGCATGCCGTTCGCCGTGTGCTTCCGTGGCCACCTGGTCGGCCACCTCAACCTGGGCAACATCGTGCGGCGGGCGTTCTGCTCGGCGTACGTGGGCTACTGGGTCGACTCCCGCGTGGCGGGGCAGGGCATCATCCCGACCGCGCTGGCGCTCGCCGTCGACCACGCGTTCGGCCCCGGCGGGCTGCACCGCGTCGAGGTCAACATCCGGCCGGAAAACAAGCCGTCCCGGCGCGTGGTGGAAAAGCTGGGCTTCCGCGAGGAGGCATACCACCCGCGGTACATGCACATCGACGGCGCTTGGCGCGATCACATCGGATACGCGATGACGAGCGAGGAAGTCGCCGCCGACGGTGGTCTGCTGGCGCGGTGGCACCGGCTGCGGGCGCCGGCCGGCTGACGCCCCCTTTCGTCTCCCTGGCCCTGCCTTTTGGGGCATCGTTGATCTTTGTGCCCGAGGCTTGCGGCGCGGCGTCCCTTGTTCCTGGTCAGCCCCCTTTAACCTCAGTTAACTGGGACAACGGCGACGGCTAAGGCGGCGGCGACTCTGGCGGCGCCGTGGCGGCCACAGGTCGCCGTAGGGGTGACGGGAGGGGTGAGGGTGCCGACCTCGGTGCTCCTCGCCGTCCTCGCCGCGGCTGGGCTGCTCGCCCTCGCGCCGGCGCTGGTACGCCGGTACGACGCGACCGAGCGCTTGGTGGCGGAGCGGGCGCAGTCGACGGCACGGGTGCTGCAACGCCAGCGCCGTCGCCGCACTGTGCCCGGACCACGTCCGATCCGCGTATCCCGGGTCGTCGTCTCCCTCCGGCCCGCCGCGCCCGTCTCCGGCATCCCGGTCTCCGCGGCTCCGGTCTCCGGCGCGCCCGTGTCCGGCGGTCCCACGGGTCGCCGGGGCCGGCTGCGTGCCGTACCCCAACGGTCGGGACGCCCGCGCCGCCGCCCGCCGGTGCGCCGCCACACGCCGGCCGTGTACCGGCGCCGCCGCGTACTCGCCGCGCTCTTCCTGCTCAACCTGGTGGAGCTGGTCGGCGTCATCGTGGTCGGCCCCGGCTTCTGGATCAGCGTCTCGGTCACCGGCGCGCTCCTCGTCGTGTACGTGGTGCACCTGCGCAACCGCGCCCTGGAGGAGCGCCGCCGGCGCCGCCGGGAGGCCCGCGAGGCGGCGTGGCTGGCCGCGCGGCAGGCCGAGGTACGGCGCGAGCAGGCCCGCCGGGCCGCGCTGCGGAGGGAGCAGCAGCGGCGGCTGGCGGCACAGCGGGAGGCGGTGCGCCGGGCCGCGATGGGGCTGGAGACGGGCGTACAGGCGCCGTCGGTCTCGTACCGGCGGGCTGGCGGGCTGCGCGGGCGTGCGTACGAGGCAGGGCGTCCGGGGGCGGCACACTCGGCCTGAGTGTGGTGTGCTCGGACCTCGCGCCGCCCGTGGGGGTGCTCGCGCTTCGCGCGGCGCGCGGCGCGCCTGGGCGCGTGGTCTGCTTTCGCGCGGCGCGGCTCCGCGCTGCTTCGCGCGGCGCGGCTCCGCGCGTGTGTGGCCGCCGCGCGGCGCGCCGGCATCTGATTCGCGGAGCGGGCGGGCGACCTGTTAGCCTTGTCGCCGGTCCGCTGCCAGGTTTGCTGGTGGCTGGGCTTGCTTGCTGGGCTCCGGTCCAGCGGCGGGGCTGTGGCGCAGACCGGTAGCGCACCTCGTTCGCATCGAGGGGGTCAGGGGTTCAAATCCCCTCAGCTCCACCCAGATAGGGTTTGACCAGGCAATACGTTGCCGCAAGATCAGTAGGACCAATCTCGGCCCAAACTAGCCTTGATCTTGAGGTTTTGCGGTTCGTCGGCGTTCGGCGTCGGCGGTGCGGAGTGCGGTGCTGACGACGTTGCGGCGGCGCTGCTTCTTGGGCCACCAGTGGACGTAGGTCTCCAGGGTGATGCGGAGGCTGGAGTGGCGTAGGGCTCGTTGGACGTCGGTGGGGTCAGCGCCGGCCGCGATGAGCGAGGTGGCGAAGTAGTGGCGCAGTGAGTGGAATGTGCCTTCGTCGGGCCAGCCGGCCGCAGCACGCCATTTTTGCCACATCTTGGACCAGTGCTGGTCGTGGATCGGTCGGCCTTGTTCGTCCGTGAACAGCAGGGCGACCGGGCGGCGTTTCGCGGGTCTGCCGGGGTCGGGTGTTCCGGCGGTGATGTCGGGCAGCTCGACGGTCACGGGTGGGTGGTTGCGGATGTGTTCGGCGAGGATGAGGCCGACCTCGTCGTCCAGGTCGACGTCGCCGACTGAGCCGGCTTTGGGTGGGGAGAGGTAGAAGCCGCCGTACTTGGCTTTGTGGAACCGGAGCTGTTGAACGACGTGAACCTCTCGGTGTAGGTAGTCGATGCAGCGGGTGCCGTCCTCGGTTCCGAGGACTTCGCCGAGTCGCATTCCTTGCCCGGCGCCGAGCCAGATGGCGGCGAGGTATTCGTCCGGTACGACGTCCACGAAGGCAAGCACGTCCGTATCGGTCGGCACCCATTTAGGGGCGCGGGAGAGGCCGCGCAGGATGGTGGAGAGCCGGATTGCCTTGCACGGGTTGTCTGGGATGACTTTGTCGATGACGGCCGCGTTCATGATGGCGTTGAAGACGTCGAAATAGGTTTTGATGGACGATTGGGCGGCGTTGGCTTGAAGGAGTTTCGCGATCCATTCCAGGACGTGGGTTACGTTGATCGCGCGGATCGGCCGGTCGCCGAAGTATGGGTAGTGGTGGTGGCGTAGCCGCGATTCGAGGTGGCGTTGGTATTCGAGAGCTTGCCCGATCTGGCGGGAGAGTCGCCAGCGTTCGGCGTACTCGCGAAACGTGGTACGCCGCTCACTCTGATCGGTTCGGGTTTCCTCAGCGGTGCCGGTCCGGGCTGCCAGGTCCCATGCTTCGGCGTCGGTTTTGCGTTCAAACATCCGCTCGCGAGGTTGGCCATTGGCGTCTTGGTATCTGACTCGCCAGCGTTTGCCTCGCCCGTACCGGGCGGACTTCAGGCGTTCCTTGTTCGGGCCGCGTTTGGACAGGTACCAGCGGTCGTCAACGGCCATGTTCACCGACGTTCTGCTGATTGATCAGCCAGGCGCGTACTTCCGCAGGGTCGTAGCGCAAATGCCGGCCGACCCGGGAGGAGGGCGGACCGATGCGGCGCTGTCGCCACTTGTAGAGGGTGTCGGGAGAGACACGCAGGTAGCGGGAGACGTCGTGGATGTCCCAGAGGGGTTCAACCGTCGTGGTGGTCATCGGTGGGCGCCTCCTTTCGGGTGGCGGTGAGGTAGACGCGGACGTAGCCGGTCCGGTCGGCGTGTCGGGTTTGGGTGCGGTAGGTGGTGTTGTCGCCGAGGAGTTGTCGGGCGTGGCGGGTGAGTTCGGCGATGAGCGCCTGGGCGTGGTCGGGGGTGGTGATGATGCGGGCTTGCAGTAGTGGTGCGGGCATGGGGTTCCTCCGGTTGACGGATGTGGGTCTGTCGCGGGGTTGGTGCTGCTCGACGCGGCGAGCCGGCGGGGTGAAGGTTCCTCTGTGGAGTTGTCAAGGTGCGGGTGCGTTGACACGTACGTGTCAAGCGGCGTGAGGTGGGGCCGGGGTGGCGGGGTTGGTGGCCTCGTCGGTGAGGGCGTCGAGGCCGGCTTGGTGGTAGGTGCGGGCTTGGGCGGCGGCGGTGCGGGCCAGGAGGGCGTCGCCGGTGGTGATCCAGCCGGTGGCGTGGTAGCCGAGTTCGGTGATGACGAGTTCGGCTTGTTGGTCGTCCCAGGTTTCGGGGTGGCCTTGGGTGCGGCGCCAGATGGCGCGCTGCGCGCGTTGGAAGCCGTAGGTGACGGAGAAGCCCCGGCTCTTGGTGGTGATGTGGCCGCCGTAGCCGTATTGGTGGGCGTAGCGGCGGAGGCGGTGCCAGCCTTCGGTTTCGCCGAGGGTCCAGCAGGCGCGGATGAGTCGGCCGAGGTGGGTGTCTGGTGTGGCGTGCAGGTCGATGGTGAGTTCGTCGAGGCGGGTGAAGATGCGTCCGGTTGCCTCGGTGGATTTGGTGACGTATTTGGCGATGTAGCCGGCGAGGTGGTTGAGGTCGATGGTGGGGCCGCCGGGGGCGTTGACGTGTTTGACGTCCAGGCCTTTGGCGCCCCAGGTGATGGGCCAGCCTTCGGGGTTGGCTGGGTGCGGCGCCGACGTGTGGGTGGTGGTGGCGAACGCGTCCCGGATGGCGGTTTCGAACATGGCCCGGGTGATGACCGGCGGTGGGGCCACGATGGCGTCGGGGCAGTCGGGGTTACGGCCGTCGAGGCGGATGACGGCGTGGTAGTGGATGGCGCCTCGGTGTTGGAATTCGTAGACCTTGGCGTACTTGCGGCGTAGTTCGACACCGTGGGTGCGGCCGAGTCGGTCGAGGTTGCGGTCGAATCGGATCATGGTGCGGCGCCACAGTTCGGGGGCTTCGTGGTGCCAGACGGCGTGGGCGTTGTAGTCGTAGCAGTCCAGGCACAGCGGTTGCCCGATCCGCGAGTCAGCAGCCGAATGGCGTTCCCGGCAACGCTGCTCGAGGCCGTGGGGGCAGGCGCGGCCGAACGGGTGGCAGACCGAAGCCCGGCAGGTACAGCCGTCTTTGTTTCGGCAGTCGGCGGCGTGGACGTCGACCACCCTGCGGTGCACCGGGCCGAAGGAGGGGGCGGTGGCGGTGAGGAAGATGGCGATGTGGTCGTGCAGGGGTGGGATGCCCCACCGGTCACCGGTCAGGCCGGCTTTGATGAGGTGGTAGGTGTCGCGGCGGTAGACCTCGGAGCAGGACGGGCAGACGGAGGCGCGGCGGTTGCCGCACGGGGTGTAGATGACGCCGTCGGGCATGTCGGCGGTGTCGAAGGTGGCCATCCGCTCACCGGCGGGGTTGTTGACGTGGATCTGTCCGGACAGGCGGATCGGCCGCCGGCATTCCCCCACGCCCTGGACGTGACGGAGCCAGTCCGGGTAGTCAGGATCAGAACCGCGGGCGAAGGCGGTGGCGACGGTGGCCGGGGAATGGCCGTGGACGTAGCCGGCGCGGGGGTCGACGGGACGGGTTACAGACCAGGGCCAGGTTTCGGCGGATGCTCCCGTGCCCGAAACCTTGGGGGTTTCGGGTACGAGAGGAAGCGTCGATACGCTCACCTGGTGGCTCCGATCGTGGTGCCGTTGTGGGCACCGGTGTTGACGGTTGGTTCGGGGTAGAGGACGTCCAGGACGTCTCTGGCGGTTTTGGTGGGTACTCCCAGCCGGACGGCGAGGGGACCTGCGGTGATGGGTTCGCCGTGTTCTTGCTCGTACGCTTCGGCTTGCCGACGTGCGCGGGGCAGCAGTGCCGCCGTGACCGTGCTTGCCGTGCCGGTAGCCGCAGTCGTGCTCGCGGCCGGAACGCTGGCCGGTTGCTCGACCTTGGGGCGGGGTGGTTCCTCGGGTGTCGGGGTCGGTTCGGGTGCTGCCGGTGCGGGCGGGATGCTCGCGGCGGTGGCCGGGTTGGCGGGTTCCGGGTGCGTCGTCGTGGTGGCCGGTGTCATGAGTTCGGCGGCCGGGCGGACCGTTGCCGGTGCGGTGTCAACAGACGGTGCGGGGGCTACGGTGGCCGGCGTAGGTGCCGTGACAGGGTTGGGCCGGGTGTGACGCTTACCGGTTGCCAGGAGTGCGGCGGTGGCCATGAGCATGAGCCCATCGACAGCGAGTGGGCCGATCCAGACGGTGAGGGTTTCCTCCCCGTAGTGGTCGAGTAGGCCGGACAGGTGCCGGTAGGAGACGATCGCGGCGACCAGGGCGACGGGCGGGAGCCCGATCCAGCGCAGCAGCACCCACGAGACGCCGGTTGGCCATGGCGTGCGGGCGAGGATTTCGATCGCGATGAACAGGAAGACGGGCCAGATCATGGCCGAGATGACCGCGCCAGGCTCAGGAGACCAGTCAGCCGGGACGTCGTCAGGCTTGATGAAGGAGTGGGCGATGTTCGCGGCGATAGAGCCGAGTCCGCCGAGGATGAGGCCGATGTAGGCCCAGAGACGACCGGTTGCCTTGCGGGCAGATGTGGTGTTAGCGGCCATGGTGGTGCCTCCGGGACGGCTGGTCACGCCGGGCGGGCGCGGAGGCGGGCGGGGTGTCCTTGTGGTAGGTGGAGAAGGACAGGACGGTGACGTTGTGGAAGCCCTGCTCGCGGATCAGGTGTACGAGGGTGTGGTTGACGTCCTCGATCGAGCGGATGGGCTGGTGCAGGGTGACGTCGAGGTTGCCGAAGGCGAGGGCTCCGTTGGGGGCCTGGTTGGCGAAGGAGATGAAGTAGCGGTACATGTCAGCGTCCTTTCTCGACGGTGGGGCCAGAGCGCTGTTTGCTGGCGAAGGCTTCGTGTGCGCAGGCGGCGCAGCTCTTGCGTGGGAGGTAGAAGGTGAGGCGGGCTGTCATGGGCCCGTTGGTGGTGTTGCCGCAGATGTGCGGGTACGGCTCGTCGGTGGACACGTCTCGTCCGAGGACGTGGGAGGCGCCGATCCAGCGGTTGGCGGTCATGGGCTCACCCCGGGGTCGGGGTGATCGGTGGCGAGTTCGCGCATGGCTTCCCAGTCGGGGGCCGCGATGCCGAGTGCGTCGGCGAGCATGTCGCCGATAGCGGCGGTGGCGTTCATCCGGGCGCGGATGACGGTCCGGTTGTTGACGTAGCTGTGTGCGTAGGTTTGGCAGTCGGCGTAGTAGCGGTCAGCGATGGTGCGCAGCACCTTCTCCGCGCGGTGGATGGTGTCCGCGTCGTTGTCCTGTGTGGACGGCTGACGGTGGGTGGGGATGTAGACGGTGATGTCGGGAAGCTGCGGCACGGTCGCCAGATCGGTGTCCGGTGGCCACAGGTTGGTGATGCCGAGGCAGGCGCGGCAGCAGTCGGTGTCGTAGCCGAGCGTGTAGAGCGCGGTGAACAGCAGTTCGGAGGCGTAGCCGCCGCTGGCCGGGAAGACAGCCCGGCCGTCACAGCTCAGACAGAGGGTGTGGCAGCACGGGCAGATGCGGTAGACGGGTCCGAAGACGGGGTGGATGCCGGCGGGCATCATGCCGTCCACGCAGAGCAGGCAGCGGTGAAGGTTCATGGCAGTCTCGCCAGCAGGAGGCAGAACAGGTAGACGCCGGCGAGGATGGCCAGAAGGATGAGGACGTCGGTGTTCATGGGTGTACCTCCGGTTCACAGGTCAGGCAGGCGCCGGTACGGCGGGGGATGTAGTAGTCCCGAACCTCGGTGCAGGACGGGCAGGTACGACGCGCGAGCAGGGCGCGTTGGACGGCGGCGAGTTGCGCCGGGGTGGCCGTCCGTTTCGGGACGGCGAGGTCGATGCGGTAGAGGTAGGCGCGGCGGTTACCGCGACGCCACAGGATTTGCGCGGCGATGTCCTGCCCACCAGGACGCAAACCGCGTTGACGAAGCTGCCGCACGGTCGCCAGACCGTCCGGGGCCATCTTGTAGGGGTAGGTGGGTCGGCCGTACTTGACGCCGGTGGGGTCGTAGAAGACGACCATCGGGTCCTCCTCATCGGACACCCCGGTCTCGCCCGGGATGGTGTCGGTGCCGGGGAACGGGTTCGCGGCCGTGTACTCCTCGCGGTCCTCCTCTTCCGGGAGGAACCAGGTGCGGCAGACGCCGCAGCCGACCGGGCCTTCTTCCAGAACGGTCGGAGCGATCCGGATCTTGCGAGGACATTCGCATTCGCACGGGATCGGGTTGTTGTTGTTCGTCCGCCCCTTCTTGGCCCCCACGGGTTCGGGGTGGCGGAACGCGCCCAACGCCTCACCCAGCTGGCCAATGACCGGCTGGTAGTGGGTGATGGTGTCCGGGTTGAGGGTGCAGGGCGAGAAGCCGAGCTTGTCGTCCTTGGTGGCGGTCAGGCCCAGCTCGGCGGCGAGTTTCGCGAAGTGTTTGTTGTGCCAGCGCCCCTGACGTGAGGTGTCTTGAATGTCGCGGGCGGCGGCCAGGCCGTGAGTGGCCTCATGCAACAGGGTGGTGAAGACCTCTTCCGGGCTACGGGACAAACCCTCACCCGATACGAGGACTTCAGGGAGTTGGGTATCGCCGTGCTGCCAGCGCAGGTTCGCGAAGTGCCCGTACTTGAGGTACTGGGAGGCTTTGCCGGTCGTACCGGCACCGACCACGATGACAGCCGCGGGCACCTCGGCATGCCGATCGCGGATCGCAGCCCACGCGGATTCGAGTGCCGCGACCAGCGCGGCGGTGGTGAACGGGTTCGGGTTTTGACACGTACGTGTCACGTCAGGGGTGGCGACAGCGGTCATCGGGCACCGCCGTTGGTGTCGTCGTAGGCGGTGGCGGCGGCGCGGAGTTCGTTGGTGACGTCGATGACCGAGCGCCAGGCGCGGTCGTTCCAGGTCTCGATCGCCAGGCGGATGCGTCGGGTCTGGTCCGGGTCGAAGGTGTGGCCCAGGTGGGCGGCGAAGACCCGTTCGGCGACCAGGATGCGGGTGGTCTGGTTCTTGCTGCGGTCCTTGGCGTCCGGGCTGGGACGGCCGCAGACGACGATCCGGATAGCGCCGGTCACACACGCCGGCGGGCAGGACGTGTAGCCCTCGGGGTAGAGAGCACCTTTGAGCCAGCCGTGCTGGTCGATGTAGTCGGCGGCGGCGCGGAGAACGACCGCCGGGTTGGCGTCGGCCGGGACCGGGGTCAAAACCGGGGTGGTCATCGGGCACCTCCGGCGGGGGTGTGGGTGGTGTCGTAGTAGCCGGCGGCGGCGTCGAGGGCGTAGGTGACGTTGTCGACCGTGCGGCCGTCCTGGTCGTTCCAGGCATCACCGAAGGTGCCGTAGAAGATCTCTTCGCCGTACTCGTTATGGGTGACGTTCGGGTGCGCGTCGGTGAGGTAGTCGTCCAGAGCGGCGCACGCGCGGGTGAACAGCCGGTTGTAGTCCGGGCTGGTCTGGTGGGTGGCGATCGGGAGAGGGCGGCCGAAGACGGCCATGCCGATAGCGCCGTAGGCGCAGGCGGGCGGTGTGGTCAGCAGCTCGCGGCGCCGCACGTCCTCGTTGGGGTAGAGGTCGCCCTGGTGCCAGCCGTGAAGGCGGATGTAGATCGCGGCGCAGCGCAGCACGTCAGCCGGAGTCACGTCCTCCGGCAGTGCGGGCGCGGTGGGCGGGTTTTGGGTAGGGTTCATGGTGGCCACGTCCTTTCGTGGGCGTTGGTCGGGGCCGGCGGACCGGGCGTTGCTTGCTAGGGCTTGGTTCCGGTTCGCCGGTTGTCCTATGTGGATATGGAGTACGAGTGCGGCCGGCAGAGTCAGTGCCGGTGGCGGATGCGGTCTCGCGCCGTCTGGTAGGCGGCGGTGTCACGGTTGCGGGCGCAGCGGCGGCAGGTGCCGGCGGTGACGAGGTAGTGGCGGGGCTTGACCCAGTGCCGGCAGGTGGGGCAGTGGACGGCCAGGACGCGGCCGGTGTTGCGGTTGTAGGTGCTCAGCACGGTCCGCAGGTGAGTGGCGAAGTCCCGCAGCCGGTCGGTGTCGATGGGGCGCACGTGCAGGCGGCGGGTGGTCGTGGTGGTGGTCATGCGACCTTCTCCGTTTCGGGCGCGGTGGTCGGGGTGGTGGTGCTGTCGGGGTGGCGGAGGTAGGTGGCGTAGTCGGCGATGCGGATGATGTCGGCATCGGTGAGGTAGGCGGCCTTGACGCGTTTCGGGGTGCCGCCTTCGGCGATGAGGAAGCCTTCGCCCTGGTTGTCGGTAGCGATGGAGTTCGCGGTGAAGCCGCGTGCGTGCCAGCCGTGGCCGAGGATGATGTCGGAAGAGACGTCGTTGGTGGTGCGGCCGGCGAACCGCCAGGCGAACAGGTCGCGTAGAGACGGCGGAATAATGTCGGATGAGGGTCGTTGGGTGGCGGCGGCAACGATGATGCCGACAGCGCGGCCACGCGAGACGATGTCGCGTAGCAGCGCGGAGAACAGTTCCTGGTCTTTCTTGTCTCCGGCAGTGGCGGAGAAGTAGGCGATCTCGTCGCAGGCGACCAACAGTTGGCCGAAGACGTCGTTGGGGCGGACCTTACGACGGCGGTGCGCCTTCAGGTATGCGTACCGGTTGTCCATGACCTTCTGCACCCGTAGCAGGGTGCGGATGGCCAGGTGGATGTCCGGTCCGACGAACACGTCGGCGCAGTGTTCCCACAGGCCAAGCTCGACCTGTTTGCCGTCCAGCAGGCACAACCGGGTGTCGGGGCACAGTGCGGCGTGTCCGACGATCGTGTTGAGGAGGCTGGACTTGCCAGAGCCGGGTTCGCCGCCGATCAGGATGTTGCGGTACATCATTGGTACGTGGACCGGGTGGCCGAATTCATCGATGCCGAAATAGATCGGGTCGAACATGGACAGCAGTCCAGCGGGCACCCGATCCGAAATTGTCGGATTCACGGGTTGCTCCCAAGGGCAGGGAGGGGGCACGGGACCGTTGGTGTCCTATGGGGACGAAGGTCCCGTGCCGGCCTCTATCTATGTGGTTAGGCGTACTCGGAGTTGTCTGGCTCCGAAGGGGTGTTGCTGTTGCGGGGGTTGCGCGGTTTGCGCGAGGTAGAGGTGTCCGCTGAGGCGGTTACGAGGTCGTCGTTGAGGACGTCGGCCAGGTCCAGGCCGCCGAGCGGTGGCGTGGCGGGTGAGACCGGGATGGTCGGGACGTCCTTGGGCAGCAGGCCCGGTAGCGGGGAACCGATGTGCTCGGTAAGGGTTTCGCGGCGGGTGATGTCCACCCGGACCAGCGCGGCCCGACTACGGGAGGCGCGTTCGACGCGAACTTCGTTGGCCCAGCAGGCCACCGCGAGGCGAGCCATCTGACCCTCTTGCTCCAGGTCGTGGATGGACAGGCCGGGGCGTAGCCACACCCAGACCCGTTCGCCGACCGGGGTCGGTCGGGCCAGCAGGATCAGCGGCAGGGTGCCGTCCCGGTCGGTACGGATCAGCCGGGCGAAGCACAGCCGGAGCCGGTGCCGGACGATCAGGCACCACGACCAGGCGGTCACCTGGCGGCGGATCGGGCCGACCGTCGCGGGCACACCCACGACCAGGACCACGACCAGCAGCGACACCACCACATGAGTGGCGGTCATCAGCCAGACCCAGCCGTAGACGAGGCCCAGACCGAGGCCGATTTCCGCAGCCCAGTGCCACAGCACACGCAGGACCGGCCAGGCGATGACGAACGCACCGACGAGGGCGCCGACCAAGCCGCCGATGAAGACGCCGACGATAGCGCCGAGGATCGGGTGCATGTAGTGGGAGGCGACCGTGGCCGACAACAGGCCAACAACAGCGGTCACCACGAAGAACGCGATAACAGCCCGGCGCACGAACGACCGGGCAACTCCGGACTCGACAATGGTGACGGACCCGCCACGAGGAATCACGTTCAGAGGAGAACGACCAGACGAGCCGTTCGACTTCGAGCCGTTAAACTTGAACACGGCAGATCTCTCCCATTCAACAGGGATGTAGAGGCTGTTGGTGGACGGACCCGGGGTTCGCAGACGACGCCAACCGAAGGCGACCCCGTGTCCGTTCACGCGATGAAACGCTGACACGTACGTGTCAAACAGCAGGACTCAGCCGGCCGGGGTCAGCACCCGCAGCGCCGAAGCGCGGAAGGCCACACCGGAACGGACCTTCCCGTCCCGGTCCGACACCCAGGGCAGCGCCTCCAGATCGACCGGCACGACGAGCTGACCCACGACGACATCCGGCTTGACCTCGGAAACCACCGTGACGTTCAACATCTCGCCGCCCTGGTCATCCAGAGCCATCACCTGAACCGTCCACATCGGAAGGTTCGTCACCCGGTCGAACTTCTGCTTCCCCGTGTTGTCCACCTTCGGACCCGGGACCGTCGTAGCCGTGAACTGCACGTTCGCGGTGTTCACCAACAGACGCATGGCATCACTCCAAAAGACAGGGGCGCGCCCACCATGAGCGACTGCCCGATCTAGTGCCGCAGTTGCGGCCCATGCCACCATCGTATACGTAACTTCGTATACGCACAAGGGCAAGTTTGCGGACCCGCATCTTCCGGGGTGTCCAGCACCTACGGCAGGGGAGCACTCGGGCAGAATCTCGGTATGACCCGACTCGTCCTCACACCTGAACGACGAGCGCAGCTCGTTGAGCTGCTTAGCGATGAGCGCAGGCTAGAGGCCGAGTACCCGCAGGTCGCGGAGTATCTGAACACCGCGCCGGGTCTGGCGGGCACCGGTGACGATGAAGCGGATCGCGCATTCGACTTCCGAATGCTGAACTATATGACCGGCGGCAAGTTGACGAGCGACAACCCGTACTGGGACATCGTTGCGCCCGCCGTCACCACAGAAGGCGGAAGACGGGTCGCTAACGGCGGGAGGCCGCAGGGCAGCGCTCGACTGGCCTACGCACAGACCGTGCTACAGGCAGGCTACGCGTACGCGATCCCCTCACCGGAAACCATCGGCTGGGCAGCTCGGTTCTGCGAGGGCAAACCGCTCATCGAGATTGGCGCCGGGCGGGGCTACTGGGCGGCGCAACTCTCCTACAGCGGGCTCAGGGTTGACGCCTACGACGTAGAGCCGCCCGATCGAGCCGACAACGAATCGTTTCCCCGTGTAGTTGGGCAGACGGATGTCTGGCACCATGTCGGCAATGCAGACGAAGCCAATATCCGTATGCAGAATAGCGCCGATTCAGTGTTGTTCCTCTGTTGGCCACCTGGATGGGACAACCCAATGGCATCAGAAGCGCTTACTTCATTCGAACGAGCGGGCGGAGCGCATCTGATATATGTCGGCGAACCAAGGGGCGGCAAAACCGCGAACAACACCTTCTTTGACGCTCTAGACAATCGCTGGCAACTTGAATCTGTGGACGAACAGTTCGTGTCCTGGTGGAACCTAGCGGATACCGCACAAGGATGGATCCGCCGTTCGTAAGTTCCACCAGGAACACAGAATCTACTGATTCGTTAACCTGTTTGTCTCGACGTCAAGCGTCATTCGGAACATGAAGGCATCGTAGCGGTCACGGGGATACGACACGTCGGACAGCATGACCAGGTGCCCGTCAGCGGCAACAAACCTTTGATGCACATGCTTCACCAAATCACCTGGTGTCGTACGAAGCCAAGCCGAATGCACTTCTGTCGGAAGCCTGTCAGAAATGGTCTCCTCCAGAAATGCGGCTTCCGAGATATCGGGTACCTCAGGTCGTTGATAGGTGTCCGATATCGAAATGGGCTGTCCACCCTCCGACACCTTCGTCACGACGTGAGTGATCACATCTCCGGGCGAAAGGTCGAACGCTTCGGCTAGATCCTCCGGGGCAGGAATCTGCTCGATGTCGCGAAGGATTTCAACGCTAGACTCCGACTCATCACGAAAAGTCTCTGACGGACTCTGCAATTGTCGTTCAGGTGATACCCGAATAAGCGTGGGGCGATCCGCCACGAAGATCCCCCGACGGCGAACTGACCTTACCAATCCTTGACCCTGAAGCAGCTCAATGGCCTTCCGTACAACGATATCGGAGACACCATTTCGCTGCGCAATCTCGGCATAACTGGGTAGTTGCGACCGGGGTGGGATATCGCCGCTACGAATGCGGCGGGCGTACTCACCCGCGATGGTCACGTAGGCAGGTTCCGGCATATTAAGTCCTCTCGCCGATATCTGGTAGCCGGCCACACCCAGCATACGTCTCTTCGTATACGAAGACAAGCGGATTGCTATGCAGGTAAGGGTTGTTGCGCAGATCTGAATATGTCAACTTCCGCATCACCCCCACAGGTCTCTGAAGTCCCAGCAGTGCAAGCTCCCGCGCGGTCTGTGAGAAGTTTCTTTACGGGTTCAAGGCGGCCCGCCTCCGCGGGCCGCTCGCGCCGCCGACCAGGGGCCGCCCACAAGGGGCGCCGCTCGGGGACCCCGCCGCCCCCTAGCTGTCGCTGGCCGGGGGCGGCACCCCGGCGGTGATAGCCCCGCCGGCGGCGCGAACATCCCACATGACAAGAAGCCCCGGGCCGCCTTGAGAACAGGCAAGCACACGGGGCAGAAGAACGAGGAGGACCGGCCTGCGGCCGGACTCATTAGAAGAAAGGTGCCTCCGGCGGGGGCCTCCGACTCCAGGATGGTTGAAGATCCATCCCGTCCACCGACGAC
Source organism: Phytohabitans kaempferiae (assembly GCF_042433955.1). NCBI lineage: Bacteria > Bacillati > Actinomycetota > Actinomycetes > Micromonosporales > Micromonosporaceae > Phytohabitans > Phytohabitans kaempferiae. The sequence goes on along the minus strand of NZ_JBHLUH010000012.1, from coordinate 304,384 downwards.
CCAGGCAGAGCCGAGCAGACCAGGGCCAGGGCGCCAAGGTCGTTCGTCCAGTAGGGCGCTCCACCTTGGCGCCCTGGCCCTGGTCTGCTCCCCGTGGGTGGGTCGACGGCAGACGGGATGGAGGCTAGTTCGGGCGGTCAAATGGATTGCTCAGCGAACAGACCCTAGGCGCTCATCCGATCAACAATCTCGATGACCTTGGTAGCGCCGAAGATACGCCCATAGCTTCGGCCGGTCATTTCGTTCAATACCTTAATCTCGACAAGATGGTTGATCATCCTTGCAGCTTGCATGGCTGTGACATTATAGCGAGCCGCGACGACAGCGGCCGTGACAACCGGCCACTCAATCAAGTCCTCTAGTAAGTTATGGATTGCACCGGACCACCGCCGGTCGTTGACCGCTTTACGCGCCTCACGCAACCAGTCCAATAGCAAGCCCGCATTGGTAATTAGCGAGTCACACTGTTCACGTACCGCATGACAGAAAAATTGTGCCCAAGGATTCCAATCACCGGTGCAGCTAACCAGCAGCAAATGATTCTGATAGTCAGAGCGTCGCCTAAGGAACCACGGAGAGACGGTAAGCGCAGGATAGTTGAGCGCACCATCTCGAAGAAGCTGAAGCACAACAACGAGCCGACCAATGCGACCATTACCGTCCCCGAAGGGGTGAATAGTCTCGAATTGGTAATGGATCAAAGCAGCACGCAAGACGGGAGGAAGGTTTGCCAGCGGATTTTGCACCCAATTTTCCCACTCATCGAGCGCCGCGTGCAGCCGATCGTCAGGAGGCACCGGAACGAAGCGGGCTTCTTGTATGGGGCGATCACTCGCACCAATCCAGACTTGATCCTGCCGGAGACGCCCTAGATCCCTCGGTGGCGTGTCCGCGTCTTTCAAAAGCTCCATTTGTAATTCGCACAGAAATCCCCGACTGATCGGCCTATTCTTTACTAACTCAAACGCCATAAGAGCCACACGCTCATAGGCTCGGATTTCTGTTATCTCTGGTGATAAGAATTGAGTACTGGGCAGTTGGGCCTCTAGAAGATCACGCAGGGCGCCATGAGTGCCCTCAAGGGCCGACGTGTCGAGCGCCTCTCTCCAAAGGGCGGGACGTATGAGGAGCCGTGGATCGGGCAGCTGAGCGCATGCGAAGTCGAGTTTTCCTAGCGCAGTCGCAGCCTCTGCCACCGCCGTCCATGTTTGGGAAGACAGGCTCACATCTGACGGCAACGGATAAGGATTGAACGCAAAGTAGTCAAACTCGCCGAAACGGGCATCATTGCCCCTGATCGGCACAAGGTGCCCAACCGGACTGCCCCCAAGGGCCTCAAGATCCACAGATTGATAGTCTACCGTACCGAGGCGTTACATCTGGCACAGCGTTTGAACATGCCACGTGCATTTGGGTGTCCTACACCAACATCCAAGCGCTCAAGACGTTCTAACGAGAACCAGCTACTGGGGCATCGGCCCGGCGGCACTGCCCTCAACAGCCAATACTGGCTACCCCAAACGGTAGCAGTACGGGCAACGTACCGAGAGCTACCGACACGCCGACAGCCCTCTTGACAAGATCGTCCGGCCCAAATCCGGCCCAACCGAGAGCGACCAGCGATGACCAACGTTGGCAAACGTTGACCGTCTTCGCCCTGGTCGGAGGGGTGATCCGTCCGATAGGTGCCCATTGAAGCGATGCCGGGGTGTATGGGGTTCAAATCCCCTCAGCTCCACAGAATTAAGGCCCTGACCAGGAAAAACGCTGGTTAGGGCCTTAAGTTTGTCTATGCGATTTGAATCACCCCCCGAAAACTCCCCGCAAACGCCGGGGCGACCACGTTCGTCGGGGCGGGGTGGGGCCTGTCCGCGCTGCGGGGTGTCAGGCGTCCAGCCGTTTGACGAGCGTCGCCGGCGCGATCGTGCGGTAGGCGTCTTCGCAAAGCTCGGCGATCTCGGCCCAGTCGACCTCGCCGTCGAGGCGTACGCCCAGCCAGCCGCGGTGGCCCACGTAGGGCGGGCGGAAGAAGCGCTCCCTCGCCTCGGCGGTCAGCTCGCCCTGCACGCCCGCCGGCGCGGCGCACCACAGGTGGGGGAAGTCGTTGTCGTGGTGGCCGTGCTCCCACAGCGTCACGAAGGTCTTCTTGCCGCGCACGAACCAGGTCGGCGCGCCGTGGCTGAGCCTCTCGCTCACCTCGGGGAACGCCATGCAGATCGCCCGCAAGCGGGTCACCGCCGTCATCCCGGCAGACTAGCGGGCGGGCGGGCGGCGCCGAGCACCACGCCGTCCGGAGGCCCCGACGGCGCGCACTCCGGCCGGAGGTAAAGAGCGAGTACCGGCCGAGGTCCATTTCTGGTCGTTTCAATGGGCCGGAAATCGCGGCAGAGAATTGCGCGAGACGGTGGCGCGGGGCGCCATTCGCGGTTGTTGAAACGTCGTGAGCAGGGGAGATGCTTGACCTGGAATGTGGTTACTGTCCGTATGGCCGCGATTCTGTGCATCGCTCTGGTGGCTGAACGGGAAACCTCAAGATCTTGCCGAGAAGTGAGATCGGCCCGCTCGGGGGCACGTCAGCAAACCTCCCTCTTATCTGCACATTCCGGATATGCCGGGATCGGCGATCGGAGCATCCAGGGAAGGTAGTCGATATCATGGTCGTCGCGTCAGAAATCTGACCAGCCGTGACCCGTTGTGCGGTTGATCCGGGGTGACTAAGCTGACCGGTGCGCGCCCCTATCGCCCGCTTCCCCCGTGGCAGGCGATCGGGGCGCGCTTCTTTGTGTGCAGCCCTAACTTTCCGCCTTGATCTTGAGCTTGGGTATTTCGGGCATAGCCGGGCACAAGACCTCTCTGGCCTGTCCTTGTCCCCGCCGTCGCTGTCCCGCCGATATTCCCGGTGTCAACTAACATGAACGTTCTGGTCGAGTTTCTTTCACGCGAGTTGACATTGTGCCCCCTTGGTCGCGAGGCTTGTCCCGGACCGCCGGCCATAACGGGGGGCGCTCTCGTCTTCGCAAGAGCGCCGAGGGCGCGTGTCGGCGGCGGTCACCGGTGTGGACCGGGGCAGGCTCCTGGTCCACACCGGTCGGCCCGGTCCATCGGAGGTGATCCCCGGTGACGACTCCAGATGAGCCGCGCACCCTCGCCGAGAAGATCAACCAGCTCTTCCGCACGATCCATCCGCGTGACCGGGGGCCGTACAGCAACGAGGAGGTCGCCTCCGCCATCCGCGACGGCGGCGAGAGCATGTCCGCCACCTACCTGTGGATGCTCCGCCGAGGCGAGCGCGCCAACCCCACGATGCGCCACCTCCAGGCGCTCGCCGGGTTCTTCGGCGTCGCCCCGGCCTACTTCTTCGACGAGGCCGTCACCCGCCGCACAGACCGCGACCTGGAGCTGCTCTCCAGCCTGCGGCAGTTGGGCGCCAAGCGGGTCGCGTTGCGCACCGTGCTGGAGAGCGCCGGGCTCTCCGAGGCCAGCCAGCGGCTTGTGCAGCAGGTCGTAGACCGCTGCCTGGAGCTGGAGGGGCTGAGCGAGGAGCCCGCGCGGGAGGCACAGCGGTGACCCCGTGGCTGAGTCGAGACGAGGGCAACGACAAGGACATGCGGCGGCTGCGCCGCCACTGCGCCCGCCTCGTGCGCGACATCGAGGTGCCGGTGCCGTTCGACGCGGAGGCGCTGTGCCGCGTGGTCGGTGACCGGATCGGCCAGCCGATCCACCTGCTCCCGGTCGCGATGCCGGCCGACGGCCCGTCGGGGCTCGTGATCAGCGGTACCCGGGCGCACTACCTCTGCTACGACAGCGGCACGCGCCCGCTCCACCAGCAGCACATCATCGCCCACGAGGTGGGCCACCTGATCGCCGGCCACACCACCGGCCACGCCGAAGACCACGACGAGGGCGCGCCGGCACTGCTGTCCACTCTGGATCCCGCGATGGTGCGGCGGGCACTGGCCCGCGACACCGGTTACGACCGTCGCGAGGAGGCCGAGGCCGAGATCATCGCCGACCTGCTCCTACAGAAGGCACATTCGTGGTCGCCGGAGCGCACCTGGCACGTACCCATGGATGCCGCGGACGTGGTGGCCCGGATCGAGCGCTCACTAGGGTGAGCCGGGGAGTGAGTTGGCGCAAGCCCGCCAAGTAACTGCGACCGTAAGCATCGGGGAGACCGAATGCACGAGGTGCTGTATCCGGCGCTGGCGGCGGTGGCCTGGATCGGCCTCGCGGTCAAGCTCCGCGACCTGCGCCGCGGGCGCAACCCGTCGCGGGTCGCGGTGTGTGGCGCGCTGGCACTGCTCGCCTCCACGTTCACCGTGTCGACGCCGGCGGTGTGGAGCTGGCTCGACCGCACCACCGGCGTGGCCAACCTCGCGGCGCTTTGGGCGCACCTGTGCGTGGTCGCCTTCTCCGGCACGGTGCAGCTGCTCGTACTCTGGTGGGTCAATCCGCCCGAGGCGGCCCGCCCCCGGGCCCGCGCGCGGCTCGTCCTGCTCGCCGTCACGGCGGTGGCGATGGTGGCGCTCTTCCTCGCCGCCGGTCCGACCGAGCCGCGCACGACCGACTTCGTCGCCACGTACGCCGGGCGCCCGGTCTTCGCCGCGTACCTGCTGGTCTACCTGGCCGCGTTCGCGCTCGGCATGGTCGACGTGGTGCGCCTCTGCTGGCCGTACTCGCGGCTCGCCGGCCGCTCGTGGCTGCGGCGAGGGCTGCGCACCACGGCGGTGGGGGCGGCGAGCGGGCTGCTGTACGCCGCTGTGCGTGTCGCCGACGTGATCGGGGCGCAGATGGGCGCCGACGTCAGGCGCTGGGAGCCGATCGCGCCGCCGGCCGCCAGCCTCGGGGCGCTGCTCGTCATCCTCGGGCTCACCATGCCGGCGTGGGGGCCGCGGCTGTCGGAGTTTCGGGGGTGGCTGCGCCGCCGCCGGCAGTACCGCCAGCTCCAGCCGCTCTGGGCCGACCTGCACCGGCTGATGCCCCAGATCGCGCTGGAGCCGCCCGCCACGACTCCGCTGGGCGACCTCGACCGCCGCCTGTACCGGCGCGTGATCGAGCTGTACGACGGCTCGCTCGCCCTCCGCCCGTACCTCGACGAGGCGGCCGCCGGCCGGGCCGGACGGATCGGTGCCCGGCTGGGGCTGCGCGCCGACGACCTGGCCGCGGTGATGGAGGCGGCACGGCTGCGCGGGGCGGTGCACGCGTACGCGCACGGCGAGCCCCGCGCGACCGTGGAGGAGGGTGGTGACGAGCCGCCGCCCGGCCGCCTCGACGAGGGCGCCGACCTGGCCCAGGAAGTGGCCCGTCTGGTACGCGTCTCGCGGGCGTACGCCGGCTCGCCGGTCGTGGCCGCCGCTGTGGCCGGTCGGGACGCCCTGCCCGCGGAGGAGACCGAGGTGGCGATGTGAGCCAGCATGTGGGACCGGCGCGGCGCACCACGCTGCCGGACGGGTCGCCGGTGTGGCTGGTGACCCGCTACGCCGAGGTGCGGGCCGCGCTCGCCGACCCCCGGCTCTCGCTCGACAAGCGGCACGCGACGGGGTGGGCCGGCTTCCGCCTGCCGCCCGCGCTCGACGCCAACCTGCTCAACATGGACCCGCCCCAGCACACGCGGATCCGTTCGCTGGTGAGTCGGGCTTTCACGCCTCGGCGTGTGGAGGAGATGCGTCCGGGCGTGCAGCGCCTCGCCGACCACCTTGTCGACGCGCTGCCGTCGGGCGGCCCGGTCGATCTCATCGCCGTGTACGCCGAGCCGCTCCCGATCGGCGTGATCGGCGAGATGTTCGACGTGTCGCTGGAAGACCTCGCCCGCCTGCGGGGCTGGACCAACGACATGGTCACCGGCTCACGGGAGTCGGCGGGCGCGGCGATCGTGTCGATCCACCGCTTCCTCGCCGAGCTGATCGCCCACCGGCGCGCGGCTCCCGGCACCGACCTGCTCTCCGCGATGATCGCCGCCCGCGACGAGGGCGACCGGCTCTCCGAAGACGAGCTGACGTCGCTGGCGTTCCTGGTGCTCTTCGCCGGATACGAAAACACGGTCAACCTGATCGGCAACGGCATGCTGGCGCTGCTGCGCGACCCCGAGCGGGCGGCGGCCCTGCGTGCCGACCCGGCGCTCCTGCCGTCGGCGGTGGACGAACTGATGCGGTACGACCCGCCCGCGCCCGTCTCGATCCGCCGCTTCCCGACCGAAGACGTGACGATCGGCGAGGTGACCATCCCCAAGGGCGAGACCGTGCTGCTGGGGCTGGCGGCGGCAAACCGCGACCCGGAGCGGTGGGACGACCCGGAGGCGATCGACCTCACGCGGTCGGAAAACCCGCACCTGTCGCTCGGCCACGGCATCCACTACTGCCTCGGCGCGCCACTGGCCCGGCTGGAGGGGCAGATCGCGATCGGCACGCTGCTGCGGCGGGTACCCGACCTGGCGCTGGCGGTGCCGGCGGAGGAGCTGCGCTGGCGGCCCACGTTTCGCACGCACGGGCTGGTCGAGCTGCCTGTGCGCACGACACCGCCGTCAGATCCAGCGACCGCCTAGCCACATCCGCGCGGACCAGTCTTCGTACGGGATGACCTGCCCGACGAAGATCGGATAGAAGTACGCGAAGCAGACGGCGACCAGGAGCACGTAGGCGCCCGCGACCACAGCGCCGACCATCCGCCGGTCGACGCCCGACTCGGGGGCCGCCCCGCCGTCTGCGGAGAGCAGGGATCTGGCCGGTGTCATGATCGCGCCCAGCACGTAGACCACCGCCAGCACCAGGAAGGGCTCGGCCGGCAGCGCGTAGAAGGCGAACATCGTGCGGCCCTCGAGCGCGAAGTAGAACCACGGCAGCAGGCCGGCGCCGACGCAGAGCAGGATCGCGCCGGCGCGCCAGTCGCGGCGGGCGATGCCGAACCAGACGAGCGCGATCAGCGCCGGGATGAACGACCACCACAGCAGCGGCGTGCCGAGCAGCAGGATGTGCGAGGCGCAGCTGGACGCGCCGCAGGCGCCCTCGGTGGACCAGTGGAACGCGATCGGGCGGCCGAGTAGCAGCCACTGCCAGGGCCACGACTGGTACTGGTGCTTGTCGTCAAGTCCACTGTGGAACCTGAGTGCCTCGGTGTGGTAGTGCCACAGGTTTTGCAGGGCTCCGATGATCGGTGCCTCGGACATGCCGTTGTCGGCGCGCCAGTGGCGGAAGTATCCGTCGTCGGTGAGGAACCAGCCGGACCACGTGGCCAGGTAGGTGAGGACCATCAGCCCGCCGCACAGCACCAGCCAGCCGATCTCGCCGATGAACGCGTCGCGCCACGGCCTCGGCGCGCCGGCCGAGCGGCGCGCGCCGGCCTCCCACAGCACGATCATGAGGGCGAACGCGAAGACGAACCACACCGCGCTCCACTTGACCGCGATCGCGCAGCCGAGCAGCGCGGCGGTGGCGAGGCGCCACCACGGGATCTGTATCGGCAGGCGGCCGGCGCGCCCGCTCACGGTCGGGTCGAGCCCACCCTCCAGCGCGCGTAGCCATCGGGCGCGTCGGGAGTCGCGGTCCATCACCAGGGTGCCGAACGCGGCGACGATGAAGAACATCAGGAAGATGTCGAGCAGCGCGATGCGGGAGAGCACGAGGTGGAACCCGTCGAGCGCCATCAGCAGGCCGGCCGCGCAGCCCAACACCGTCGAGTGGAACATGCGGCGGGCGACCCGCACCATGATCAGCACGGAGAGCGTGCCGATCACCGCGCCGGAGATGCGCCAGCCCCACTCGTTGTACCCGAAGATCTGCTCGCCGATCGCGATCATCCACTTGCCGAGCGGCGGATGCACGACGTAGGCCGGGCCGTTGCTCTCCGGGTCCCACTCCACGCCGTGTTGCAACATGTCCCAGGCGTCGGTGGGGTAGTAGACCTCGTCGAAGATCAGGCCGCGGGGGCGGTCGAGGTTGACCAGCCGCAGGATGCCGGCGATGAGCACGATGACACCGGTGGCGACCCATGAGTACGGATCGAGCCGCGCGTCGAACGGCAGCAACCGCCGCCGCACGATGTCGGCGACGCCCGCACGCTGCGGCTCGCTCTCGGATCTGTCGTCGCCACGAGCTGCGGCACCGGTGGGCTCGGTCGCCTCGTCGGAGGCGGCCTCCGGTGCCGTGGGGCTGGCTGTCTGCGCTGTCGCCGCCGGAGTCACCCCGCGATCGTAGGCTGCCGGAGTGTGATCTGGCGCGCACTGCCCATCTGTTGGTGTCATGAACGTCGATGAAAGGCCGTTGGCTGTGGGTGAAAAGTCCGATACTGGCAGGTTGGTGCTGGTTGGCGCACCGCTCGGCAACATAGCCGACGCGTCCGCCCGCCTGCGCGAGACCCTAGCCGCCGCCGACGTGGTGGCGGCCGAAGACACCCGCAGACTCACCCGGCTGGCGCGTGACCTCGAGATCACCATCCCCGGCCGGATCGTCTCCTACTTCGAGGGCAACGAGGAGCGCCGTACCCCCGATCTGGTCGACACGCTCACCGCGGGTGCGGTCGTCGCGCTGATCACCGACGGCGGCATGCCGAGCGTCTCCGACCCCGGCTACCGCTTGGTGCGGGCGGCACTCGACGCCGGCGTGTCGGTGACCGCCGCGCCCGGCCCCAGCGCGGTGACGACCGCACTGGCCTTGTCGGGGCTGCCCGCCGACCGCTTCTGCTTCGAAGGCTTCCTCCCCCGCGGCGGCGGCGCCCGCCGCGCCCGCCTGCGCGAACTGGCCGCCGAGCCCCGCACGATGGTCTTCTTCGAGTCGCCCCACCGCGTCGCCGCCTGCCTGGCCGACCTGGCCGAAGCGTTCGGCGCCGACCGTCCGGCGGCGGCGTGTCGCGAACTCACGAAGACGTACGAGGAGGTGCTCCGCCGCCCTCTCGGCGACCTCGTGAGCTGGGCGTCCGCGCAGCAGCCCCGTGGCGAGATCACCCTGGTGGTGGGCGGAGCCGCGCCAGCCAGCCGCACCGCACCGCCCGCCGGCGACCTACGGGCCGCGGTCGCCAGCCTGGAGGCCGCGGGTACCTCCCGCCGCGACGCCATCACCGCCGTCGCCGAGGAGTACGGCATGCGCCGCCGCGAGGTTTACGAGGTGGTACACGCTCCGTCGCCGTAGCTTGCTGGCGGTTGGCCGGCGCTGGGCGTGGGCGGCGTTCCCGGGTCGTGACACGCCAGCCCTCGGATCAGATCATCTAGAAGGTGGCCGCCAGGAACGCGACCGCCACCAGCAGGGGAGCGGCGAGGCTGGCGAGGGCGGCACGGCGGCGCGAGCGGCTGTCTTCGAGGCGGAGCGCGCCGGTGGCCCACACGATGCCGATGCCGCAGAGCACCACCAGCGCCAAGCCGAGGGCCCAGCGTAGGTGGAGCACGGTGCTGGCGGCGTCGACGTACGCGCGACCGCTGTCCGAGCCGACCATCTTGGCGGCCACGGTGGCGCCCTCGTGGTCCTGGTCGCCGACGCCGAGCAGGCGCACACGTTCGGCCGTGAAGGCGCCGCCCGCCGCCGTGAACTCGCCCAGGCACCGCTGTGACACCCCGTCGCCGGTGCACTCGGTGACCGTGGCGGTGCCGGTGTCGCCGTGGCCGACCGCCAGCCACAGGGGCTCGGCGCTCACCCAGGCGAAGAAGGTCGCCAGCAGCGCGAATATCAGCAACGCGATCAGCCCGGTGGCCGGCCGGCGGGGTGGCTTGGGCGGGCGGCCGGGGCGTCCTCGCACGGGCGGGCGACGCGAGCCGCGGGGCATCTCCTGTACGGGCATCCAGAAGGGGCGCTCGTCGGGCTCGGAGACCGGTGCGCGCTCGGGTACGGCGATGCGGACCGTCTCGCGCGTCTCCGGTACGGCTTCGCGTGTCTCGTGTTGTGCCGCGATGGGCTGGGTGACTGCCTCGGCGCCGGCGGTGGCGGGCTGAGCCGGGACGGGCTCGGTGTCCGGCTGGACGATGAGGTCGATCTCCTCGGCCTCCTGCGCGGCCGGGCGGAGGGCCTCGGCGGCGACCGGCTGGGCCGCGACCGGCTGGGCGGCCGCTGGCTTGGCCGGCCGCACGCGTTCGATGGCGTCGGCGCGCTCGGCGGCCTGTGTGCGCTTGGCAGCCCCAGGGCGCTCAGGCGCGTCCAGGTCGGCTGTGGCGTCCAGGCCGGCCGTGGCGTCCGGGTCCGGCGTGGCATTTGGGTCTGTCGTGGCTTCCGGGTCTGTCGTGGCTTCCGGGTCGGCCGTGGCCGGCTTGCGGCCATTGCGGTCGCCCGCGACGGGCTGGGTCGCGTGGCGGTCGGCCGCCGAGGCCCCGTGAGCGTCCAGGTCGGCTGTCTTGGGCTCGTGATCGTGGCGGTCGGCCGCCGAGGCCCCGTGAGCGTCCCGGCTGGCTGTCTTGGGCTCGTGAGCGTCGCGGTCGGTCGCGGTGGGCTGAGGTGTGTCCAGGTCGGCCGTGGCAGACTCCGGCCCAGTCTCGTTGGCTGCCGCTGCCTCGCGAGGGACGACCACCGGCTTCGCCGCGGCGGAAGACTCCGACGAAGCCTCAGCCGACCCGCGCCCGGGCGAAGCCTCCACCGACTTGCGCGCAGGCGAAGCCTCCACCGAAGGCACCTCTGACGGCGCCGCCGGCACGTTTGACGGCGCTGCCGAAGGCATGGCTGATGGCGCCGCTGTCGGCACGCCGGGAGGCGACGCCTGGCCCAGATCCGAAGGCCGTCCTCGCCCCACAGGCGAAGCCTCCGCCCAAGGGTCGCCCACAGGTGAAGCCTTCGCCTGGGGCACACCGGTGGACGAGGCCGAGGAGGCGCCGCCGGGCGGAGTCGGGGAGGTGCCGGCGGGCAGGGCCCGGGAGGCGCCGCCGGGCGGAGTCGGGGACGCGCCCGCGGGCAGGGCCCGGGAGGCGCCGCCGGGCGGAGTCGGGGACGCGCCCGCGGGCAGGGCCCGGGAGGCGCCCCCGGGCGAAGCCGAGGACGCGCCCGCAGGCGAGGCGGCCCCCGCGGACTGTGGCGCCGAAGGCGCACGAGCAGGCGAAGCCTCGATGGCAGGCTGGCCCGCAGGCAAGGCGGCCACCGCAGGCGAGGCCGGCAACTGCGGGGTCGGTGCCGGCGGGCTCAGTGTCACCGTCGGGACTGGCGGTACGGGCTCGATGGGGCGCACCGCGGCGAATCTCGCCGCCGCGGCTGCTGGGTCGCCGCGCCACCAGGCGCCCTCGGGGCCGTCCGACGCCCACGGACTGGTTCCCGGCGGCGTGTCGGGCAGCTGCGTTTCGCCTGGTTGCGGCGCTGATCCGGTCACAACCTTCATTGGACAACGCCGAAGCGCGCCGACCGCGTAGCGCTCCGCGCGTGTCGGCCGAATATGGAGTTACCACCGGTCTCGCTCGCGGGCCGGCGGCGTCGGATCCTGCCCGCCGCCGACACGGTCTGGCGGGCTCGGTCGTGCTCCTGCTACGGAGGGGACCAACTCGCCACACCGGCACGGCCCGCGCGAGCCGGCCACTCCCCGTAGCCAGGATCAGCCCGCTGGCCGGCGCACCGGCCGCCGGGGGCAGGCCCCACGCCACCAGGGGCAGACCTCCGCGATCGCGCCCAGGCCAGCGAGGGCTAACCGATGCCCGACGGCACAGCCCATGCCCGCGCTGCCGAGGGCCGGGAGAGGCCACACAGGCCGGTGCCTGGGCAGGGCCTAGGCTTGGGCGCTATGAGTCACGTTCTCGCGGCGGTCGCCTGGCCGTACGCCAACGGCCCGCGCCACATCGGCCACGTCTCCGGCTTCGGGGTGCCCTCCGACGTCTTCAGCCGGTACATGCGGATGGCGGGCCACGACGTGCTCATGGTCTCCGGCACCGACGAGCATGGCACCCCGATCCAGGTGCAGGCCGACAAGGAGGGCGTGACCCCCCGCGAGCTGGCCGACCGGTACAACCGGGTGATCGTGGAAGACCTGCACGGGCTCGGCCTGTCGTACGACCTCTTCACCCGCACCACCACCGGCAACCACTACGCGGTGGTGCAGGAGCTGTTCGAGGGGTTGTACCGCAACGGATACATCGTCCCCAAGGTCACCATGGGTGCGATCTCCCCCTCGACCGGGCGCACGCTGCCCGACCGGTACATCGAGGGCACCTGCCCCATCTGCGGATACGACAGCGCGCGCGGCGACCAGTGCGACAACTGCGGCAACCAGCTCGACCCGGTCGACCTGATCAACCCGCGCTCCAAAATCAACGGTGAGACGCCGCGGTTCGTGGAGACCGAGCACTTCTTCCTCGACCTGCCCGCGTTCGCCCAGGCGCTGGGCAAGTGGCTCGACAGCCGCGAGGGGTGGCGACCCAACGTGCTGCGCTTCTCCCGGAACCTCCTCGACGACCTCCAGCCCCGCGCGATCACGCGTGACCTGGAGTGGGGCGTGCCGATCCCGCTGGAGGGGTGGCGCGAGCGTGGTGACAAGCGCATCTACGTGTGGTTCGACGCCGTGATCGGCTACCTCTCCGCCTCGATCGAGTGGGCCCGCCGCTCCGGCGACCCGGAGGCCTGGCGCCGCTGGTGGTCCGAAGACCCCGCGGGCGGGCCGGCGGCCTACTACTTCATGGGCAAGGACAACATCGTCTTCCACTCGGTGATCTGGCCGTCGCTGCTGCTCGGCTACTCGGGCGAGGGCGACCGGGGCGGGGAGCCGGGCGGGCTGGGCCGCCTCAACCTGCCGACCGAGGTGGTCTCCAGCGAATTCCTGACGATGGAGGGGCGCAAGTTCTCCTCCTCCCGCCAGGTCGTGATCTACGTGCGCGACTTCCTGGAGCGGTACGACGCCGACGCCCTCCGCTACTTCATCGCGGTGGCCGGGCCGGAGAGCCAGGACACCGACTTCACCTGGGCCGAGTTTCTGCGGCGCAACAACGACGAGCTGGTGGCCGGCTGGGGCAACCTCGTCAACCGCTCGATCTCGATGGCCGCCAAGAACTTCGGCGCCATCCCGCCCGCCGGCGAGCTGACCGCCGAAGACCGCGCGCTGCTGGAGACGGCGCGGGCGGCCTATGGCAGCGTCGGGAGCCTGATCGAGAAGCACCGCCAGAAGCAGGCGATCACCGAGGCGATGCGGGTCGTGGGCGAGGCCAACAAGTACCTCTCCGACCAGGCGCCCTGGAAGATGAAGGACGACCCGGCGCGGATGGGCACGGTGCTGCACGTGGCGCTCCAGGCGGTGAGCGACTGCAACACCCTGCTCACGCCGTTCCTGCCGCACAGCGCGCAGAAGGTGCACGAGTTGCTGGGCGGCACCGGTGTGCACGCCCCGATGCCGTCGATCGTCGAGGTGGAGGATCTCGACGGCGGCCCGGCCTACCCGATCCTGACCGGCGACTACTCGACCGGGGCGCGGTGGGAGTCGGTGCCGGTCGAGGCGGGCCGGGCGCTGGCCCCACCGAAGCCGGTCTTCCGCAAGCTCGACCCGTCGATCGTCGACGAGGAGCTGGCCCGCCTGGACCCCGCGAACTAGGGCGTGTCTGGTGGATCTTTGCGGGGCTGCGGCGGGCCCAGACGGCGCCCGGCGGCACCGGACGAAAGGCCACATACAACACCGGTATGCGACCTTCCGCCCGGCACCACCGGACCGCCGCCTGGACCTCGCCTCGCACCCACAAGATCCACCAGACACGCCCTAGGGGACAATTCAGGGTGTCGCGCGGGGGTGCGCAGCCGAGAGACTGGCTGGCGTGAGGATCCCGGCCACCGCGCTGACCGGCGTCGTCGCACTGGCGTTCGCCGATGCCTCGATCGTCGCGCTGGCCCTGCCCGCGATCTACGCGCGGTTCGACACGACGATCGTCGGCGTCTCGTGGGTGCTGACGGGCTACGCGGTGGCGGTGACCGTGGCCGCGGTGGCTCTGGTGCTGGCCCGCCGGTGGCTGCCGACCACGCCACTCACCTTGGGCGGGGTGGCGCTCTTCGCCGCCGGTTCCACCTGGTGCGGCATCACCGGCTCGCTCGGCGGCCTGCTCACCGGCCGCGTGGTCCAGGGCATCGGGGCGGCCGCGCTGCTCGCCGGCGCGCTCGAGCTGCTCAGCGCGCACTCGGGTCGCGAGCGGGGCCGGCGGCTGTGGAGCGGCGCGGCCACCGCCGGGCTGGCGGTCGGGCCGGCGCTGGGCGGCGCGCTCACGGAGGCGTTCGACTGGCGGGTGATCTTTATCGCCCAGGTGCCGGTGGCGCTGCTGGCGCTGGCGGTGATCGCGCTGTGGCCGGCGCCGGCGCTCGAGCCGGCGAGTGACGAGCCCGCCGGCCGCAGCCCGCTCTGGGCCATCGGCGGCTACCTGACGCTCTTCGCCGGGCTGGTCGGTGCCCTCTTCCTCGGTGTGCTCCTGCTCGTCGAGATCTGGCGTTACAGCCCGCTCGCGGCCGCGTTCGTGATGATGGCGCTGCCGGCCGGCACGGTGCTCGCCGGCCGCGTGACCGCGGGCGCGGGGGCGGGGGTCCGGGTGGTGGGCGGCACGCTCGCGCTCGGCCTCGGGCTGCTCGGGCTGGCGTTCCTGCCGTCGGCGAGCCTGGGCTGGGCCGCGGCCGCGCTCTTCCTGTGCGGGGCCGGGTCGGGCGTGGTCGCGCGCGTGCTCTCCTCGGCCGCGGTGCCCGCCGGCGGCCCGCTCGTGCGCTCCGGCGGCTCGGTGGTCGCCGCCAAGCACGCCGGCCTGGTGCTCGGCCTCGTGGTGATCGCGCCGCTGCTGGCCAGCTCGCTCACCGACGGCGCGCAGCGGGCGGTCGTCACCGGCACCGCCGTGCTGCTCGACGCGCGCATGCCGGTGCAGGACAAGCTCCAGCTCGCGATGTCGGTGCGCGACACGTTCGCCGAGGCGCCGCGCGGTGCGGTGCCCGACCTGGCCGCCGCCGTCGACACCGCCAACCGCGGCGAGACCACCACCGCCGTGGTCAGGGAGGTCGACCACCGGCTCAGCGCCGTGCTCACCCGGGCGTTCCGCCCGGCTTTCCTGGCCGCCGCCGCGCTCGCCCTCCTCACCGTCCTCGCGGCCTTCGCGGTCCGCCAACAGCCCATGGGGTACGCGCGCCGGCGTGCCGCCCCCACGGCGATCCTTGCCGCTCTCGTCCTGGTCGGGCCCGTCCTGGTCGGCGCCGAGGCGGCCGCCGGCGCCCGTGACTACGGCCGCTACCAGGAGACCGACCCGTGCGCCGCGCCCGCCGACCCGTACCCCGGTGATGGTGTCGATGCGCTGGTCCAGCGCGTCGCCTACGGCGCGCTGCACGGCGCCGCGTGCGAGCTGGGCCTGTCCCGCGAGCGCTTCCTGCTCGCGCTCGCCGGGCAGCCGGGCTTCGCCGAGCTGGAGTGGGATCCGCCGACCGTCGAGCGCACGGTGCGGGCCGCGGTCGACAAGGCGCTCGACGACGTCGACCAGCGTGGCGACCTGCCCGGCTGGACGGTCGACCTGGTGCGCACGGCGGTGCGGGCGATGCCGCTGGAGGAGATCCTGCGGGTCGTGGGGCTCAGGTGAGCCTGTACTCCAGGTTGACCACGCGGTGGTCGGCGATCTCGGCGGCCGGCGCCCACGCCTCGTAGATGCCCCGCTCGTAGCACTGCGCGCCGAGCGCCGCCACGCTGTCGGGGTCGGGTCGGCAGAGGCGCAGGCGGGTCCAGCCCGACTCCTGCCGCAGCACCAGGCAGTCGGCGCCCCGCCACCGCGCGAAGGCGGCGCGGCGGGCCAGCGCCTCGACCGGATAGCGGGCCGCCCGCGTCATCGCCAGCACGCGGAACTCGCCGGGCGGGTCGGCCACCGCCTCGTACTCCTGGCCTCGGTAGCGCCCCACCAGCCGGGTCGACTTGGCCTTCTCGTCACTCGGCACGTACTCCTGCTCGGGCGCGATGTCGGGCACTCCGGCCAGCAGGTGGCGCCACTGCGGGCCGACCATGCGCAGCCAGCCCCGCTGCTCCGGCTGGTAGGTGTAGAGCACGACCTCGGTGCCGTCGGGCGTGTAGGCCAGCAGCGTGGCATTGGCCGGCAGCGGCAGGTCGGCGAGGTCGGTGGTGACCCACTCGGGGATGACGAAGCGCCCACTCGGGGTGAAACCGGTGCCGAGCACCGGCGCGCCCATGCGGTCGTGCGACGGCATGCCGGCCAGGCCACGGTGGTTGTCGCCGAGCGGGATCTCGAAATCCTGCGGATCGGCGGCCCGCCACCGGATCGCGAAGGTCACATCCGGGTCGTCGCGGGCCGAGTCGGAGTCGGTGCGGAGCAGCGCGAGGGCCGAGGGCGTGCGCAGGTGGGCGATGTCGTGCTCGCGGTAGCAGAACCCGTGCGGGAGCCAACCCCGCAGATAGCCGGAGAGCTGGCGGGCGGAGAGCACCTTGACCATGCGGGTGCCACGCCGGATCGCGGCGGTGCGCCGGATGCCGCCGACCGTCGGGTCGTGCGCGTAAGCCGGCGACTGGCTGAGCGCGTGGATGTCGTGCCAGCCGCGTGCCCGGTTGAGCGGCACGAGGAGCGGCGCCTCCAGCCCTTCGGGCACGTCGGCCCGCAGGCCCTGCACCGCGGTCACCTCGGTGACGTGCACGAAGCGGTGCCACGGGTGCGCGGCGCCGGGGCGGGGGTTGCGCTCGAAACCATCGGCCGGATCGACGCTGAACAGCTCGTATGCCGCGCCGTGCGCGATCTCCTCGGCCGCGTAGACGACGCCCTCGTAGGTGACGTGCAGCCCGGCCCCAGCCATGTGCGGCTGCGCGGTCGACGGGGTCACTGTCACCTGCTCGACAATAGGGTGCAGCGTGTGCCCCCGGGTGAACGCAGGGTTACGCCTACCTGTGACACCAGGCACGACACGCCCGTAATTCGCTGGACGGGCCGGTGGGCTCCCGGTCATGGCGACCGCGCGGCGCGTGGGATGCTGAGCGCGATGAGGAGTTCGCGACGCCAGCGCCAGGGAGAGTTCCCACCGGCACCTGAGCCGCTGCCGGTGCCGGTGATCGACAGCCACACGCACCTGGACATCACGGTGGCCGAGGAGGGCGCGCCGGGCGGGGTCGACGAGTTCGTGGCGCTCGCCGCGACCGCCGGCGTCGACCGGCTGGTGCAGGTGGGCGTCGACGTCGAGTCGTCGCGCTGGGGCGTCGAGGTCGCCGCCCGGCACCCCGCGATCGTCGCCACCGTGGCGCTCCACCCCAACGAGGCGCCCCGCCTCGGCGACCTCGACGAGGCCCTGCGCGTGATCGAAGGGCTGGCCGCCGACGAGCGCGTACGCGGCATCGGCGAGACCGGGATGGACACGTTCCGCACCGGCGACGAGGGACGGACGGCGCAGGAGACGAGCTTCCGGGCGCACATCGCGATCGCCAAGCGCCACGGCAAGCCGCTGGTCATCCACGACCGCGACGCGCACGCCGACGTGCTGCGCGTCCTCGACGAGGAGGGCGCGCCGGAGACGGTGGTGCTGCACTGCTTCTCCGGCGACGCCGACTTCGCGGCCGAGTGCGTGCGCCGGGGCTACCTGCTCAGCTTCGCCGGCACGGTCACCTTCGCCAGCGCGGTGGCCCTGCGCGACGCGGCCCGGGTCACCCCGATCAAGCAGATGCTGGTGGAGACCGACGCGCCCTACCTGACGCCGATGCCGTACCGGGGGCGCCCCAACGCCTCGTACCTCATCCCGCTGACCGTGCGCGGCCTGGCCGAGGCGACGGGGGCCGACCTCGACGAGCTCTGCGCCGAGATCTCCGCCACCGGCGACCGCGTCTTCGGGCCGTGGTAGCCGACCTGCTCGGCCCGGCGGAGATCCGGGAGCTGGCCACGCGGCTGGGGGTCGCGCCCACCAAGCGGCTCGGGCAAAACTTCGTGCACGACCCCAACACCGTGCGCCGCATCGTCTCCGCCGCCGGACTCGCCGCCGGCGACGTGGTGGTGGAGGTGGGGCCGGGCCTGGGGTCGCTCACGCTCGGCCTGCTGCCGGCCGCCCGCCACGTGCACGCGGTGGAGATCGATCCGGCGCTGGCCGGTGCGCTCGCCGAGACCGCCGGCCATCCCGGCAACCTCACGGTCCACCACGCCGACGCGCTCCGGATCACCGCCGCCGAGCTGGACCCGCCGCCGACCGCGCTGGTGGCCAACCTGCCGTACAACGTGGCGGTCCCGGTCGTCCTCCACCTGCTCGCCGAGCTGCCGAGCCTGCGGCACGGGCTGGTGATGGTGCAGAAGGAGGTCGCCGACCGGCTGGTCGCCGGCCCTGGCTCCAAGGTCTACGGCGTGCCCTCGGTCAAGCTCGCCTGGTACGCGAGCGCGCGCACCGCCGGCCGCGTACCGCCGAGCGTCTTCTGGCCCGTGCCCAACGTCGACTCCGGCCTTGTCGCCTTCACCAAGCGGGAGCCGCCCGCCGGCCCCCGCGAGCGGGTCTTCGCCGTCGTCGACGCCGCGTTCGCCCAGCGCCGCAAGACCCTCCGCGCCGCGCTGGCCGGTTGGGCGGGCGGCGCCGACCGGGCCGAGGCGGTGCTGGTGGCCGCTGGGGTCGACCCGGGAGCGCGTGGCGAGGCACTGACAGTGGATCAGTTCGCCGCCATAGCGCTTGCCGCACCCGTACCGAGCCGGGCCGCCGAGTAGTCTGACGAGGTGCCCGTGAGGAGGTGTAGGCGATGAGCGCGCAGCCTGTCGAGCCTGGTGCCCGGGCGATGTGGACGCCTGAGCTGGTCGGCGACTCCTACAAGCTCGTCGCCGACACCACCGAGGAGCTGGTGCTCGACCGGCCGTTCGAGATCCGCCTCCCCGTCCAGGACATCACTCCGTGACGGAGGCTTGGCGGCCGGACGAGGAGCTGGACCGGCCGCGCCTGGCGGCGTCCGGGCCGGTGAAGGTGCGCGTGCCGGCGAAGATCAATCTGCACCTGGGCGTCGGTCCGGTGCGGCCGGACGGCTACCACGAGCTGAGCACCGTCTACCACGCCATCTCGCTCTACGACGAGCTGACCGCCCGCCGGGGTGACACGCTCACGCTCACGATGGAGGGCGAGGGCGCCGGTGAGCTGGCCCTCGACGAGAGCAACCTGGTGATCCGCGCGGCCCGCGCCCTCGCCGCGCACGCCAAGGTCCCCGCCCACGCCCGCCTCCACCTGCGCAAGCAGATCCCGCTCGCGGCCGGGCTCGCCGGCGGGAGCGCCGACGCGGCCGCCGCGCTCGTCGCCTGCGACGCGCTCTGGGGGCTCGGCCTCTCCCGCGACGAGCTAGCCACCGTCGCCGCCGACATCGGCTCCGACGTGCCCTTCCTGGTCTACGGCGGCACCGCCCTCGGCACCGGCCGGGGGGAAGCGGTCAGCCCCGTGCTCGCCCGCCCCAGCTCGTGGCACTGGGTCGTGGCGATCGCCGACGGTGGCCTCTCCACGACCGACGTCTACCGCGAGCTCGACCGGCTGCGCGACACCGGCGAGGCCGCCCGCCTCCCCGGCCACGCGAGCAACCCGCTGCTCGGCGGCGCCGACCGGCTGCTCGCCGCCCTGCGGCAGCGCGACCCGGCCGTGCTCGGCGCCGCGCTCGACAACGACCTCCAGGCCGCCGCGCTCTCGCTGCGCCCCGGCCTCGCCGACGTGCTCAAGGCCGGCCACGCCGCGGGCGCGCTCGCCGGTCTCGTTTCCGGGTCGGGCCCGACCTGCGTCTTCCTCGCCACCGACGGGCCACACGCCACGCGCATCGCCGAAGACCTGACCGCCGCCGAGGTGTGCCGTTCGGCCCGCACCGCCCACGGCCCTGTGCCCGGAGCCCGCGTCATCTGATGGCCAACATCGTCAACCTGGACCGGGTGTCCAAGGGGTACGGCGCGGCCGGCCCCCTCCTTACCGACGTATCCCTCGGGCTCGACGACGCCGACCGCGTGGGCGTGGTGGGGCTCAACGGCGCCGGCAAGTCCACGCTGCTGCGCCTGCTCACCAAGCTCGAAGAGCCGGACGCCGGACGGGTCACCCACCGGCGCGACCTGCGAGTGGCGTGGCTGCCGCAGACACTCGAACTCGCCGCCGACGCCACCGTCCACGACGTCGTGATCGGCACCGCCTGGCTGGGCGAGGGGTTCGCCGCCGAGCACGAGTGGGCCGGAGACGCCGGTGTCCGTTCCATCCTTGATGGTCTTGGCATGCCCCACCTCGGCCTGGACCAGCCGGTCGGGCCGATGTCCGGCGGCGAGCGGCGGCGGGTCGCGCTCGCCGCACTGCTCGTACGCGCCGCCGACCTGCTCATCCTCGACGAGCCCACCAACCACCTCGACGTCGCCGGCGTCGACTGGCTCGCCCGCCACCTCACCACCCGGCGCGGCGCGCTCGTGGTCGTCACCCACGACAGGTGGTTCCTCGACGCGGTCTGCACCGCCACCTGGGAGGTCGCCGACCAGACCGTCCGGGCGTACGAGGGCGGCTTCGCGGCCTGGACGCTCGCCCGCGCCGAACGCGAACGGGTCGCCGCCGCCGTCGAGGCCCGCCGGCAGAACCTTCTCCGCAAGGAGATCGCCTGGCTGCGCCGCGGCCCGCCCGCCCGCACCTCCAAACCCCGCTTCCGGATCGAGGCGGCCAACGCGCTCATCGCCGACGTACCGCCGCCCCGCGACACCGTCTCCCTCCGCCGGCTCGCCACCGCGCGGCTCGGCAAGCAGGTGTACGACCTGGCCGACGTCACCCTCCACGCCGGCCCCAAAACCATCCTCGACCAGGTCACCTGGCAGGTCGGGCCGGGCGACCGCATCGCGCTGCTGGGCGCCAACGGTGCCGGCAAGACCACACTGCTGCGGCTGCTCGCCCAGCGGCTCGAGCCGACCGGAGGCACGTTCCGGGTCGGCTCCACCGTGCGCACCGCCTTCCTCTCCCAGGAGCTGGCCGAGCTTCCCGGCAACCTCCGCCTGCTGGAGGCGGTCGAGGAGGTCGCCAAGCGGGTCAAGCTCGGCGACCGCGAGCTGTCCGCGGCCCAGCTCGCCGAGGTGTTCGGGTTCACCGACCGTCGCGTGTGGACACACGTCGCCGACCTCTCCGGCGGCGAGCGGCGGCGCCTCCAGATGCTGCGCCTGCTCGCCGGCGAGCCCAACGTCCTCCTCCTCGACGAGCCCACCAACGACCTCGACACCGACACGCTCGCCTCGCTCGAAGACCTCCTCGACAGCTGGCCCGGCACGCTCGTGGTCGCCAGCCACGACCGCTACCTGGTCGAACGGGTCACCGACACCGTGTACGCGCTGATGGGCGACGGGCAGCTACGCCACCTCCCCAACGGCGTCGAGGAGTACCTCGCGTCGCTGCCCGACGCCCGCCCGACCCGCGAGGCACCTCCGGCGGCGCCGACCCCCGACCGCCCCTCCGCCGGCGAGGCACGCGCCGCCCGCAAGGAGCTGGCCCGCCTCGAACGCACCGTCGCCAAGCTGGAGCAGCGGGAGGCGGGGCTGCACGACGAGATGGCCCGCAACGCCACCGACTACGCCAAGATCGCCGATCTCGACGCGCGACTGAAGGCCGTACAGGCGGAACGAGCCGAGGCGGAGGAAGCCTGGCTGGCGCTCGCCGAGCAGGTGCCAGATCACTGAGAGAGGGGCTGCCCGGCGGCACCTCGGAGCGATGGTCCACAATCACGGGCCATGGCGCACTTTCCCGTCAATCACCCGCTGCGGCCGACCTACCGTGCGCTCGGCGGGCTGACCGGCCTCTACCTGATCGTCTTCGGCGTGCTCGGGCTGATCGAGACGAGCGGCGACGAGTTCTTCGCCCAGACCGACACCGAGGCGCTCTGGCAGGGCACCAACCTCGGCTACTCGGTCATCTCCATCGCCCTCGGGCTGATCCTGCTGATCGGCACCGCACTCGGCCGCAACATCGACGCCGCGATCAACAAGTGGTTCGGCTACGGGTTCGCCGCGCTCAGCCTCGCGGCCCTCGCCGTGATGCGCACCGACGCCAACTACCTCAACTTCACCATGTCCACCGTCATCGTGGCGATGGTGATCGGCCTGGTGCTGCTGATGGCCGGCATGTACGGCAAGGTCGGCACCGACGAGCAGGCGCGGGCCTCGCGGGAGGCACGACTCCTCCTGGAGTGAGGCCGCTGCGGCGATGCGCCGTAGCGGCTGCGGGGACGCCGCCACCGGGCGACAATCCAGCTATGGCGCACATCCCGGTCAACCATCCAATGCGACCGCTGTACCGCACGCTCGCCGGACTGATCGGCCTCTACATCCTGGTGTTCGGGATCATCAGCCTGACCCAGACCTGGGGTGATCCGCTCTTCGACCGTGGCGACGTGACAGTGCTCGGCCTGCGCACCAACCTGGCCTTCTCCATCGTGTCGACCCTCTACGGCGCGGTGCTGTTCGTCGGCGCGCTCATCGGCAACAACGTCGAACACCTGATCAACCTGGCCGGCGGCCTGATCTTCATCCTCGGCGGGCTGGCCATGCTGATAGTGCTGCGCACCGACGCCAACATCCTCAACTTCTCGATGACGAACGTGATCGTCTCGTTCGTCTTCGGCCTGCTCGTCCTCACCGCCGGCCTCTACGACAAGGTCGGCACCTCCGAAGACGTCGAAGCCGAGGAACGCTACCGCCGCAACGCGGTGCCGACGCCTACTTCGTCTGGCGAGTGAGCAGCGCCGGCTTCGCCTCCAGGTGCGACAGGCCGTTCCACGCGAGATTGACCAGATGCGTGGCCACCGTGTCCTTGCGCGGCTTGCGCACCTCCAGCCACCACCGGCCGGTCAGCGCCACCATGCCCACCAGCGCCTGCGAGTAGAGCTCGGCCAGCTTCGGGTCGTATCCACGCGTCTTGAACTCGGCGCCCAGTATGTGCTCGACCTGGTGCGCCACATCGTTGAGCACACTGCTGAAGTTGCCCGTCGCGGACATCAGCGGCGACTCCCGCACCAGCACACGGAAGCCGTCGGTCTCCGACTCGATGTAGTCCAGCAACGCCAGCGCCGCCTGCTCCAGCAACTCGCGAGGGTGACCGGCGGTCAACGCGTTCGTGATGCGGTCGAGCAACGCACGCACCTCGCGGTCGACCACCACCGCGTAGAGGCCCTCCTTGCCGCCGAAGTGCTCGTACACCACCGGCTTCGAGACCTTCGCGCGAGACGCGACCTCCTCGATGGAGGTCGCGTCGAACCCACGCTCCGCGAAAAGCTGGCGGCCGATCGCGATGAGCTGCTCGCGCCGCTGAGCCGCGGACATCCGCACCCGGCTACCGGTCTTGACCGGCGCCGCCCCGTTGGTGCTCAGGCTCTCAGTCACGACGTCGGTTTAACCAGCTTCGCCGCGATGCGCTCCGGCTTCGGCCAGCGCACATTCGACGCCGCGCCCACCTTCTCGAAGATCCAGATCGTGCGCGCCGAGATGTCGATCTGACCGCGCAGCACGCCGTGACGGGCACAGGTCGGGTCGGCGTGGTGCAGGTTGTGCCAGCTCTCACCGAAAGACAGGATCGCCAGCGGCCAGAAGTTGGAGGCACGATCGCCCTGGCGCACCTCGAACGGGCGCTCACCGTACACATGGCAGATCGAGTTGATCGACCAGGTGATGTGGTGCAGCAGGCCCACACGCACCAGACCCGCCCAGAAGAACGCGGTCAGCGCGCCCTGCCACGACCAGGTCAGCAGCCCACCGGCAGCCGCGGGCGCGACCATCGAGATCGTCACCAGCAGCGGAAACAGCCGGTCGATCCGGTTGATGTCCTTGTCGGCCACCAGGTCGGGGGCGAACCGGTCACGGTTGGACAACTCGCGGTTGAACAGCCAGCCCATGTGCGCGAACCACAGGCCCTTCAGGAGCGCCCAGAAGCCGGTGCCGAAGCGCCACGGCGAGTGCGGATCACCCTCGACGTCCGAGAACATGTGGTGCCGGCGGTGATCCGCCACCCACTGGGTGATGTTGCCCTCGACCGCGAACGAGCCGGCCACCGCCAGCGACAACCGCAACCACCGCTTCGCCTTGAACGACCCATGCGTGAAGTAACGGTGGAAGCCGACCGTGATGCCGAGCCCGGACACCGTGTACATGACCGCGAAGATCGCCACGTCGGTCCAGGTGAGCCAACCGCCCCACGCGATCGGCACGGCGGCGAAGACGGCGAGGAACGGGATCACCACGAACGCCCACAGGCCGATCAGGATGCCCTTGGACTGTGTGCCGTCGGTGAGCGGCTTGGGAGCATTGACAGGGGTGTCGTCGAGGGTGGCGGTGGTCATGGCACCTCGCTGAGCTGAGTGTGGCTTCGGACGTCCGGGGTGAGTAAAGCTACGCCTACGTCACCGTAACTTACGGAACCGTAGTCTGACAGTGGCTCATTCCTTTTCCTTCCTGTAAATCGGCTGTGGACAAGGGAACCCGCGCCCTCGTAGGCCCGCCTAGCGTCCTCGGCATGACGCACCCCCTCGCCGCCGAGGCGCGGCGCCTACGCACCGACGAAGAGCTGTCGACCCGCCAGATCCGCGAACGGCTCGGCGTGAGCAGAGACCTGCTCAACGAGCTGCTCCGCGGCGTACCACCACCGGCCTGGACGCGCCGTCCCAACGCCAAGGACGAGCTGCGGGCGCGCGCCGAGGAGTTGCGCGCCGAAGGGCGGTCGGTCAACGACATCGCCCTCGCGCTCGGCGTCTCCAAGTCGACCGCCTGACCTACCGGGTCAGCATCCATGAGTCGGCTGACGCCGAGGCGGCATCGCGCTGGTGGGCCGAGCGGGTCGGGGTCGACGCCGACCTGATGCGCCGACCCACGATCAAGCGACACAAACCCTCGACGACCCGGCGAAACAAGGGGCCTGACTACCGCGGCTGCCTGGTGATCGACGTGCCCAACGGGCGCCTGCTCTACGCGCGCGTCGACGGTGTGATGGCAGGGGTCTTCAAGGCGTTGGAAGAGAGGAGCGGTTTCCTTTCGCGATCTGGCGAACGCTAGGCTGACTACCGCAAACCTTCGGCTGTGGTGTAATTGGCAACACCTGCGGTTTTGGTCCGTATGTTCCAGGTTCGAGTCCTGGCAGCCGAGCTTTCATGAAATGTCCAAATCGCGACATTGGGGCCGCGGAGCCGGCCGACCCGCGCGCGACTACCATGAGGCCGCAACCCCACAGCCACCCCTGAGGGAGCTAGCTCGTGACCTCCTCGCAGTCCCGCACCGTCGTCGTCCTTGCCGCCGGTGAGGGCAAGCGGATGAAGTCGGCGCTTCCGAAGGTGCTGCACCCGCTCCTCGGCCGCACCCTCGTCGGCCACGTCCTCGCCGCCGCCGGTGGGCTCGCCGCGCGCCGCACGCTGGTCGTCGTGGGCCACGGTGCCGAGCAGGTGGAGGCGCACCTGGCCGAGGTGGCCCCGGCCGCCGAGCCGGTGCTCCAGGCTGTTCAGCACGGCACCGGCCACGCGGTGCGCATCGCGCTGGAGGCGACGAGCGACCCGGGCGACACGGTCGTCGTGCTCAACGGCGACGTACCGCTGCTGCGGCCGGAGACGGTGCGCGACCTCGTCGCGGCGCACGAGGCGGGGGGCCTGGCCGCGACGGTGCTCGCCGCCGAGGTCGCCGACCCGACCGGGCTGGGCCGGATCGTGCGCGACGAGTCGGGGCGGCTGGAGCGGATCGTCGAGGAGCGCGACGCGTCCGCTGAGCAGCGCGCGATCCGTGAGATCAACGCGGGTATCTACGCGTTCGACGGCGCGTTGCTGCGTGCGGCGTTGGGCAAGTTGTCGACCGACAACGACCAGGGCGAGGAGTACCTCACGGACGTCTTCGGGCTGCTGGCGACCGACGGCCGGGCGGTGGGCGTTCACGTGGCCGCGGACGCCACGGAGACGTTGGGCTGCAACGACCGGGCGGAGCTGGCCACGCTCCGGGCACTGCTGCGTGACCGGGTCAACCGGGCCTGGATGCGGGCCGGTGTGACGATCCTGGATCCGGCGACGACGTGGATCGACGTGACGGTGGAGCTGGGGCGCGACGCGGTGGTCGACCAGGGTACGCAGCTGCGTGGCACGACGTCGGTGGCGGCGGGCGCGACGGTGGGGCCGGATACGACGCTGATCGACACAGCGGTGGGCGAGGGCGCCTCGGTGGTGCGTACGCACGCGATCGGCGCGGAGGTCGGTGCCGGCGCCGGTGTGGGGCCGTACGCGTACCTGCGCCCGGGCACGAGGCTGGCCCGCAGGGCGAAGGTGGGCACGTTCGTGGAGACGAAGAACGCGGAGATCGGTGAGGGCTCGAAGGTGCCGCACCTGTCGTACGTGGGCGACGCGACGATCGGCGAGCACACCAACATCGGCGCGGCCTCGGTGTTCGTCAACTACGACGGTGTGTCCAAGCACCGCACGGTGATCGGCAGCCACGCGCGTACGGGCTCGGACAACATGTTCGTGGCGCCGGTCGAGGTGGGCGATGGCGCGTACACGGGCGCGGGCACGGTGGTGCGGGAGGATGTGCCGCCGGGCGCGCTGTCGGTGTCGAGCGGGTCGCAGCGCACGTTCGAGGGATGGACCGAGCGTAAGCGTCCGGGTACCCCATCGGCTGAGGCGGCCGCCCGCGCAAGAGTGGCGCGGGGTGAGACTGCGCACGACGGGGGCGATGCCGGGCGAGATGGGTTGACCTCGGGAGATACTGCAACCGAGTGACTCGTTGAACCCACCGACCCACGGGAGCGGATTGCCGATGGGCAGCATCGTCGCGGAAAATCGCAAGAGCCTGATGCTCTTCTCAGGCCGTGGTTTTCCGGAGCTTGCCGACGAGATCGGTGCGGCTTTGGGGGTGGCACCGACCCCGACCGACGCGTACGACTTCGCCAACGGTGAGATTTTTGTGCGCTACCGGGAGTCCGTGCGTGGCTCGGACGCGTTTGTGGTGCAGTCGATTTCGCAGGGCGTCAACAAGTGGGTCATGGAGACCCTCATCATGATCGATGCGTTGAAGCGTGGCTCGGCCAAGCGCATCACGGTGGTGTTGCCGTTCTACCCGTACGCGCGGCAGGACAAGAAGCACCGTGGCCGCGAGCCGATCTCGGCGCGCCTGGTGGCGGATCTGCTGAAGACCGCGGGGGCCAACCGGATTCTCACGGTCGACCTGCACACGGCGCAGATCCAGGGCTTCTTCGACGGCCCGGTCGACCACCTCTTCGCGATGGACACGCTCGCGGGGTACGTGGAGCGCAAGTACGCGGGGCGCCCGCTGTCGGTGGTCGCGCCGGATTCGGGTCGTGTGCGCGTGGCGGAGCGGTGGACCGACCGGCTCGGTGGTTGCCCGCTGGCGTTCATTCACAAGACGCGTGACCCGCTGAAGCCCAACCAGGTGGTTGCCAATCGTGTGGTGGGCGACGTGGAGGGCCGGGTCTGCCTGATCGTCGACGACATGATCGATACGGGCGGCACGATCACGCGGGCGGCCGACATCCTGTACGACTCGGGGGCCGCCGACGTGGTGGTGGCGTCGACGCACGCGCTCCTCTCCGACCCGGCGACCGAGAAGTTGAAGAACAGCCGGATCAGCGAGCTGGTGGTGACCAATACGTTGCCGCTGCCGCCGGAGAAGCGGCTCGACAAGATCACCGTGCTGTCGATCGCGCCGTTGTTGGCGCGGGCGATCCGGGAGGTCTTCGATGACGGTTCCGTTACGACCTTGTTTGGCGGATTGAGCTAGAGGGGTAGTACCCCGAGGGATCGCAGTGGCTGTCTCCGCTAGACTGGATCGGTTGCCACGGCGAGGGTGTCCTGCGGGCTGCTGCTGACACAGCGCCTACCGCATGGCGCACCGTGATCGACGCGGTGCTCCGGGCCCTGCCCCGCGCGCGCCCCCGCCCGGCACCGCCGACCTCATGCAGCAAGACGAAACATCAGGAGTACTCCCGTGTCCGAGGTAAAGATCAGCGCCGAGCCCCGCACCGAGTTCGGCAAGGGCGGTGCCCGTCGCACCCGTCGGGCCGGCAAAGTGCCCGCCGTCCTCTACGGCCATGGCGAGAAGCCGCAGCACATCGCGCTTCCCGCTCGTGAGTTCGCCGCCGCGATCCGCCACGGCGGTCTCAACCAGGTCTTCGCGATCGACATCGTCGGCGGCGGTGCCACGCTGGCGCTGCCGAAGGCGATCCAGCGTGACCCGATCAAGGACACCTTCGAGCACGTCGATCTGCTGATCGTGCGTCGCGGCGAGAAGGTGACCGTCGACGTTCCCGTGCAGCTGACCGGTGAGGCGGCCCGGGGCACCCTGGTCGTGACCGAGAGCACCACGCTTTCGATCACCGCCGAGGCGCTGCACCTGCCCGAGCACCTCGAGGCTTCGATCGAGGGCCTGGAGGCCGGCTCCCGGATCGCCGCCGCGGATGTCAAGCTGCCGCGTGGCGCCGAGCTGGCCGCCGACCCCGAGCTGGTCATCGCCCTGATCACCGTGGCGCCGAGCGCCGAGGAGCTGGAGGGCGAGACCGCCGAGGCGGCCGAGGCAGCCGAGGAGGCCGCTGGCGAGGAGGCCGCCGCCGAGGAGCAGCCGACCGAGGCCGCCGCGTCGGCCTGATCGCACAGGCTGTCGGAGGGGGCCCCACACGGGCCCCCTTCCGTGTATGAGGGATCCAGGATGGACGAGCGCTTTCTTGTGGTCGGGCTGGGCAACCCGGGGCGGGAGTACACGGGTAACCGGCACAATGTCGGCTTCATGGTCGCCGACCTGATCGCGGGGCGGATCGGTGTGCGGCTCGGGCGGCACAAGCGGGCGGTGGCCGAGGTCGGCGAGGGGCGCCTCGCGCCGGGCGGCCCGCAGGTGGTGCTGGCGAAGCCGTTGACGTACATGAACCTGTCCGGCGGGCCGGTGGCCGCGCTCGCCCAGTTCTACAAGATTCCCGTCGGCAACATCATCGCCGTGCATGACGAGCTGGATCTCGGGTACGGGACGGTGCGCGCGAAGGTCGGTGGTGGCGAGGGCGGCCACAACGGTCTGCGTTCGATGTCGAAGTCGTTGGGGAGCAAAGACTACGTGCGTGTGCGGTTCGGCATCGGGCGTCCGCCGGGTCGGCAGGATCCGGCCGACTTCGTGCTGTCCGACTTCTCCTCGGCGGAGCGCAAGGAGCTCGAGTTCCTGGTCGATCGGGCGGCTGACGTTGTCGAGACGGTTGTCACCCGCGGGGTGGAGGTCGCCCAGAACGCCTACAACGCGCGCGGTGTCGGGGAGTGAGCCTCGCGGGCGACCGGGGAGCGCGTAGCCGCGCAAAGTAGGGCAAAGCGTGACGCTCAGACCGTTCGGCGCGTTGGTCACGAGGAACGCGATCGACGGGGGGCAAAGTGCGGCAGTTGTGGGACGTCGACGACGAGCTGGATCTCTTCCCGACACCGCTCCCGTCCCGCCCTCCGGTCCGCCCATCGCGGCGTACGCCCGGGCGCCACGCGGCCCCTCCCCGGCGTGCGGCGTGGGAGTCGCGGTACGTACGCCAACTGCTCGTCGGCGACGTGCTCGTCGGGCTGGTCGCGGGCGCGCTGGCGTTCGAGGTGCGCTTCGGCCTGACGGTCACCTCGTACAACCGCGTGTACCTGCTGCTCTCCCTTCTCCTGCCGGTGTTGCTGGTGGGCACGCTCGCGCTGCACCGCACGTACGAGGGTCGCTTCCTGTACGTGGGCACCGAGGAGTACCAGCGGGTCATCCGTTCGGGGCTGAGCCTGATCGCGGCGGCCGCGGTCGTGTCGTACGCGCTCGACCTGCCCACCGCCCGCCTCTACGTGCTGGTGGCGCTGCCGGCCGCGACCGTCGCCGCGCTGGTGGTGCGCTTCGCCGCGCGCAAGCGGCTGCACCGGGCGCGGGAGCGGGGTGAGTGCCTGCGCCGCGTGATCGTGGTGGGGCACGAGTTGGCGGTCGTGCACATCACGCGGCAGTTGCGCCGCGAGCGGTACCACGGCTTGGAGGTTGTCGGGGCGTGCCTGCCCGCGGGGGGTGACGGTGACGTGGGCCTGCCGGTGTACGGCACCTTCGACGACGTCGCCGACGCGGTGGACGCGGCGGCGGCCGACACGGTGATCGTGCTCTCCTGCCCGGAGCTGGACGGGCACGCGTTGCGGCGGCTGGCGTGGCGGTTGGAGCGCGACGAGGTCGACCTGATCGTGGCGAGTGCGCTGGTGGACGTGGCCGGCGACCGCACGACGATCCGGCCGGTGGACGGGCTGCCGATGCTGCACGTCGAGCATCCGCGCCTGGAGGGTGGTGCGCGGGTGGTGAAGGAGGTCGTCGACCGGGTCGGCGCGGCGCTGCTGCTCGCACTCCTCTCCCCGCTGTTGCTGACTCTCGCCGTCCGAATCCGTCGTGACTCGGACGGGCCGGTATTCTTCCGTCAGGTGCGGGTCGGCAGAGATGGGCGGCCCTTTGTCATGTACAAGTTCCGCAGCATGCACCTCGACGCCGAGGCGCGGCTCGCGGAGATCCGGCACCTCAACGAGCACGACGGTGTGCTCTTCAAGGTGCGGGACGACCCCCGGGTGACCCCCGTCGGTCGGTGGTTGCGCAGGCTGTCGCTCGACGAGCTGCCGCAGCTGTTCAACGTGCTACGCGGCCAGATGTCGCTGGTGGGCCCGCGCCCGCCGCTGCCGGAGGAGGTGGCGGTCTACGCGGACGACGTCCGGCGCCGGCTCGCGGTCAAGCCCGGCATGACCGGGTTGTGGCAGGTTTCCGGTCGGTCGGACCTGCCGTGGGAGGAGGCGGTCCGCTTGGACCTGCGATACGTGGAAAACTGGTCGCTCTCGTTCGACCTGGTCATCATGGCGCGCACCGTCTCGGCGGTGGCCCGGTCGGCGGGGGCGTACTGATGGCGCCCCCGGTCATCGACGGCGCGTTCGCCCGGTGGCTCGCCGCCCGCGCGGGCGAGCTGCTGCTGGAGGTGCGCTCCGAGCGCGGCCACGAAGACCCGGCGGCGCTCAAGTCGGCCGGCGACAAGCTCTCCCACGACCTGATCCGCACCGAGCTGGCGCGGTGGCGTCCGGCCGACGCGGTGCTGTCCGAGGAAGACGACCACGCGCGCAAGGCGTGGGTCGAGGGCGACGGGCCGCGGCCGCCCGCCCGCCTGGGGGCCGAGCGCGTGTGGATCATTGATCCGCTCGACGGCACGCGCGAGTTCGCCGAGCAGGGGCGGGCCGACTGGGCGGTGCACGTGGCGCTCTGGGCGCGGGAGGCGAGCGGGCCGCTCAATCTCGCGGCGGGCGCGGTGGCGCTGCCGGCGCAGCACCGGGTCCTGGGCACCGACTACCCGCCCGCGTACCCGCCGGCGAGCCTCGCCTCGCCCAGCGGTGGCGCGATCCGCCTGGCGGCCAGCCGCAGCCGGCCGCCGGCGTTCCTCAGCGCGGTCGCCGACGAGGTGCGCGCCGAACTCGTCCCCATGGGGTCCGCCGGCGCCAAGATCGCCGCGGTCATCAGCGGCGAGGTCGACGGGTACATCCACGCGGGCGGTCAGTACGAGTGGGATTCCGCCGCGCCCGTGGCTGTGGCGACGGCCACCGGGCTCCACGCTTCCCGGATCGACGGGTCCGCGCTGAAATACAATCAGGCCGATCCCCGCCTGCCGGATCTGCTGGTCTGCCGGAAGGATCTCGCCCCTCGGTTGCTGGCCGCGGTGCGGAGGCAGCTGCAGGTAGAGTGATCCTGGGTAAACCAATCGGAAAGGTCTGGAATGTGAGCGAGCGCAGCGACCGAACCATCGGGTGCAGCGCCCTTGGCGCCTCACGGCCGCCCGCGGCGAAGCGAGGACGGCCGTGAGCGGGGCGCAGACCTACCGGGTTTCGCACCTGGCCGCTCTCGAGGCCGAGAGCATCTTCATCATGCGCGAGGTCGTCGCCGAGCTGGAGCGGCCGGTGCTGCTCTTCTCCGGCGGCAAAGACTCGATCGTGATGCTGCGGTTGGCGGAGAAGGCGTTCGCGCCGGGGCGGATCCCGTTCCCCGTGATGCACGTCGACACCGGGCACAACTTCCCCGAGGTCATCGCCTACCGCGACACGCGCGTCTCCGACCTGGCCCTCCACCTGGTCGTGGCGAGCGTGCCCGAGGCGCTGGAGGCCGGGCTGGTGCGCGAGCCCGCCGACGGCTCGCGCAACCGCATCCAGACCCCGGTGCTGCTCGCGGCCGTGGAAAAGTACCGGTTCGACGCGCTCTTCGGCGGCGCCCGCCGCGACGAGGAGAAGGCCCGGGCCAAGGAGCGCGTGTTCAGCTTCCGCGACGACTTCGGCCAGTGGGACCCGAAAAACCAGCGCCCCGAGCTGTGGTCGCTCTACAACGGGCGGCACCATCCCGGCGAGTCGATCCGCGTCTTCCCGCTCTCCAACTGGACCGAGCTCGACGTGTGGCACTACATCGCCAGCGAAGGGCTCGCGCTGCCTGAGATCTACTACGCACACGAGCGCGAGGTCATCGAGCGTGACGGCATGCTCTACGCGGTCAACGAGTTCCTGGCGGCGCGTGCCGGCGAGACCCCGTTCGTCGAGACGGTGCGCTACCGCACGGTCGGCGACGCGTCCTGCACCGCCGCCGTCCGTTCCGTCGCCGACACGGTGGAGAAGGTCATCGAAGAGGTGGCCGCCACGCGCATCACCGAGCGCGGCGCCACGCGCGGCGACGACCGGGTGAGCGAGGCCGCGATGGAAGACCGCAAGCGGGAGGGCTACTTCTGATGACCGCGCCCGTGCTGGAGCCGCGCACGATGGACCTGTTGCGGTTCGCGACCGCCGGCTCGGTAGACGACGGCAAGTCCACCCTGATCGGGCGACTGCTGTACGACACCAAGTCGCTCTTCACCGACCAGCTCGAGGCCGTCGAGGCGGTCAGCCTGGCCCGCGGCGACGAGTACACCAACCTCGCGCTGCTCACCGACGGCCTGCGCGCCGAGCGCGAGCAGGGCATCACGATCGACGTGGCCTACCGCTACTTCGCGACGCCCCGGCGCAAGTTCATCATCGCCGACACGCCAGGCCACATCCAATACACGCGCAACATGGTCACCGGCGCCTCCACCGCCGACCTCGCGCTGATCCTGGTCGACGCGCGCAAGGGGCTGGTCGAGCAGTCCCGGCGGCACGCGTTCCTCTGCTCGCTGCTGCGCGTGCCACACGTGGTCCTCTGCGTCAACAAGATGGACCTGGTCGACTGGTCGCAGGAGGTCTACGAGCGGATCGCCGACGAGTTCACCTCGTTCGCGGCCAAGCTCGAGGCGCCCGACCTCACCGTCATCCCGATCTCCGCGCTGCACGGCGACAACATCGTCACCCGCTCCGACAAGAGCCCGTGGTACGAAGGCCCGTCGCTGCTGCACCACCTGGAGCACGTGCACATCGCCTCCGACCGCAACCTGGTCGACGTGCGCTTCCCCGTGCAGTACGTGATCCGTCCCCAGTCCACCACCGTCACCGACTACCGGGGCTACGCCGGTCAGGTGGCCTCCGGCGTGCTCAAGCCCGGCGACGAGGTGATGGTGCTGCCGTCCGGCTTCACGAGCCGCATCGCCGCGATCGACACCGCCGACGGCCCGGTCGCCGAGGCGTACCCCCCGATGTCCGTCACTGTGCGGCTCGCAGACGAGATCGACATCTCCCGCGGCGACATGATCTGCCGCCCGCACAACGCCCCCGCGGTCGCGCAGGACATCGAGGCGATGGTCTGCTGGATGGACGAGAGCCGCCCGCTGACCGTCGGCGGCAAGTACGCGGTCAAGCACACGACCCGGGCCGCCCGCGCCGTGGTCCGCGGCCTTCAGTACCGGCTCGACGTCAACTCGCTGCACCGCGACGAAAGCGCCACGCAGCTGTCGCTCAACGAGATCGGCCGCATCCGCCTGCGCACGACCGTGCCGCTGCTCGCCGACGAGTACCGCCGCAACCGCACCACGGGCGGCCTCATCCTCATCGACGAGACCACCAACCGCACGGTCGGCGCCGCGATGATCATCGAGACCTCCTAGATCGTTTGAGCTACCGCGACGTCCGCGTGGTCCGGACCTACAATGCCACTCAGCTTAAGTCGATCATGAGATCGGGCCTATCCTGGGCTGCCCCGCGTGAGCAGGGAAATCCATGCGCGCGCATGGATTCGGCCGAACCCGACACTTCGCGTGGTCTCGGAGAATGTCCAGGTCATCGCCTTGATCAAACTATATTGAGTGGCATTGGGTCCGGACCGTTGCTCCCGCAGCCTCACCCTCCGCGGCTGGCAATCTCACCCCTGCCCGGCTCGCCGGGCCCCGTCAGACAAACCTCCCACGGCTTACAACCGGAGGGTCACAAAGTTCGAACCTAGCCGACGGTGCTGGCTGAGTTTCCGGTGCGGAGCACGGCGTAGGTCCGGAGGTGGGTCGGAGCGTCCCGATAGAGTGTTGTGACGTCCAAGCGTCGAAGGGGGGCATGATGGCGCTCACCACGTCTCTGGTGGGTCGGGTTCAGAACACGAGTCTCCCGAAGAGCCACTCCCTCCTACCGCTGCTTGAGGCTGTCGTCAACGGTCTCCAAGCGATCGATGCACGCTTCGGCTCGGACACCGGACAGGGACGCCTGCAGGTCACGATCGAACGGAGCGGGCAGGATGAGTTCGACTTCGGCCCCTCTGGGCCTGGCCGGGCGGCGCTGAAGCGGATCGTCGGCTTCGCCGTCGAAGACAACGGCGTGGGCTTCACCTCAGACAACATGGGCTCGTTCGAGACGTTGGACAGCGACTACAAGGCCGAAATGGGTTGCCGCGGGGTGGGCCGTCTCCTCTGGCTCAAGGCATTCGACAGGATTTTGATCCGCAGCGCGTACAAGAATGAAGACGGCGATCTGTGCACACGACAGTTCAGGTTCTCTGTAGA
This sequence comes from Phytohabitans kaempferiae, assembly GCF_042433955.1. NCBI lineage: Bacteria > Bacillati > Actinomycetota > Actinomycetes > Micromonosporales > Micromonosporaceae > Phytohabitans > Phytohabitans kaempferiae. The sequence goes on along the minus strand of NZ_JBHLUH010000012.1, from coordinate 269,657 downwards.
CCGCGAAGTCGAGCATATCGAACCGCCGGACGGCTTCAGCGACACTGGGACCGTTGTGCATCTGAACGGATTCAAAGACAGCTTCCAAAGGAACGCGGCAAAGACCGTCGAAGCCATCGCCCGCGAAGTGTTCGAACACTGCATCTGGTACTTCCTCCGACCCGGCGGCGCTCCTGAGGTGACAGTTGTAGATGATGATGAGGTCGTGTCCCTCAACAAGTTGATGGATGGCTTTGTCTTCTCCGGGTTGCCGACGACTACAGTCACCATCAAGGGCAAGAAGTTCGACATGACCAACCTCGGCCTCAAGTCCTCGACGCGCAATCCCACGCCTCGGCTGTACTGGTGCGCTGCGAACCGCGTCGTCATGGAGGAAAACCTAACCGGCAAGATCGCCGGATTGTACGGCCGGCTGAAGGACGACACGTCAGCCGAGTTTACGTACGTCTGCTACCTGTCGTCCGACTATCTTGACGCGCACGTCCGCGCCGATCGCACTGCTTTCGACATTGACGAACGGCTGGGTGGCACGTTACTGGATGAGGATATTTCACTTGAAGACATCCGCTCGGGCGTGCTGCAAGAGGTAGAACGACTCCTTTCCGAGCCGCTGGCTGCGGCCCGCAACGAGGGCAAGGCGCGCGTCAATGAGTTCGTGAGTAACCGCGCGCCTCGGTATCGCCCGGTCCTCTCCCGGCTCGAGTTGCTCGGCGTGACCGTGGATCCGTCCATCAAGGACCCGGACCTCGAACTTCTGCTGCATCGCAACCTCCAGAAGTTGGAGGCCGAGGCCATCGCTGAGGGGCAGGCGGTGTTCGCGGAGGCCGGTTCTGCCCCCCTGGAGGAGTACCAGGAACGGCTAAATCGCTATCTTGATGCCGTCAAGGACATCAATCAGTCCGATCTTGCGGCGTATGTCTCCCGTCGGAGGGTGATTCTCGACATCCTGTTTAAGATCATCAGGATGAACGGACAGGGCAAGTACTCCCGAGAAGACGCTATTCACTCGCTTCTCATGCCGATGCGCACAGATTCGGACGAGATCGGGTCTGATGCATCGAATCTGTGGATCATCGACGAACGACTCGCCTTCCACGACTACCTCGCCTCTGACAAGACGCTCAAGAGCATGCCTATCACCGGTTCCGAGTCGACGAAAGAGCCGGACATAATCTCAACGCGGCTCGTCGACACGCCCGTGCTGACAGCGGAGGGCGAGACTATGCCGCTGCCGTCGATTGTCGTGGTCGAGATTAAGAGGCCGATGCGGAATGACGCATCAGAGGACAAGGACCCAATTCTTCAGTCGCTTGACTATGTGAAGCGAGTACGCAGTGGTGGCGTGTTGACGGCTTCGGGACGTCCAATCCCAGCGTCTCAGGATTCGCCGGCATTCTGCTACGTCCTGGCTGACCTCACGCCGACACTAGTGAGTAGGTGCGAGTATGCAAATCTCCGGCGGACTCATGACGGCCTCGGGTACTTCGGATTTAATGAGTCAGCAAAGGCGTACATAGAGGTCCTGTCTTTCGACAGGCTTATAAACGCCGCTACGGAGCGCAACCGAGCATTCTTTGACAAGCTGGGACTGCCATCGAGTTAGTCCTTGCAGCAGGCCTCCTAGTGGAGTAATGCCACGCGCGAGCACACTGACAGATCATAGGCGGACGGCGCCGTGGCCGGGGATGGCGACGAAGGGCTCGGGCGGGGCGAAGCCGCGCGTCGCGAAGCTCTCTGCGACCGCCGCGGCCACAGTGTCCGTCGCGTCGGTGTCGGCCAGGGCGAGCACGCAGCCGCCGAAACCGCCGCCGGTCATGCGGGCGCCGTAGGCACCGGCGGAGATGGCTGCCTCCACCGCGGCGTCGACCTCGGGCACGGTGATCTCGAAGTCGTCGCGCATCGAGGTGTGCGAGGCGGTCATCAGTGGCCCGATGTCGCGCACACGCCCGTCGCGGAGCAGGGCCACCGTGTCGATTACGCGCTGGTCCTCGGTCACCACGTGCCTCGCCCGGCGCTGGAGGACCGGGTCGGTGATGGCGGCGACCGAGTCGGGCGTGGCGTCGCGCAGGGCGGGGATGCCGAGGACGCGGGCGGCCTCCTCGCAGGCGGCACGGCGGGCCGCGTACTCACCGGTGACGTGGCGGTGCGGCGCCTTGGTGTCGATGACCAGCACGGCCAGCCCGGCGGCCGCCACGTCGAACGGGATGTGCTCGACCTCCAGCGAACGGCAGTCGAGGAAGAGCGCGTGCCCCGCGCGGCAGCGGATCGACGCGGACTGGTCCATGATGCCGCAGGGCATCCCGGCGTAGTCGTTCTCCGCGCGCTGGGCGAGCGCCGGCCGCTCGTCGACGGGCAGGTCGAGGCCGCCGAGGTCGACGAGTGCGGTGAGCACGGCCGACTCCAGCGCCGCGGACGAGGACAGGCCAGCGCCGAGCGGCACGTCGGAGGTGATCGCCATCCGGGCGCCGGGCACGTCGAAGCCGGCCTCGCGCAGGGCCCAGACGACGCCGGCGACGTACGCGCCCCAGCCGGAGACGTGCTCGGAGAGGTCGAACTCGATCCGCTCGTCGGCCTGCTCCGACCACACCGTCCACTGTTGAGTGTCCAGCATGGACGCTCCGACGACGGTGCGCTGCGGCAGCGCGAAGGGGAGGACGAAACCGTCGTTGTAGTCGGTGTGCTCGCCGATCAGGTTGACCCGGCCCGGCGCCGCCCACACTCCCTCGGGGTCGGCGCCGTAGACCGCCGCGAACTGCTTCACGCGACGTGCTCGCGGTAGAACGCCCACGCGTCGGAGACCATGTCGTGCAGCGTCGTCTTGACCGGCGTCCAGCCCAGCTCGCGGCGGGCCAGCTCGGAGGAGGCGACCAGCGCCGCGGGGTCGCCGGAGCGGCGGGGGGCGGTCTCGACCGGGAGCGGATGGCCGGTGACCTCACGGACCACCTCGACCACGCGGCGGTTGGAGAAGCCGGCGCCGCTACCCAGGTTGTAGATCTTGTGCTCCCCGGGCGTGGCCTTCTCCAGCGCGAGCAGGTGGGCGCGAGCCAGGTCTTCGACGTGGATGTAGTCGCGCACGCAGGTGCCGTCTTCGGTGGGGTAGTCGTCGCCGAAGAGCTGGAGCTTGTCGCGCTTGCCGGCGGCGACCTGGAGCGCGATCGGGATGAGGTGGGTTTCCGGGTCGTGCCGCTCGCCGATCGCGATGCCGGGGCGCAGGTAGGCGCCGGCCACGTTGAAGTAGCGCAGCGACACCGCGGCCAGCTCGTGCGCGAACGCCTCCGAGGTGAGCGCCAGGTCGAACGCGAGCTTGGTCGCCCCGTAAGTGCTCGTGGGGTGCTTGACCGCCGACTCGGGGATGGGCAGCTCGGTCGGATTGCCGTACACCGCGGCGGTGGAGGAGAAGACGAAGCGCCGCACGCCCGCCGCCCGCACCGCGTCGAGCAGGGCGAGCGAGCCGACGACGTTGGCGTCCCAGTACAGCTCGGGCTTGGCCATCGACTCGCCGGCCGCGATCAGCCCGGCGAAGTGGAGCACCCCGTCGAAGCCGGCCTCCGGCGTGAGCACCTGTGCCGCGTCGTGGATCGGGGCGCGGACGAACGTCGCCTCCGGCGCGATCGCCACCTCGTGCCCGGTGCGCAGGTCGTCGAGGACGACCACCTCGTGGCCGGCGTCGAGGAGCAGGCGGCTGACAACGCTGCCGACGTATCCGGCGCCGCCGGTGACGAGCAGTTTCACGAGTGCCCTCTCTCATCGGATGGTTGGTGCGCGGGCCAGGGTACTGGCCTCAGTATTCCACCAGATTCGAGCAAGAGTAAACAAGTTCGAACACTGGTAAGGAAGCGCGGATAAACCAGCGCCTGTCTACCATTTCCCCATGCAGGACACGGGCGGCGGAAACGCCGGGCCCCGACGACATACCAAGACGTCGGGGCGTTCCCGACGAGAGCCCGGTCCGGTCGCGCGCACGGCGGCCGGGATCGTGATCCGGCTGGCCGACGCGCTCGCCGGCATGATCGGCGCCGGTCGCACCGCCGGCCGTGAGCGCATCAGCGAGGCCGACCTGCGCGACCTGATCGCGGCCAACACGCTGCTCGACCCGGTGGAGCGCCGGATCCTCGACGAGGTGCTCACCGCTGGCGCCAGCCTCGTCCGCGAGGTGATGATGCCGCGCACCGACGTTACCTTTCTCGACGCTGGGCTCAGCCTCGACGAGGCGGCCCAGATGGTACGGGCGGAGACACATACCCGATACCCGGTTGTCGACGGCACACACGACGACGTGGTCGGCTTCGTCCACCTGCGCGACCTGCTGATCCGCCCGCCGGGCGACGGGCGGTGCACGATCCGCGAGCTGACCCGCGAGGTCAAGCGGCTGCCCGGGAGCAAGCGCGTGCTCGCCGCCCTCTCCGAGATGCGCCGCGAGCGGCACCACCTGGCGGTGGTGGTCGACGAGTACGGGGGCACCGCCGGCATCGTCACGCTCGAAGACCTCATCGAGGAGCTGGTCGGTGAGATCCACGACGAATACGATGCCGCGCCCGACCCCGCGGCAGCCGGTGCCGAGGTCGACGGCCGGCTCAACCTCGCCGACTTCGCCGAGCGCGCCGGCTTCCCGCTGCCCGCCGGTCCGTACGAGACGGTGGGCGGTTTCGTCATGTCGCGGCTGGGCCGGCTACCGCTGGTCGGCGACGAGGTGACCGTCGTCGTGCCGGAAGACGGCGACGCCGAGCCGGCCACCTGGCGGCTGCGCGTGCTGGAGCTCGACGGCCGCCGGGTCGCCCGGGTCGGCATCGCCGCTCAGGTGTCGGCGCCGCCCGTACCGACCGCGCGTGTGCCCGTCGAGGCGACGGGCACGGAGCGCGCCTGACTCACCTGACCTGGAGCTTGCGCCACGTCGAGCCGTCCGCGGAGAAGGCGGACCAGGGGCTGCCGAAGAGGTCGTACGCCACGTAGCCGGCCGTGGTGCGGACGATCCGGCCGACCGCGGGGAGGGAGCCTTCGGCGCGGGCGAACGTACGGCCGTCGTCCTCGCTGACGTACCAGCGCTGGTCCGTACCGGTGATCAGGAGCCGCCCGTCGAGCAGCGGCACCACCTCGCCGGCCAGCCCGGGCCGCGGCGAGATCGAGGGGAGCGTGGTCCGGGAGAACTGCCGGCCCGAGTCGGTCGAGAGGTAGATCGCGGAGATCGCCCGGTCGTCGCCGAGGACGGTGGCGTACGCGCGCTGGCCGAGCACCGACACCTGGACGGTCCAGCCGGTCGCGTCGAAGGTCTCGACCTCCCACGTACGGCCGCCGTCGCGGGTGACCGCCGCCGCCGGCCGCCCGTCGCCGAGCTGGCCACCGACCCACCACGCGCCGGTCGCGGTGGGCGCACCGGCGACCCAGTTGACGGTCATGTCTCGCGGCTGGTTGACCAGTTCGCCGCGGTTGCCGTACGTCGAGCTCCAGACCTCGACAGCCCTGTCGCCGAGCCGGAGGATGTCGCCGAGCCGGAGGATCTGGCCCGCGGCGATGGCGGCCGCCGGGCCCGTGGTGTGCGCGGCGGCCCGCCAGGTCTGCGCGCCGTCGGCGGAAATGTAGCCGGCGACGACGATGCGCCCGTCCCGGAACCCCGTGATGTCGAGGAACGGGCCCTGGCCGGTGGTGTCGAGCTGGCCGGTATCGGCGGGGAGCGTGGCGAGCCGCCAGGTGATCCCGCCGTCGGTGGTGCGGGCCAGGCTCGGCGCGCAGCGCCCGTTGTCGTCGCGGCACTGGAGCAGCGCGTACCCGTTGTCAGGATCGGTGAACTCGACATCGGTGATCTGGCCGCGGGGGTCGAGGAAGCCGTCGCCGGTGAGGCCGTTGATCGTGATGCCGGCGTCGGTGTAGACGACCCCGGGCGACGGACTGGGGTCGGCCACCACCACCGGCGGCGCCTGGTCGCTCGCCCAGGGGCGCAGCCCGGCGAAGCCGGCCACCGCGAGCACCGCCACGACCGCACTGGCGATACGGGCCCGGCGGCGGTGGCGGATCGCCGTGGCCCGGGCGCCGATCTGCTCCAGCGCCGGCTGCTCGATCGCGTCGAGCAGGGCGGCGCGCTCGCGGGACAGCTTGGTCTCCAGCTCAGGCACGGGCCACCTCCGTGGACGTCGTGCCCAGGTCGCGATAGTCGCCGAGCCGCTCGGCGAGGGCGGCGCGGCCGCGGGAGAGGCGGGACTTGACCGTGCCCACGGGCACCTGGAGCACGGCCGCCACCTCCTCGACCGGCAGGTCGGCGAAGTAGTGCAGCACGATGACCTCGCGGAACGTGGCGGGTATGGCGGCGATCGCCTCGCGCAGGTCGGCCCGCTCCGGACCGGGCGCGGGCTCGACGGTGCGGACCACCGGGCGGTCGCGGAGCAGGATGGCGTCGAGCAGCTTGCGCCGCCGCCACCGGCGCCGGACCACGTTGACCGCGACGGTACGCAGCCACGCCTCCGGATTGTCCACGCCGGCCAGACCCTGCGGCCGGGCCAGCGCGCGGGCGAATGCCTCCTGGACCACGTCCTGCGCCTCCGTCAGATCGGTCGTGAACGCGTAGACCTGCGCGACCAGGCGCCGGTAGCAGGCGTGGTACAGCTCCCCGATCGCCTGCTCCGCTGTCCGCGCGTCCCGTCCCGGCACCGACCACCGCCCTCTGCTCGAGATCTCTGACGGTATGAGCCCTGGCCGGCTTCGTTGGTTCCGGCCACTCCTGTCAGAATGGCCGGCATGTCGGTGTCTGACGCAACCCCCCGCCCCCGGGTGCTTTCCGGCATCCAGCCGACCGCCGACTCATTCCATCTCGGTAACTACCTGGGCGCGGTGCGTAACTGGGTCGCCATGCAGGAGACGCACGACACCTTCTACTGCGTCGTCGACCTGCACGCGATCACGATGGGCCACGACCCGGCCCAGCTGCGCCAGCGCACGCGCCTCTCGGCCGCCCAGCTGCTCGCCGCCGGCCTCGACCCGGAGCGGTGCACGCTCTTCGTGCAGTCGCACGTGCCCGAGCACCCCCAGCTGGCCTGGGTGATGAGCTGCATCACCGGGTTCGGCGAGGCGAGCCGGATGACCCAGTTCAAGGACAAGTCGGCCAAGCAGGGCGCCGACCGCTCCAGCGTCGGGCTCTTCACCTACCCGATCCTCCAGGCCGCCGACATCCTGCTCTACCAGGCCGACGCCGTACCGGTCGGCGAAGACCAGCGGCAGCACCTGGAGCTGACCCGCGACCTGGCCCAGCGGTTCAACACGCTGTTCGGGAAGACGTTCACGGTGCCCGCGCCGTACATCGTGCGCGATACCGCGAAGATCACCGACCTTCAGGAGCCCACCGCCAAGATGTCCAAGTCGGCCTCCTCGCCGGCCGGCATCATCGAGCTGCTCGAAGACCCGGCCCGCTCGGCGAAGAAGATCCGCTCGGCGGTCACCGACACCGGGCGCGAGATCATCTTCGACCAGGCAAACAAGCCCGGCGTCTCCAACCTGCTGACGATCTACTCGGCTCTCTCCGGCCGCACGATCGAGGACCTCGTCGGGGCGTACGACGGGAAGGGCTACGGCGACCTGAAGAAGGATCTCGCCGAGGTCGTGGTGGAGTTCGTCAAGCCGATGCAGGAGCGCACGCGCGCCTACCTCGACGACCCGTCCCAGCTCGACAAGCTGCTCGCGGTCGGCGCCGAGAAGGCTCGCGCGGTGGCCACCGAGACGCTGCGCACCGCGTACGAGCGGGTCGGCTTCCTCGCACCGTCGCGGAACGCGTAGCAGGTGTCCGCCCACGACGATCGGGTCACCCGGATCGGGGTGGCCATCGACATCCCCGAGCCCTGGGGGAGCGCCCTCACCCGGCGGCGCGCCGAGGCGGGCGATCCCCAGGCCGCGTACGTGCCCGCGCACCTGACCCTCCTCGGCCCCACCGAGATCGAGCCCGACCGGCTGCCCGCGATCGAGGAGCACCTCGCCGCGGTGGCGGCCGCGCAGCCGGGGTTCTCGCTGCACCTGCGCGGCACCGGCACGTTCCGGCCGCTGACCGAGGTGGTCTTCGTCGTGGTCGCGGCCGGGATCAGCGAGTGCGAGCAGTTGGCCGCGGCGATCGGCAGGAGCGGCGACCTGAAGCGGGAGACGCGCTTCCCGTACCACCCGCACGTCACGGTCGCGCAGGACGTGTCGCCGGATGCGCTCGACGCGGTCTACGACGACCTCGCCGGCTTCTCCGCGCTGTTTCATGTGGACGCCTTCACGCTCTTCTCGCACACGGGCGAGGCGCGCTGGCAGCCACGCCGGGATTTCTCTCTCGGCAGGTGACGGGCGCGCCGGGCACGCATCCGTCAGGATGTCGGCGTGAACATCGTTGCCCGGGTGGAAGCGGGAATCAACGGGCGGCTTGAGGCAGCCCGCCGCCGGTCCCGGGCGTTCGACCACCTCTACCGCGCGCTCGACCGCTACGGTGCGGTGCTGGCCGGCCGGCTCGCGGCGGCGATCGCCTACTACGGCTTCTTCGCGGTCTTCGCGCTCGGCCTGGTGGCGTACTGGGCCTTCGGCTTCGTGCTCAACCGCAACGAGGCGCTTCGCCACGCGGTCGACGACTTCCTCCACCAGAACCTGCCGTTCCTCCAGCTCGAGCAGATCCAGGAAAGCAGCGGCACGGTCGGCGTGGTCGGCCTCCTAGCGCTCGCCTTCACCGGGATCGCCTGGGTCGAGGCGATCCGTTCCTCGCAACGGGCCCTGTACGAGGTGCCGCAGCAGCCCGGCAACCTCGTCGTGCGCCGGATCGTCGACATGCTCGTACTCCTCGTGGTCTTCCTCCTGCTGTCGCTCTCGCTGGCCGCGGCGGACACCGCGCAGGCGCTGGTGGGATGGCTGATCGGCGACGACGGCTCGGTCGCGCTCACCGCCGTGCGGTGGCTCATGACCGTGGCGTTCAACCTGGTCCTGGCGACCGCCCTCCTGGTGGTCGTACCGCGGCTGCGCATGTCGGTCCGCCGCCTCCTGCCCTCCATGCTGGTGGTCGCGGCCGGCATCACGCTGCTCAACACACTCGGCCGGGAGTACGTGATCCGGATCGACCGCAATCCGGCGTACACAGTGGTCACCGGCGCGGTGGGCCTGCTGCTCTACCTGTACCTGCTCAACCAGCTCCTGCTCTTCGGCGCCGCGCTGGCCGCGACGAGTACGCACGGGCGGGTCACCGACCTCGCCGCCGAGGCAGCACCGGCCGACGATTTGCCGCAAAACGAGGATCCGCGACGTCCAGACGCCTCATGATGACTGGAATGGGGGCACTGGTGACGCTGGAGCTGACGGAGGACTCGCCGGTACGCGACCTGCCGTGGATCGTGACGTTCGGACCGCTCGGCGACGAGGAGGAGTGGGAGCCGGTGGTCTGCGGCCCGTACGAGCGGGAGCACGCGCTCGCGCTGGCCGAGTCCGTCGTCGCCGACGAAGACCTGATGGCGGTCGTCGAGCCGCTGCTGCCGCACGTGACCGTCGAGGAGATCCAGGGGGAGATCGCGGCGGCCCGGATGACCGCCGAGGACGAACGCGCGGAGGCCGACGACGCCGACGACTTCGGCGACTACGACGTGTACGGGCTGGAGTCGGCCACCGGGCCCGAGCCCGAGCAGATGGTCGAGGCGACCCCACCGCCACCGCCCGAGGAAGTACGTGCCGGAATGGCACGCATAGCCGCGCGCCTGGCGGGGTAGGACAAGGAGCAGCCCGGTCGTTCGTTGAGCTTCGCGCCGACGGGCGACTGGGGAACGAGTGGCTTCCCGGGCCACCACGGGCAGTCGGGAGCCGCTTTCCTCCCGCCAGTGGGCCGGCCGCCGATTGGCAGGTCGGCCCGCTGCTGCGGCCGCCGCGGCGGCGGCCCAACGCTCAGGCGAGCACGGGCAGCGGCGCGGTACCGGTCGAGGAGCGGACCACCAGCTCGGGGCGGAAGACGTACTCGGAGCGGTGGGTCCCGTGCCCGTTGATCTCGTCGATCAGCGCGCGTACGGCCGCCACCGCCATCGCGATCACGGGCTGGCGGACCGTGGTCAGCGGCGGATCGGTGAACGCGATCAGCGGCGAGTCGTCGTATCCGACCACCGACACATCGTCGGGAATGGACAGTCCACGCTGGCGGGCGGCCCGGATCGCGCCGAGCGCCATCAGGTCGGAGCCGCACACGATGCCGGTCACGCCGCGGTCGAAGAGGCGCGCGGCGGCGGCCTGCCCGCCCTCCACGCCGAAGAGGGAGAGCGAGATCAGCTCGTCGAGCGCGGCGTCGTCGAGCCCGACGAGCTTCTTCATCGCCGCGCGGTACCCCGCGATCTTGCGCTGTACGGGCATGAAGCGGTTGGGGCCGGAGATGAGGCCGATCCGCCGGTGGCCGAGCGCCACCAGGTGCGCGACGCCCAGCTCGCCCGCCTCCCGGTCGTCACAGGAGACGAAGGGCGCGTCGATGCCGGACACGTACCCGTTGATCAGCACGATCGGCAGCGGCCGGGTGAGCAGCTTGCGGTAGCGCTCGTGGTCGGCGGTCGTGTCCGCGTGCAGGCCGGAGACGAAGACGATGCCGGAGACCTGCCGGTCGAGGAGCATCTCCACGTACTCGTCTTCGGTCACGCCGCCCGGCGTCTGGGTGCACAGCACCGGCGTGTAGCCGCTCTGGGCCAGGTTGGACTCGATGATCTGGGCGAACGCCGGGAAGATCGGATTGTCCAGCTCCGGCACGACCAGACCCACCAGGCCGGCGCTGCGCTTGCGCAACCGCGCTGGACGCTCGTAACCGAGGACGTCCAGTGCGGTCAGCACCGCCTGGCGGGTTTCCGTCGACACGCCGGGGCGGTCGTTGAGCACGCGGGACACGGTGGCCTCGCTGACTCCGGCCTGCTGGGCGATGTCGGACAGTCGTGCGGCCATGACCATCACGCTAGCGCACCAGCAAGTTCTTACGCTGTGAGCTGCTTGGTGCTACCAGCAGATGCAAGAGATTGCTATGCCGCCGTCGCCCGCAAGGCATCCCGCAGCCAGACGAAGAGTGGCGTCTGGGTCGGGATCGGCGGCCAGCCGTTGATGATCGCCATGAGCTGCCAGTACCGCTCCGGGCGCGGATCGGTCGAGGACTCCAGCGCGGCGAGCACCTCCCGCCGGTACTCCGGCAGGTCGGTCCGCCCGGTCTCCTCGGCCATCGCCGCGATCAGCTCGTCGACGACGGGTACCGCCCCGGGAGAGGCCGGGTCGATGCCGGCGGTGACCGCCGCGCCCGCCCTCCGCGTGACCAGCTCGGCGGTCCGCGCGCCGATGATGGGCGGCGTGGCGGCCCCGCCACCGCCGAACGTCCCCTCGGTCATCCGCCGCAGCAAGGCCCGAAAGTCCGGGTCGCTGACCAGGTCGTGCAGCTCCAGCCAGGCGTCGACCTGCTCGTCGCTCGGGTCGTCGGGCAGCTCGGGGGCGGCCGAGCGCATCCTCCCCTCGAACTCCGGGTCGACGGGTATGCCCTCGAAGACGCTGTCGAAGAACTCGGCGATGATGCGGCGGCGCTCCTCGGCCGTGGCGCGTGCGATGCGGTTCATCCGGTCCACCTCCTGTGGCGTGGGCTCATGCTTGGCCAGCGCGCGCAGCACCGCTCGCTGCACGCGCAGCACCCGGATCTGCGCCTCGATCGCCTCCGCGTGGCGGGCCGCCACACTCCGCAGGTCGGCCTCGCGGTCGAGCAGCCGGCGGATGGTGGCGAGGTCGAGGCCGAGCTCGCGCAGCGTCCGTACGAAGTCGAGGCGCAGCGCGCTCTCCGCGTCGTACCGCCGGTGTCCGGTCCGGGTCCGCGCCGCCTCGGGTACGAGCCCGAGGTCGGAGTAGTACCGGATGGTCTTCACCGACAGGCCGGTGCGTCGAGCCAGCTCTCCGATGTGCATGAGACCGATGGTGAAACCTCCAGCCACTGGAGATTCAAGCCTTTAACAGGACCCGAAGCGCGTCCGCGTAGCTTTTCTTGTCGGGGCCATTGCCGAGGATGCGCTGGAGCGCGAAGCCGGGGACCATCCCGAAGAGGGCGGCGCCGATCGCCTCCGGGTCGGCGTCGGGGGGCAGCTCGCCGGTCTGCTGGGCGCGGCGGGCCAGGTCGGCGAAGAGCCCGCGGAAGCGCCCGTACTTGTCCGCGACGAAGACCGCGAGCGCCGGGTCGCGCAGAGACTCGGCCCAGACCTGGATGGCGATCCGCAGCACGCCCCGCGGCCCGGTCTGCGAGTCGGCGAAGTCGAGCGCCCGGTCCATCGCCTCGGCCAGCGGCAGCGGCGGCTCGTGCGCCACCAGCTCGGCGAAGACGTCTTCGGCGCCATCCATCACGCCCTCCGCGATGGCGGTGATCAGATCGTTCTTGCTCTTGAAGTAGCGGTACACGGCGCCGACCGAGAGGTTGGCCTCGGCGATCACGTCCTGCATCGATGTGTTGTGGAAGCCGTTGCGGCTGAAGCAGGTGTAGGCGGCGTCGAGGATCTGCTGCCGCCGGGCGGCCAGATGAGCGTCCGAGACACGGGGCATGGGCGCAAGTATAAAACGAACGCTCGTTTCAGGCACGGGTGCCCGTGGCCGCTCAGCAGGGACAACGGGTATTGTCACCCGCCGTGGAGGCTCTGCGTCTGATCCTGCTGTACACCCATCTGATCGGCTTCGCGCTGCTGCTCGGCGGCGTGGTGGTCCAGTACGTCTCGGGCCCGCTGCGGATCAACCGGCCGATGCTGTGGGGAGCGGTGATCCAGCTCGTCACGGGCATCGGGCTCTCCGCCCCGCTGCGCGGCGAAGGCGAGGAGCCGTCGCCGGCGAAGCTCGCGGTCAAGCTCGTCATCGCCATCATGATCTTCGTGATGGTGTTCTTCTCCCGCAAGCGCGAGGTGGTCAACAAGGGCCACTTCCTGGCGATCGGCGGGCTCACGCTGGTCAACGCCGCGGTCGCGGTCTTCTGGCGCTGAACCCGTCCGCGGGTAGGGTTTGGAGAAAGCTACAAGCACGGGCGAGGGCCGGCCGCTTTCCTTTGGACGCCGTGGCCATTACCGGTCAACAGGGCGCCTGCTCTACTACTCGGAACGCGTCTGGCGCCTGTCTCGTGATCTCCGAACCTGCCGGTCACAGGCGGGTAACAGGGGCTCAACAACAGTGCATGGATCTCACCTGTTGGGCGTACGGAAGCGTACGCTCCCGACCGTGGAAGCACCGCAGACTTCGCGGTGTGCATTGGGGAAGGAGACCGTCTTGCGCTCTGCGCGTGGGATGCGGGTCGTCTCGTTGTTCGCGGTGGGCGGGCTCGCGCTGAGCGCCGCCGCGTGTGGAGACGCGCCCGACGAGGGTGGCAGTGGCTCGAGCCCTGCCGCTCAGAAGTACACCGCCTGCATGGTGACCGACGTCGGCGGCATCGACGACCGTTCGTTCAACACATCCGCCTGGAAGGGTCTCCAGGCTGCCGCCAGCGAAAATAACAACATCGAGCCCAAGTACGTCGCCTCCAGCGCCGAGGCCGACTACGAGCCCAACCTGACCCAGTACGTCAACCAGGACTGCAACTTCATCCTGGCCGTCGGCGGGCTCATGACCGAAGCCACGAAGAAGGTGGCCGCGGGCAACACGAGTCAGCAGTTCGCGATCGTCGACTCCAACCCCGGCGTGTCCAACGTCTACCCGATGCAGTTCGACACGGCCCAGGCGGCGTTCCTCGCCGGCTACCTGGCCGCGGGCTACTCGAAGGCGGGCAAGGTCGGCACGTACGGTGGCATGCCGATCCCGCCGGTGACCATCTTCATGGACGGCTTCGCCGACGGCGTGGCGCACTACAACCAGGTCAAGAGCAAGAACGTCCAGGTCCTCGGTTGGAACAAGGGCACGCAGCAGGGCCTGTTCACCAACGACTTCGTGAAGCAGGACGAGGGCAAGAAGGTCAGCGACACGCTGGTCGCCCAGGGCGCCGACATCGTCTTCCCGGTGGCCGGCGGCGCCGGTCTCGGCACCGCGGCGGCAGCCCAGGCGGCTAACGGCGCGTACAGCGTGATCTGGGTCGACGTCGACGGCTGCGAGAGCGCGCAGCAGTACTGCTCGACGTTCCTGACCACGGTCGTCAAGAACATCCCCGACGCTGTGAAGGACGCGGTCATCAAGGGCGCCGATGGCGAGACCCTGGCGAGCGCGCCGGGCTTCCTCGGCACGCTGGAGAACAACGGCGTCTCGCTCGCGCCGTACCACGAGTTCGACAGCAAGGTCCCGGCTGAGCTCAAGGCCGAGGTCGAGAAGCTGAAGCAGGACATCATCGCGGGCACCGTCAAGGTCACCTCGGCGGCCCAGCCCAAGTAACCGTCCTTTCGTGAACAGGGCGTCCCCCACACGGGGGACGCCCTGTCACCCATCGGAGGTCCCGCTGAAACTCGAGCTGCGCGGCATCACCAAGCGGTTCGGTGACCTGGTCGCAAACGATCACATCGACCTGACGGTCGAGCCCGGGGAGATCCACGCCCTCCTGGGCGAAAACGGCGCCGGCAAGTCGACGCTGATGAACGTTCTCTACGGGCTGCTCCAGCCGGACGAGGGCGAGATCCTGGTCGACGACGAGCCGGTGCAGATCCGCAGCCCCCGCGACGCGATCAACGTGGGCATCGGCATGGTCCACCAGCACTTCATGCTGGTGCCGGTCTTCACCGTCGCGGAAAACGTGATGCTGGGCGCGGAGAAGGTGCGCGGCGGGCTCGCCGGCTTCCTCGACCGCCGCCGCGCGCGCCGCGAGGTGGAGGAGGTCTCCACGCGATACGGCCTGCGGGTCGACCCGGACGCGGTGATCGAAGACCTGCCGGTCGGCATCCAGCAGCGGGTCGAGATCATCAAGGCGCTGACTCGCGAGGTCGACCTGCTCATCCTGGACGAGCCGACCGCGGTGCTGACCCCGCAGGAGACCGACGAACTGCTCGCTGTCATGCGGTCGCTCAAGGAGTCCGGCAAGTCGATCGTCTTCATCACCCACAAGCTGGGCGAGGTGAAGGCCATCGCCGACCGCATCACCGTGATCCGGCGCGGGCGCACCGTGGGCACCGCGACGCCCGACACCAGCCGCGACGAGCTCGCGGCGCTGATGGTGGGTCGCAACGTAAACCTCACCGTGACCAAACTTCCCAAGGAGCCGGGCGAGCCGATGCTGCGGGTGGAAGGGCTGGTCGTCAACGACGAGCGCGGCCACCAGGCGGTCTCCGGCGTCGACCTCGAGGTGCGCGCCGGCGAGGTGCTGGGCATCGCGGGCGTGCAGGGCAACGGCCAGACCGAGCTGATCGAGGCGATCATGGGGCTGCGCCCGGTGCTCGCCGGCAGCGTCACGCTCGACGGGCGGCGGATCGAGGGCTGGCCGACGAAGAAGGTGCTCCGCGCCGGCGTCGGCTACGTCCCCGAAGACCGCAGCGTCGACGGGCTGGTCAAGGAGTTCACGGTCGCGGAAAACCTGGTGCTGGACATCTACGACCGGCCGCCGTTCGGCTTCCGTGGCGTACTCCGGCCGGATGCGATCGCCGACTCGGCCAGGGAACGGATCGAGCAGTTCGACGTGCGTACGCCCTCGGCGGACGCGTCGGTCGGCACGCTCTCCGGCGGCAACCAGCAGAAGGTCATCGTGGCGCGGGAGATGTCCCGCCCGCTCAAGCTCTTCATCGCCGCCCAGCCCACACGGGGCGTCGACGTCGGCTCGATCGAGTTCATCCACAGCCGCATCGTGCACGAGCGCGACGTCGACACCGCCGTACTCCTGGTGTCGAGCGAGCTGGACGAGGTGATCGGGCTCGCCGACCGGGTCGCGGTCATGTACCGGGGACGGATCCTGGCTATCGTCTCGCCCGACACCCCACGCGAGGATATCGGCCTGCTCATGGCGGGCGTGCATGGTGAGGAGACGGCCGCATGACGCAGGAGAAGGCGCCGGCCGAGCCTCGGCGGGAATCCTTCGCGCAGGCGTTCCTGCACGGCCTCTGGGCGGCCAACACCCTCACCGTCACGATCCTGGCTGTGGTGCTGGCGCTGGTCATCGGCGGCATCCTGATCATCGTCTCCGACCCCGACGTGCTCACCGCGTACGGCTACTTCACCGCCCGCCCTCAGGATGCGCTGGAGGCGAGCTGGGATGTGGTCAGCCGCGCGTACGCGAGCCTCTTCAAGGGCGCGATCGTCGACCCCGCGGCGGTACGCGCCTGGGTCAGCGGTGAAGGGAGCTGGGAGCGGGTCTTCGGGCCGATCTCGGAGACGCTGACCTACACGACGCCTCTGGTCTTCACCGGCCTCTCGGTGGCGCTGGCCTTCCGTGGCGGCCTCTTCAACATCGGTGCGCAGGGCCAGGCGATCATCGGCGTGATCATGGCGGCGCTGGCCGGCTTCCTGCTCCCGCTCCCGCCGGTGCTGCACCTGATCGTGGCGCTGCTCGCGGGCGGGTTGGGCGGCGCGCTGTGGGGCTTCATCCCGGGCTTCCTCAAGGCGCGCACCGGCGCCCACGAGGTGATCAACACGATCATGCTCAACTACATCGCGCTCTACTTCCTGACCTGGATCATCATCCAGAAGGGCGTGCAAAACCCCGACCGCACCGACGCGATCAGCAGGCCGGTCGACTCCTCCGCCCAGCTGCCCCGGCTGCTCGGCGACAACCTGCGGGTACACCTCGGCATCCTGCTCGCGGTGGCGGCCACCTGGGGCGTGGCCTGGTTGCTCAACCGGTCGACGCTCGGCTTCGAGCTGCGGGCGGTGGGCAACAACCCGGACGCCTCCCGTACGGCGGGCATCAGCGTCACCGCCACGTACGTCGCGGTCATGGTGATCGCCGGCGGCCTGGCCGGGCTCGGCGGGGCCAACATGGTGATCGGCTCGACAGCCAACGCGCTGACCCCGCTGGTCGTGGCACAGATCGGCTTCGACGGCATCCTGGTCGCACTGCTCGGCCGGGTCAAACCCTGGGGCGTCGCGCTCGCCGCGCTGCTCTTCGGCGCGCTGCGGGCCGGCGGCAACACGATGCAGTCGGTGTCGAGCATCTCGCTGGAGCTGGTGACCGTGCTACAGGCGCTGATCGTCATCTTCATCGCCGCGCCCGCCCTGGTGAAGGCGATCTTCCGGCTGCGCGCCGCCCGCGCCGCGCGCCTGTCGACGAGCCTGGCGAAGGGCTGGTGAGCGAAGTGTCCACGATCACCGCGGACGAGGCGGTCGTCACACCGGTCCAGATCGGCTTCTGGAGCCGGGCCCGCAAGGTGGGGGTCGGGCTCGCCGCCGCCGGCCTGCTGGCCACCGTGCTCTTCGGCGCGCTCGCCACCTCGCAGACCGTGCGGTTCACGCTGAGCGACGACGCGCAGGGCGCCTCGCTGCGGATCAACGGCACGGTCGGCGCGATCTTCTTCGGGCTGATCGCCACCGCGGCCGGGTTCGCGATGCTGGCCGAAAAGTGGTTCACCTGGCTGCTCGGCCTCGGCATCGTCGGCTTCCTGCTCTCCTTCCTGTGCTGGCAGATCTCCGACGCGCCGGACGGGCAAAACTTCATGCCGCTGGTCAACATCGTCCGCGGTACGTTCCTGCTGGCCGTACCACTGATCTTCGGCGCCCTCGCCGGTGTGCTCTGCGAGCGCTCGGGCGTTGTCAACGTGGCGATCGAGGGCCAGTTGCTGATGGGCGCCTTCGCCGGCGCGCTGGTCGGCACGATGGCGGCGAGCGCCTGGGTCGGCCTGATCGCGGCGGCGATCGGCGGGGCGCTCGTCTCGCTGCTGCTGGCGGTCTTCACCATCCGGTACCTGGTCGACCAAGTCGTGATGGGCATCGTGCTCAACCTGCTCGTGCTCGGCGTCACCGGCTTCCTCTACGAGCGGCTGATGCAGACCGACCAGGCCAAGTACAACGAGCCGCCCAAGTTCGGCAACTGGGAGATCCCGCTGCTCAAGGAGATCCCGGTGATCGGGCCGGCGCTCTTCCAGACCAACCTGTTCCTCTACCTCGCGCTGATCCTCGTCGCGGTCATCCACGTCGGGCTCTTCCGCACCAGGTGGGGCCTGCGCACGCGCGCGGTCGGCGAGCACCCCACGGCGGCCGACACGCTGGGCGTGCGCGTACTGGCCGTGCGCTACCGCAACGTGCTGCTCGCGGGCGCGGTGGCCGGCATCGGCGGCGCGTCCTACACGCTGCTGCTCTACTCGTTCACCAAGAACATGATCAACGGTAAGGGCTTCATCGCGCTCGCCGCGCTCATCTTCGGCCGGTGGAGCCCGACGGGCGCGCTGCTCGCCGCGCTCTTCTTCGGCTTCGCCGACCAGTTGGGTGTCTACCTCGGCGCGATCAGCAGCATCATCCCCGGCCAGTTCCTGGCGATGTTGCCGTACCTGGCGACGATTTTGGCTGTGGCTGGGCTTGTCGGCCGGGTACGGGCCCCCGCCGCGGACGGCAAGCCGTACATCAAGGGGTGAGGGAGGCCGTGGCCGGGCTTGTCGGCCGGGTACGTGCCCCCGCGGCCGACGGCAAGCCGTACATCAAGGGGTAAGCGAGAGTACAAAGGAACCGTGGAGATCGACTGGGAACGGCTGCGCGCTGCGGCCGTCGAAGCCATGCGCAACGCGTACGCGCCGTACTCGAACTTTCCGGTCGGCGTGGCCGGGTTGGTCGACGACGGCCGGGTGGTGGTCGGCTGCAACGTGGAGAACGCCTCGTACGGCGTGACCCTCTGCGCCGAGTGCGGTTTGGTCTCGTCGCTGCACGCCAGCGGTGGAGGGCGGCTGGTCGCGGTCTCGTGCGTGGGCGGCGACGGCGAGCCGCTGATGCCGTGCGGGCGGTGCCGCCAGCTCCTGTACGAGCACGGTGGCGCGGACTGCCTGGTCGAGGCGGTGCCCCGGCCGCTGCGCGTGGCGGAGCTGCTGCCGTACGCGTTCGGCCCGGAGGACCTGGTCGCGGCCGACGCGTCGAAGGAGCCGAAGGTGCCCAGCCGGCTGCTGCGGTGGCGCGGGCGGGGCACCGTGTTCGTACATCCCGACCTGGCCAGCGGTCAGCGGGTCTGGACGGGGTACTGGGACCGGTCGACCGGCACCGACGGCAAGGAGACCGGCATCCTGGAGGAGGCGCCCACCTGGGGCAACGTCGACGACGCGATCGCCTGGGGGCGGGTCCGCACACCGCGGGTCGTACTGATCGACGAAGAGGGCAAGATGCGCTGGGTGGGCGAGGGCGACCCGCCGGATGGGAAGTAGATGACGGGCTTCGCGGCTGTTGACGTGATCCGGACCAAGCGCGACGGCGGGACGCTCTCCGACCCGCAGATCGATTGGGTGGTCGACGCGTACACCCGGGGCGAGGTGGCCGACGAGCAGATGTCCGCGCTGGCCATGGCGATCCTGCTGCGTGGCATGACGCCGGCGGAGATCGCCCGGTGGACGGCCGCGATGATCGCCAGCGGCGAGCGGCTCGACCTGTCCGCCGTGTCCCGCCCGACCGTCGACAAGCACTCCACCGGGGGCGTCGGCGACAAGATCACGCTGCCGCTCACGCCGCTCGTGGCCGCCTGCGGCGCGGCCGTGCCGCAGCTCTCCGGGCGCGGGCTCGGCCACACCGGCGGCACGCTCGACAAGCTGGAGGCGATCCCGGGCTGGCGGGCGACGCTGAGCAACGAGGAGTTCGTCGCCCAGCTCCGCGAGGTGGGCGCGGTCGTCTGTGCCGCCGGGGAGGGGCTCGCGCCGGCCGACCGCAAGCTGTACGCCCTCCGCGACGTCACCGCCACCGTCGAGGCGATCCCGCTCATCGCCAGCTCGATCATGAGCAAGAAGATCGCCGAGGGTACGGGCG
Organism: Phytohabitans kaempferiae; assembly: GCF_042433955.1. NCBI lineage: Bacteria > Bacillati > Actinomycetota > Actinomycetes > Micromonosporales > Micromonosporaceae > Phytohabitans > Phytohabitans kaempferiae. Next base: position 249,866 of record NZ_JBHLUH010000012.1, on the reverse strand, counting down.
CGCTGGTCCTGGACGTGAAGGTCGGCTCCGGAGCGTTCATGAAGTCGGCGGCGGACGCGCGCGAGCTGGCCGGCACGATGGTCGACCTGGGCAAGGCGCACGGCGTGGCGACGGTCGCGCTGCTCACCGACATGTCCACCCCGCTCGGGCGGGCGGTCGGCAACGCGGTGGAGGTGGCGGAGTCGGTCGAGGTGCTCGCCGGCGGCGGACCGTCCGATGTGGTCGAGCTGACCCTCGCGCTGGCCGAGGAGATGGTCGCCGCCGCAGGGCTCCAGGTCGATCCGTCGCAGGTGCTCAGGAGCGGGAAGGCCATGGACTCCTGGCGCGCGATGATCAGCGCGCAGGGCGGCGATCCGGCCGCGCCGCTGCCGGTCGCGCCAGAGACCGAGACGGTCCGCGCCGAGCGCGACGGTTACGTCTCCACAGTGGACGCGCTCGGCATCGGCGTGGCGGCCTGGCGCCTGGGCGCCGGACGGGCGCGCAAGGAAGACCCGGTCAGCGCCGCCGCCGGGGTCGTACTGCACAAGAAGCCGGGCGACCCGGTGCGGGCCGGTGAGCCCCTCTTCGAGCTGCGGGCCGACGACGCCAGCCGGATCCCCGCGGCGCTGGCGGAGGCCGCCGCCGCGGTCACCGTCGCGGACACACCGCCCGGCCGGCGGGCCCTGGTCATGGAACGCGTCGCGTAACGCCCCGACCACGCTCTTCGCGCGTAGGAGCGATCCCGTCCGTGCGGGGCGTGGTGCGACCGGGCCGAAACAGCTATTCTCCCTGGCCAGGGGGCGCAGCAGCGACGATTGGCAGGGACGAAGACCAGTGGCTGTTCCGGCTCCTGACCCGCGGCATGTCCGCGTGGCCAGCGTCGAGGAGATGCGCCGCCTCCGGCTACCCCAGCCACCACCGCACTTTCCCCTGGTCTGGGAGCCGGGCGACGAGGTGGAGCTGCGCCCGACCGCCGAGATCGAGGCGCGCGCGGCGATCCTGCACGTGGTGCTCGCCCGGTGCTTCGGCATGCCGCCCCAGGCGGCGATGAGCTGGCTGCTCGGCTCCCGCCTGGTCGACCAGGTGACGCCCCCGGAGTGGCAGTTCGTCATGGGCGGGCGGGGCGACCATCGCTCGTTCGTGTTGCACCACGACGCGGTCTACGCGCTGGCCTGGCTGCTCGGCCTCTCCAAGCACCTCGACCCGGAGGCGCCGGCCGACGACCGGCTCATCGAGCTGCTGCCCAACCTGCCCGCCGGTGAGACGTTCGCCGAGTGGCGCTCGCGCACGCTGGCCGCGCCCCGCTCGGCCCTCGACGCGGCGACCGTGCTCGACTTCTACTACTGCCTCGACTGGGGCTACCTCGAGGCGGAGCGGATCGGCGCTCCGCTGCCCGGTGAGATCGACGCCAACGCGATCGGTCAGCGGCGGTGGGCGCTCGAGTGGGCGGTGATCTTCCGGGGGCCGTATCACGACCCGCCGGCCGGCTGGGAAGAGGTAGACCTCTCCACGTAGACGCCGAGCCGCACCGAGGCGGTCACGGTGATCGGCCCGGGCAGCTCCACCGGGGCCGCGCCTGATGCGCTCGCTTCGCTCGCTGGCCGCCACGGGCGGCCGGCGCGCTCCGCCCTCGTCGCTGCGCTCCTGGGATCGGAGCTGGCCAGCCCCGGGGCGGTGTGCCACGCGCTCGGCCCCATCGCGACCAATGCGGCCGCCTCCCGCGGGCTGAGTTCCAGCGTGCGGGTGAGCGTGCTCTCCCGGGCCAGGGCGAAGTGGCCGTCGAGGCTGGCCGCCACTCGTTCGGCCTTGTCCGGGTCGACCCGCAGCAGCCCCAGCCGCGCGACGAGTTCGGCGAGGTGGTCGGGGGCGGGCGTGACCACCAGCAGCACGCCGCCCGGCCGCAGCACACGGCGAAACTCCGGGCCGTTGCGCGGCGCGAACACGTCGAGCACCACCCCGGCCGCGCCGTCCGCCACCGGCAGCCGCCCCCACGTGTCGCACAGGGCGGCGCCGGCCCGGGGGTGGGCGCGCGCCGCCCGGCGCAGCGCCGGCTTCGAGGCGTCCAGGGCAAGACCGGGAGCGCCGGGGAGGGCGTCGAGCACCGCTGCCAGGTGCCGGCCCGTGCCGGCGCCGGCGTCAAGGACAAGACCGCCCGGGTACGCCGTGCGTGCCGCCTGCGCCAGCGCCGAAGAGATGAAGTCGTAGTGCCCGGCGGCCAGGAAGTCGGCGCGCGCGGCCACCATCTGCGCCGTGTCGCCGGAGTGGGGCGCATGGCCGGTGGTCAGGTTGACGTACCCCTGGCGGGCCAGGTCGAAGCTGTGCCCGCGCGGGCAGCGCAGCGCGGATCCTCCGGGCGACGCGAGCGGCTCGCCACAAACCGGGCAGCGCAGGTGTGCGACAACGTCTGAGTCCATAATCTTTCCTATGGTCGCAATCGCGTACGAGGACATCGTCAAGGCCCCGAAGGCCCTCTTGCACGACCACCTCGACGGCGGGCTTCGCCCGGCGACAATCATCGAGCTGGCGGCCGAGGTCGGCCATCCGCTGCCCGCCACCGAGCCGGGCGAACTGGCCGAGTGGTTCGTCTCGGCGTGCGACTCGGGTTCGCTGGAGCGCTACATCGCGACCTTCGAGCACACGGTCGCGGTGATGCAGACCGAGCGGGCGCTGCACCGGATCGCCGCCGAGTGCGCGCTCGACCTGGCCGACGACGGCGTGGTGTACGCGGAGGTGCGCTTCGCCCCCGAGCAGCACCTGGCCCGCGGGCTCAGCCTGGACCAGGTGGTCGAGGCGGTGCTGGCCGGGTTCGCCGAGGGCGCGGCGCGGGCGGCCGAGGCGGGGCGCCCGATCCGGATCGGCACGCTGCTCACCGCGATGCGCCACGCCGCCCGTTCCCAGGAGATCGCCGAGCTCGCGGTGCGCTTCCGGGACACCGGGGTGGTCGGCTTCGACATCGCGGGCGCGGAGGCCGGCTTCCCGCCCACGCGACACCTCGACGCGTTCGAATACCTCCAGCGGGAAAACTTCCACTTCACCATCCACGCCGGCGAGGCGTTCGGGCTCCCGTCGATCTGGCAGGCGATCCAGTGGTGCGGCGCCGACCGGCTGGGCCACGGCGTGCGGATCGTCGACGACATAACCGGTGGCGTGCTGGGGCGGCTCGCGGCGTACGTGCGGGACAAGCGGATCCCGCTGGAGCTGTGTCCCTCCTCCAACGTGCAGACCGGCGCGGCTCCGTCGATCGCCGAGCATCCGATCGGCCTCCTGCGCGACCTGCGCTTCCGGGTCACGGTCAACACCGACAACCGCCTCATGAGCGGCACGTCGATGTCCCGTGAGATGGCGTTGCTGGTAGAGGCGTTCGGGTATGGCTGGGCGGAAATGCAGTGGTTTACGATCAATGCGATGAAAAGCGCTTTCATCCCCTTTGATGAGCGGCTTGCGATCATCAACGAAGTCATCAAACCGGCGTACGCGAAGTTGTTGTAATGCGGCGCCGCCGGCCGTCAGGCAACTGTGGCGATTCGGTCAGCCGTGCCGCGCCGAGCGGTTATCTGGCGGTATGCACGCAGCGCGTAAACCGGCACTTCGGCCTTGCTCTCGCTGGCCGGTCGGGCAATGGTCGGCACTGCCGCAGCGTCGCCATCCTTGGCGAGGTAGTCATCACGGCCAAGAACTAGCAGGACAAGTTGGACAGCGCGTGCGCTCACAATTAGTGACCGATCATGAACGCATTGCTATCAATAGCTACTTTCGTCCGGATGCGGGGATGGTTAGGGCGAACCTGGCCTTTCTCTTTGACACGGGTCGTGATGGAATCTCGGAGGTTCGACCCGACCGGGTCGGTCGCTGAGCGGTGCCCAGGTTGACGGGCCGAGGCACCGGGACATTGGGAGAGGGCGGTGACGTGAGTAAGCAGCCGAAGACGGCCGACTCTGTCATGTCGCGTCTCCGTCGGCCACTTGGTCGGCTTCGAGATCTTCCGATCTGGTCGAAGCTGGGCCTGATCATGATCGTGCCGACGCTGGCGACGATCGGTGTCGGCACCAACGGGCTCATCGAGCACCTCGGCACCGCAAACGACGCCGACCGCGCGCGCACGCTCTCGCAGCTCTCCGAGGCTTCCGGCGCTCTGGTGCACAACCTGCAAAACGAGCGGGCCGCCGCCGCGATGCTGCTCGGCGTCCGGCCAAACGACCAGGCTGGCAGGCAGAAGTCCGGCGACACGTACACGAACGTCCAGGCGGACGTCGACACGACCAAGCGTCCGTACCAGCAGGAGCGCAACGCGCTCGGGACGGACGACCTCCCGGCCAACCTCCGCGACCTGCTCACCACCATCGACGGGCGCCTGGGCGACCTGCCCGCGATCCGCAGCCAGGTGACAAATGGCAGGCTGCAGCTAAGCAACGCGGTCAGCAACTACACGACCCTGCTCACGCACCTCATCTCGGTGCGTGACTCGGCCGCCCAGCTCGCCGGCGACACCACGCTGGGTGACGAGATGCGCGCCGCCGCCTCGCTCGCCCGCTACAAGGAGTTCATCTCCCAGGAGCGGATCGTCGGCCTCAAGATCCTGATCCAGGGCAACTTCTCCCCGAGCCTCCGCAACGAGTACATCGAGACGCGCACCGGGCAAAACCAGGCCGCGCAGTCGTTCAAGGTAGTCGCGGCCCGCGGCGACGTCGAGTTCTTCGACCAGACGGTCGCCGGTGCCGACCTGCGCAAGGCCGAGCTCTACGGCGGCTACCTGCAGAGCAACGGCGGCGGCGACATCCGCGACGCTCCGTTCAACGCGGCCAGCTGGGATGGTGCCCTGCTCGCCAAGGCCGAGCTGGTGCGCAAGGTGGAGACTTCCGTCGACTCCGTGGTCGTCGACCGTGCCACCACGCTGCGTGACGAAGAGTACCGGCAGCTGCTCATCGAGGCTGGCGTGCTGCTCGGCGTCCTCCTGCTCGCCATCCTCTTCGCCTGGGCGGTCGCCCGCTCGATGGCCCGGTCGCTGCGCGAGCTGCGGCACGGCGCGCTCTCCGTCGCGCAGTACGGCCTCCCGCAGGCGGTGGCCCGCCTCCGCGACCCGGCCATCTCCAGCCAGCTCTCGCCGGTGCAGGCGGCCAACCAGATCGCCGAGCCGCTGCCGGTGCGGAGCAAAGACGAGTTCGGCCAGGTGACCGAGGCGTTCAACGCCGTCCACCTGGAGGCCGTCCGCACCGCCGCCGAGCAGGCCGCACTCCGCGCCTCCGTCGCGACCATGTTCGTCAACCTTGCCCGCCGCTCGCAGATTCTTGTCGACCGGCTGATCGGTCACCTCGACCGGCTGGAGCGCGGCGAGGAAGACCCGGACCGCCTGGCCGAGTTGTTCCAGCTCGACCACCTGGCCACGCGGATGCGCCGCAACGACGAAAACCTCCTGGTGCTCGCCGGTGCCGACTCCACGCGCGTCCAGCGTGAGCCGGCGGCGCTGATCGACGTGCTGCGGGCCGCGCAGTCCGAGGTCGAGCACTACACGCGGATCGAGTTCGGCGTGATCGACCGCGACATCGAGGTCGCCTCCAGCGCGGTCAACGACCTGGTCCACCTGGTCGCCGAGCTGTTCGACAACGCCACCGCCTTCTCTCCGCCTGACTCCCACGTCATGGTCGAGGCACGGCGGGTCGGCGAGCGCGCCGTGCTGTACGTCGAAGACCGAGGCATCGGCATCACGCCCGAGCAGTTGCACGACCTCAACGAGCGGCTCGCCACGCCGCCCATGGTCGACGTCGCCGTCTCCCGGATGATGGGCCTCGTCGTGGTCGCGCGGCTGGCCGCCCGCCACGACGTCAAGGTCGAGCTGCGGCCGGCCAGCGAGCGTGGCACCGTTGCCGACGTGACGCTGCCGACTGCGGTGCTCGTGCCGCGGGCGCTCTCCGGGCGCGGCGAGCCGGGCGGGGGTCCGTTCCAGGTTCCGCCGCCACCGCTACAGCAGCACACCCCGCCGCCGCCCGCACCGCCCGCGCCGACCCAGCGGCCCCCGATGGGCGCGCCGCTGGCGCTGGAGAGCGGGCCGACCTCGGCGCCGCCCGGGCGCCCGTTCGACCCCGCCCCGCTCAACGGCGGTCGCCTGGTCGGTCCCCCGCCCTCGGGCACGCCGCAGCGTTCCATGCCGGCCTGGTCCGACCTCACCGGCGCGGCCTCCGCGAGCAACGGCACCAGCAACGGCGCGGGCAGCGGGTTCAGCCCGCGTACACCTGCGAACGGCCAGGGGAGCGACCCGCTGCCGCAGCGGCGGGGCACCGACCACTGGACCGTCGACGGCGAGGTGACCGGCAGCGGTCCGGCGCCGAGCATCCCGCGGCAGATCCCGGCAAACCCGGAGACCCAGACGCGCAATGGTGGCTTCCCGGCCGTGCCGCCGGTGTCCGCGCCGCCGGTGCCGCCCGTCTCGGCCCCGCCGATACCGCCGCAGGCTCAGGTGCCACCGCCCACCTCGGCTCCGCCGGTCTCCCCGCCCCGCCCCATGCCCGCCGGGTCGCCCCCCTCGGCGCCCCCGGCCTGGCCACCGGTGAGTGCGCCGGAGACCGGTCCGAGCACCACACCGCCGGTGCCGGAAAAGCTCGCCGCCGCGCTCGACATGACCGCCGAGCTGCCCAAGGTCACGCGTTCCGAGCCCGGTGCCAAGCCGGATGCCAAGGCGCCCACGCCGGTGAGCGGCCCGCCCGCGTTGACCGGTCCGACCACCGCCGCCGCGGCGGGGGGCAGTGCCGCCGGCAAGCCGCGGTTCGCAGACGAGACCATGGAACTGCCGATCTTCCGTGAGCTGGAGTCGGCCTGGTTCCGCACCCGGCGTGCAGCGCCAGAGGAGCCGCGCACGCCCGCGCCAAACGGCGACTACGTCACCGTGGACGCCGCACGACCGGCCAGCCCCGCTCCGCAGGACGCCCCGACGGCCAGCGCGGCCACCAGCACACCGGTGCCCGCCGCGGCCACCCGCCCGTCCCTGCCGCCACCCTCCGGCGGCAACGGCAACGGTGCGGCGCGCCGGGAGCCCACGGGCGGCTGGCAGACTGCCGCCGACGACGGCTGGCGCGCTGCCAGCGCCGCGGCCGAGCGGCCGGCCGCCGAGACCACCCAGGCCGGGCTACCCAAGCGGGTGCCGATGGCCCAGCTCGTCCCCGGTGGGGTGGACAAGGGCGCCGCTGCGGTGCAGCGTCGTACACCAGAGGCGGTGCGCGGGCTCCTGTCCGCGTACCACCGAGGGGTGCAGCGTGGTCGCACGCACCCCAAGGACGACCAGCCGGGCTCGGGGGCGACCCCCAAGAGCGGTTTGGGCCCCGCGGCCGGGAGCGGCCAGAAGGAGCATGAGGGATGACAACAACGCAGGATCTCGGCTGGCTACTCGCCAATTTCGCCGATCGGGTGCCGGGCGTCGCGCACGCGGTCGCGGTTTCCGCCGACGGTCTGCTGCTCGCAGCGTCGCGTGATCTCCCGCGCGACCGGGCAGACCAGCTCGCGGCGATCGCGTCCGGGCTCGTCAGCCTGACACAGGGGGCGGCGCGGTGCTTCGAGGGCGGCGCGGTGCTCCAGACAGTGGTCGAGATGGACAACGGCTTCCTTTTCCTGATGTCGATCTCGGACGGCTCCTCCTTCGCCGTACTGGCCGCGCGCAACTGCGACGTGGGCCAGGTCGGCTACGAGATGGCACTGCTCGTCGACCGCGTGGGCGACGCGCTGACGCCGGCTCCGCGCACGACCGCGGGCATGTTGGGTTGAGCGCACAAGCGGTCCGACATAGTGGGCCGCTCGTGCACGGATTCTGTTTTCGAGATTTGTTCGGGTCGACAGGAGGGGGTGAACGGCGATGATGGCGGAACGCGATGAGCCGACCGGTGCGCTGGTCCGACCGTATGCCGTTACCCGCGGCCGGACCCGTCCCAGGCTTGAGATCGCGCTCGAAGCGCTCGTCGAGACCACCGTTCGGGGTCGGTCCGCGGGTGCGACCAAGGGCGGTCAGGGTCGGGAGCATCAATACATCGCCGCGCTCTGTGACGGCCGGCTGCAGTCGCTTGCGGAGATCGCCGCACGGATGCAGTTGCCGCTCGGGGTGGCTCGGGTCCTCATCGCCGACATGGCCGCCGACGGCCTGCTCGCGGTGTACGAGCCGACGTCCCTCGACGACGCCAATGACGCGGTGGGCACTGAACTGCTGGAGAGGGTGCTGAGTGGACTTCGCAGGCTCTGACACGTCGCATCGCCCGCCGGTGACGGGCCGCGTGACATCGGCGAAGATCGTCATCGCCGGTGGTTTCGGCGTCGGCAAGACGACGCTGGTCGGCTCGGTCTCGGAGATCACGCCGCTGACCACCGAGGCGATCATGACGTCGGCCGGCGTCGGTGTCGACGACACCCGGCAGGTGCCGGGCAAGACCACCACCACGGTGGCGATGGACTTCGGTCGTATCTCGATCGACCGCGACCTGATCCTCTACCTGTTCGGCACCCCTGGCCAGACGCGGTTCTGGTTCATGTGGGACGAGCTGGTGCGGGGAGCCATCGGCGCGGTCGTGCTCGTCGACACACGTCGACTCGCCGACTGCTTCGCGGCGATCGACTTCTTCGAGCACCGGCGGTTGCCGTACCTCGTGGCCATCAACTGCTTCGACGGTATGCAGTACCACGACCCGCAGGATGTGCGCGACGCGCTCGCCATCTCCAGCGAGATCCCCGTGGTGAGCTGCGACGCCCGCAACCGTGAGTCCACAAAGCACGTTCTCATTTCCCTTGTGGAGTACGTGCTGAGCATGCGCCGTTCCCGGGCGGTCGCTCCCGCCTGAGGGCAGCAAGACATCGTCGCCGACGGGCCTTGAGCCCGTCGGCGGCTGTTTGCTGTCGCGTGTCGGTGACCCGGTCCGTCCACTGCGGACATGAGCTGGGCCGTCGGTCCGGTGCCTGATCGCTCCCGGGCGAGACCGACCTACGACTGTCGGTGGAAACCAAACCGCCTGGCGGGTCCATTGAGGACGCGCCAGGCGGCCAGGGGTGCGGAAAGGTCAGGAACGGTAGCCGGCGGAGCGGTATTCGTCTTCGCGGCCCACGGAGTCGCGGCTGAAGTCCCAACCGCCGGCCGACTCGCGACCGGGGCGACCGCCGACCGCGTAACCGCCGATCTCCTGCCCGCGACGCCAGCCGCGGAAGTAGCCGGTGGTGTGGGCGGCGATGCTCTGCGCGTCGCGGACGATGCGCAGCGGGCGCTCCTCCCGGGGCGGCAGGGCGGAGCCGGGCACGAGGTTGGCCTGGGGGACGCGCCGGGGCAGGCCCGAACTCGTCTCCGCGCCCACCGACGGCTTGGCGGCCTGCTCGGCGGCGCGCCAGCCGGTGTCGGCCGAGGAGGCCCAGTCGAGCTGGTCTTCCTCCGGGTGACCGACGAACCACGCCGACCGGGTCTGGGCGAAGATCAGCAGGTCGCCGTCGCCCTCCTCGGCCACCGGCACGGCACTGCGCTCGACCGCGCGCCGGGAACGGGCGGTGCGGGCGCCCCGGTCGATCGCCTCGGTGTCGACCAGGCGCAGTGACGGAGCGTCCAATGCGGTCAGACCGGTGAGCGGGCGGTCGTCGAGCGCGCGGTCGGCCAGCGGCGGCGGCTCGACCAGGCGCAGCATCGGCGGCTCCTGGGGAAGGTCGTCGGCCTGCCACGGGGGCGTGACGCGACCGTCCTGAGCGGCCTGCTGAGCCGGTCGATCCAGCTCGCTGTATGCCGAGTAGGAACGGTCGCCGTTTGCCCGCTGGTGGCTCCCTCCGCGGGCTGCCGGGTCGGCCTCCACGCGGGGCGGCGCCGGCTCCGCGTCGAGGCGCGGCCGGGACGGCTCGGCGTCGACGCGGGAGCGGTCGCTCTCGGACGAGTTGACCAGGGGCCAGTTGGCGCGGGAGCCGGGCTCGGGCGCGTGTCGTGGCAGAGGCACACTCAAATCCGTAGCACCAAAACCACTCTGAGTGGGTGCGCCACCCTGATGCGCTGGTGGCGCGTCGTGCCGAGTGTTGGGGCGCGGCGGGATCGGCGTGGGGCGCTGGCGCTCGGCGCGGGCGCTGTTGATCGCGGCCGTGGTGAGCGTGGCGCGGAACGGCTCGCCGCTGTCGGCCGGTGCCAGACCGCGCTGGCTGGGCACGACGGCGGCCGGCGCGATCGGGGTGATGCCGGGCGGCGGGGGCGGCGGCGCGGAGATCGGCCGGTTGGGCGCGGGCTCGGGCGCGCGCGGCAGCTCCAGCCCGCGGGCCGGCTCAGGTGTGCGTGCGGGCTCCGGCGGCCGGGGCGGCTCGGGACGGGAGAGCGGCAGCGCGATCTGGGCGGTGTCGGAGCCCTCGCCCGAGTGCGCCGCAGGCATGGCGGGCCGGGCGGGCGGCGCCGACGAGCGGATCGGCAGCGGCGTGGGGGCGCTGATCGCGGCCGGGGCGACCGGCGGAGTCATCGGCCGGCCCGCCGGCGGTGGCGCCACGGACGGCCGGACGGGCGGCTCGGCCGAGGCGGCCGGTGCGAGCGGCGGCGCGGAGGGGAGAGCCGGCGGTGCGGCGGGCTGGCCATGCGGCGCGGGGCGACCGGCCGGCTCGGCGTGGCGGCGGCCGGTGTCACCACCGCGCGCGGCGGCGGGCCGGTTGATCGGCGGCGGCGCGACCGGCGGGCGGCTCACCGGGGCGGGCGCCACCGGCGGCGTGGTCACCGCCTGCGGCAGCGTGGGCGCGGCACTGGCGGCGGCCGGCTCGGGGCGGGCGCGGCGGCCGACGCGGGTCGGCGCCGGCTCCTCGGCCGGGGGACGGACCGAGTGTAGGCCGGTCAGGGCCGGAGCGGACGGTGCGGCACCGGCACCGGGCCGGCGCACGGTGGTGCGGCGCCCGGCAGCGGGCGGAACGGTCAGGCGGGCGTTGAGCGTGGAGACGAGCGCCTCGCAGCCCAGGTCGCAGGCGCGCACGGCGGCGACGGCCTGGCGCACCGCCTCTGACACCGCCGGCACCAGCGCCTTGTTGGCGCTGCCGCGGCGCGGCGTCTCGGCGATCGCCACGCGCAGCGCGGTGACCTTTTCGGCGACCGTCTCGGCGTCGGCGACGCCCTCGGCGGCGAGCTGGCTGATCACCGCGTCGGTGGCGGACGTCGTCTCGCGCCCTCGCCCGCTGGCGGTGCCGTTGAGCAGGCTCGGCTCGGGCAGCGCGTCGAGCACCGCGAGCGAGACCGGCTCGGCCGGATCGGGGTAGGCCCGCAGGGCCGCGGGGTAGAGCTCGCGGAGCACCTCGCGCAGTGCCACAGCGGCGGAGAGCCGGCCGTTGCAGAGTGCGGCGTGCGCGGCGAGCACCGGCTTGTATGCCAGGAGATCTCGCGGCACGGGGAGGGCGACCGCGGAGAGGGCACCGGCCTGGAGGGCACGCGCGAGGCCGACGGCCCGCCGCTCGTCGGCGGGAGACTGCATCTCCTCCACCGACTCGTCATCGGCGAAACGCTCCGCGTAATCGTCGACCGCGTCGTCGTCGGCGATGGCGAGCGGGCGCCCGGCTGCGGTGAGGAGCGACGTGACCAGGTGATCGTCACTGTCCGCGGCGATCGCCACGCCGGTCGGCCCGCTGGAGCGCTCTACGAGCAACGAGCCCAACTGGGCATAGCCCGCCGGGTCGTCACTGATCTCGCAGACGTCGAGCAGCCGGCCCGCGTCATCGACGACGGCGACTGTCAGACGCGACTCGGCCGAGGCCTCTCGCGCTGTCGGATCCGCCGACGCCAGACCGCAGTACACGCGCACGAGCGCCACGGCGTCGTCCTCCTCCCCGGACTTAAGCGTGTGCCAAGGACTGATGCTCCCTGGTGAGGGGTCAGTCGCGCCAGTCCACAGCGGCAGAGATCTTGCCGATAATCGTGCGCCAGCCGAGACTTGCCTGTTGTGCCCCGATTTTCTTCAGTCGCCGGCGACCCCGGAAAGCGCCGAGGCCACCGCCCGCGGCGGCACGGAGTGCCTCGTCAAGGTCATCGAGCGGGGAGCCCGGGGCGAGGGCGGTAAGGACCGGGTTGAGACGCAGGGCGTACGACAAATCGCGGGCCGCCTCGCCTGCCTCGATCAACAGGTTGAAGTCCCACGTGTCGTGCCCACCGCGCAGGTTTTCCACGACCAGATCGAGCTCGTACGAGTCTTCGTCGGAAGGCGCCACGTCGGCCGGCTGGATCCGCTCGACCAGATCGGCCCATCCTTCGACCTGGGCGAGGTCGTTGGGCGCGCCCGAGCGCACGAAGGTCACCAGCGACTCGGGGCTCTTGAAGAGCAGGAGCCGTCCGCGGTGGCTGAGGAAGACCGGGACATCCTCGGCCGCCTCCTCTTCCTCCTCGTCTTCGAAGTCTTCGGCCGACGGCTCCTCGGCGTCTTCGGTGCGGGCGTGCTTGCCGCGGCGCGAGGTCTCGTCGTCCTCGTCCTCTTCGTCTTCCTCGCTCGGGAAGTCGTCGTCGAGGATCACCACGGTGTCGTCGTCTTCATCCGGCACCGCGTGCTTGGCCTTGGCCGCGAAGAGGTCCTCCTCCTCGCGGTCGCCGATGTCGGTCGGGGTCAGCGACGTGGAGAGGCGGTATGCCCGCAGCGTGTAGCCCACGCCCGAGGGGAGCGCGATCTCGACCGGATCGATCTTGGTGTCGGCCCAGAGTGCCGAGCTGCCGGACGAGGTCGACCGGGAGGTCGCCGCCTCCTCCTCGATCTCGTCGTCATCGATCTCGTCGCCGGCCTCGTCGAGATCTTCGTCGATCTCGAGGTCGGGCTCGGGCTTGTCGGCGTCCGGCCGGTTGGGCGACTGGCGGGCCACGCTGACCTCCGTGTGGGCTCAGGTCTGGCACCGGTCCGATGGCTGTCGGGCCGGCGACTCTGCGCACACAGTAGTAGCCCCGGCTGTGTGGTGAGCGCCCGCACCCCGTTGGAGATCTCCGCACCAATCGGTAGCCTTGCTACCTATGAAGTCGCAGGCCCTGCACGGACACCTGGATGCGCTGCTGCTTTCCGTGCTGGAGGGCGGCGCACTGCACGGTTACGCGATCATCGAGGCGCTCAAGTCGCGCAGCGACGGCACGCTCAACCTTCCCACCGGCACCATCTATCCCGCACTGCGGCGCCTGGAGCGCGCGGGCCACGTGGAGAGCGAGTGGAGCACGGTCAATGGCCGGGAGCGGCGCACCTACCGGCTCACCAGCTCCGGCCACCGCGCGCTCGCCGGCGAGCGGGCCAGCTGGCAGGAGCTCAGTTTGACCGTCGGCCGCTTTCTGGGCACCGAAACCCCACCGCCAGCTCCAGCCTGACCGCGCCGCCGGCCCACGGCCTTACCGGCCACCGCCGGCCCACGACCTGACCGCGACCTGACCCCCGGCCGGCCCACGACCTGACCGTGCGGCCGTCTGTCACGGCGCGGGGGCGGCGACGCGGGGCCCCAGCCACGACCGGTGGTGCCGAGGGCGGCCCGCTACGACGCGAGGGCGCGGCGGCGCGAGGTGGCGATCAGGCAGGTCGCCGTCGAGTGCAGGAGCCAGACGTAGGCGGCGCCGACCAGCAGCCCGCCGGCCAGCATCGGCGGCCAGGTGAGCGCGGCGTCCCACAGCCGGAGCGACCACAGGTAGAGGACAGTGCCGGAGAGCCAGGTGACCAGCACGACCGAGAGGGTGACCAGGCCGATCGCCCGCACCGCGTGGCGCCCGGTCTGGCGGCCGCGCCGGGCCGACCACGCCAGCCACAGGTAGACCGACAGGGCCAGACCGGCCAACACGTATCCGAAGTGGTCCTGGGCCTCGGAAATGAACAGGTAGAGCGTGGGCGGGTAGGGCCCGGTCGTCGAGGTCGACCACGGCGAGCCGCGCCACATGACCTCGGTCAGCGTGGCGAAGACCGCGCCCATCAGCGCCATCCGCAGCGCCATCCGCCGGGCCGCGCCGATACCGAGTTCCGCCTGGTAGGCCGGGGCCAGGGCGCCGACCTCGCCGAACTGGGCCACCGCGAGCCGCTCCGCCTCCGCCCGGGGCAGCCCTTCATCCTGGTACGCCGCCGCGGCGTCGACCAGCCCGTCCCGTGCCTCGCGCAGCATGTCGCCCTTGAGGCGGCCGGGACCGGCGAGCGCGCGGCCGAGGCTGTGGACGTACTCGTCGATGGGAGCGGGCACGTTCCCGAGCGTGCCACGGCCACCGCTGCCGCAGCATCGGGGAGCTGCCCTTAAGGGCGGGCGGCGACGTAGCCGCGCTCGGCCGCCTCCTGGGCGAGCCACTGGTCGCGGTACCAGCCAGGGGTCTCGACCAGCTCGGCGTGCGTGCCGCGGCTCACCACACGGCCACCGTCGAGCACGATGATCTCGTCCAGCCCCGCCAGCCCGCGCAGCCGGTGCGTGACCAGCACCACCGCACCGCGCGCGGCGGCCAGCACACCGGCGAGCACTTCGTCGGCGGCGGCCGGGTCGAGCCCTTCGGTGGGCTCGTCGAGCAGGAGCACGGCGGGGTCGAGCAGCACCGCCCGGGCCAGCGCGAGCCGCTGCCGCTGCCCGCCGGAGAGCTGGCCCCCGTCTTCGCCCACCACGGTGTCCCAGGTGTCCGGCTGCTCCCGTACCCAGTCGAGGAGCCCGGCCGCCGCGGCGGCCGAGGCCAGGTCGTCGTCGGTGGCGTCGGGGCGGCCGAGGAGGAGGTTTTCCCGCACGGTGGCGTGGAACACGTGCGCCTCGGCGAGCAGTCCGCCCACCTCTCGCGGCGACCCGCCCCACTCGGCGAGCGCCGCCAGCAGCGTGCTCTTGCCCGCACCGCTCGGGCCGACGACCGCGAGCCGGCGGCCGGCCGGCAGGTCGACGCGCACGCCGTCGAGCGCGGGCGGGCCGTCGGCGCGGTATCGCACCGTGATGTCAGCGAGGTCCACCGGCTGCGCGGCTACCGGCGGAGGAGGCGTGAGCAGCGCGGAGACCCGGGCCAGCGGCGTGCGCAGCCCCGTCCATTGCCGGGCCGCGGCGACCAGCGCGAGGCAGGTCTCCACCGCGGCGAGCGTGCCGACGGCCAGCACGCCCACGAGTACGCCGTCGACGCCGGCGCGCAGCGCGACGACGGCCACCGCGGCGGCGGTGGCGCCGGAGACGAGTACGCCCGCCGCGTCCACCGCCCACCCCGCCGTGGCGAGCCGCCGCTCCAGCCGGGCCAGCTCGTCCGCCCGCTCGCGGGCCGCGCGCAGGGCCGCACCGGTCGCGCCGTACGCGGCGAGGTCGGCGGCGCCGTGGGTCAGGTCGACCGCGTCGTTGGCGAGCGTGCCGCGCAGCGGGGCGACCCGTGCCGCGATGTGGCGGGTCGACGCGGTGGCCGCCGCGGGTAGCGCCACTCCGGCGCCGAGCAGCCCCACCACCAGCGCGGTCGCGGCGGCCGGGGAGATGAGCGCGGCTCCGCCCACCGCCAGTACGCCGACCGTGGCGGCCGCCGCGCCCGGCACGAGTACCCGGAGCAGCAGGTCCTGCACGGCGTCCACATCGGACACCACGCGGCTGAGCGAGTCGCCGGAGCGGGCCGCCGTGCGCTGGCCGGCGAGCGTGGCGAAGACCCGGGCCCGTACGTCGGTGAGGATCCGCAGCACCGCGTCGTGGCCGGTGAGCCGCTCGGTGTACCGGAGCACGCCCCGCCCGATCGCCAGCGCCCGTACCGAGACGATCGCGACCGTGAGCGCGTTGAGCGGCGGCTGGCCGGCGGCGGTCATGAGCAGCCAGGTCGCGGTCGCCATCAGCGCGACCCCGGCGACCTCGGTGGCGGCGGCGAGCAGCCCGGCACCGACCAACTGGCCGAGGTACGGCCGGGCGAGCTTCAGGACGGGAGTCATGCCACCGCCTCCGCCAGCGTCACCACGCGTCCCTCGCAGACCCGGATCACCCGGTCGGCCTCGGCGAGCAGCGCGGGGCGGTGGGCCACCATCAGCGCGGTGCGGCCGGCCACGAGTCGCCGCGTCGCGTCGAGTACGGCCGCCTCGGAACCGCCGTCGAGGCGCGCGGTCGGCTCGTCGAGGAGCAGGATCGGTGCGTCCCGGATGAACGCCCGGGCCAGCGCGACCCGCTGCCGCTGCCCGCTGGACAGGCCGTGGCCGCGCTCGCCGAGCACGGTCTCCAGCCCTTCGGGCAGCGCCTCGACGACCTCGTCGAGCGCCGCCGCCTTGACCGCGATCCGCACCGCCTCGTCAGGGGCGTCAGGGGCGCCGAGCCGGATGTTGTCGGCCAGCGAGGCGGCGAAGAGGTGCGCCCGCTGCGGTACCCATGCCAGCCGCTCCCGCCACGCGTCCAGGTCGAGCGTGGCCAGGTCGACACCGTCGACGAGCACGCGTCCTTCGGTCGGCTGCACGAAGCCGAGCAGCAGCCCGAGCAGCGTGCTCTTGCCCGCCCCGCTCGGCCCGATGATCGCCACTCGCTCGCCGGCCCGGATGGTCAGCGAGACGTCCTTGAGGGCGACCGTGCGGTCGTACGCCACGGTGACCGACTCCAGCCGGACCTCCCGCACCGGCCCTGGCGCGACGCCGGACCGCTCCGGAGTCTCCACAGTGGAGAACGAGAGCGCGGCGTCGAGCGCGGTCAGCCCCTCCATGCTGGCGTGGAAGCGGGCGCCCGCCGCGCGCAGCGGCAGGTATGCCTCCGGGGCGAGCAGCAGCACCAGCAGCGCCGTCTCCAGCCCGATCCCGCCGTCGAGCAGCCGCAGGCCGATCGGCACCGCGACCAGCGCCACCGAGAGCGTGGCGACCAGCTCCAGCACCAGCCCGGAGAGGAACGCGATGCGCAGCGTCCGCATCGTCGCCGAGCGGTGCTCGTCGGCCATCCGCCGGACGGTCTCGACCTGGGCCCGCTCCCGCCCGAACGCGCGCAGCGTGGGCAGCCCCGACACCATGTCGAGGAAGTGGCCGCCGAGCATCGCCAGCCGCCGCCACTGCCGCTTGGTGGCCGCCTCGGTCTGCCAGCCGAGCAGCGCGCCGAAGATCGGGATGAGCGGCAGCGTCACCGCGACGATCAGGGCCGAGCTCCAGTCGGCGAAGACCATCCGCCCCAGCACCGCCACCGGCACGGTCACGCCGAGCACGAGCTGCGGCAGGTAGCCGGTGAAGTAGGCGTCCAGCGCGTCGAGCCCGCGCCCGGCCAGCGTGGCGATCTCGCCGGCCCGCTGCCCCGCGACCCAGGCCGGCCCGCGCTGCCCCACCGCGCCGAGCAGCTCGCCGCGGAGCGCCGCCTTGACGGTGGCCGCCGCCCGGGCCGCCACCACGCCCTGCCCCCACACCACGCCCGCCCGCGCGGCCACCGCCGCCACGAACCCGGCCAGCGCCGCACGATCGAGCCGCCCGTCGAAGGCGGCCGCCAGGAGCGCCGCGAGCGTCGTGGCCTGGGCGAGCACCACCACCGCGGCGGCCACACCGAGGAGGCCGAGCGCGGCGAACTGCCGCCGGGTCGCGGGGACCCGGCGTAGCAGGCGTGGATCGAAGGGGCGGCGACTCACCAGTACACCGGGTCCCTGCCGCCGATCCGTCCACGGAAGATCCACCAGGACATCACCTGAAAGCTTAGTAAGACCGGAACCAGCGGCACCGCCAGCCAGCTCAGCAGCCGCGGCGCCGTGCCGACCAGCGCCACCGACATGGCCGCCAAACCAACGCCCGGCCGGCGCGGCGCGAGGAACGCGGCGCCGTGTACCGCCACGAGGGTGAGCAGCGTCACCGCCGAGGCCCCCGCGAACGGGATGACGATGTGCCCCACGCCCTCGGCGTGGCCCGCAGCCACACCATCTGGGACCGGGCCGTCACCGGGGGCAGCGCGCTCACCGCGCTCGGTTGGGGCGCGGTCCTCGGTGGGCTCCTCGGGCCGGCTGCGCAGCCGCACCGCCGCGGTGACCACGAGCACGCCGGCGAGGGCGAGCACGACCGCCGGGTACAGGCCGGCGAGCAGCTCGCCTTCGAGCACCGGAAGCGCAGAGGTGGCGGTCGCGAACCGAGGGCGCGCGAGGAACAGCGGGTCCATTCGGCCCCCTCCCCGGTAAGCCCTTCACTCATGCCACCTGTAGGACGTAATGCTACGACGCCGCGTAGTAGAAAACTCTACATGGGAGCGCGGTGGCCGGCGAAGCCCGGAGAGCACGTCCGGACCACGACGCGGGGCAGGACGCCCGTGCGGTGGGGTTGTGTATCGCGGAGGGAGCGGCGGCATGGACCGCGGCGGACAGCGCGGTAGCCCAGGTCTGTCTCTTGGGACAGATCCGCTAGCCGACGAACAGGGCGACGGTCGTGACGACCAGCGTGGCGGTGACCCCGAGGGCGATCGCGCCCCGCACGCGCGGCGGGCGACCGGTGGTGAGCAGCCGCCGCACGCGGGCGTCGAGGTGATTGTCGGCGATCCCGAGGGTGATCGGCAGCGGACGGACCGGCCGCGCGACCAGGCCCGCGGGGCTCTCCGGCGTGGTGCCAGCGACACCGAGGGCGCCCGCCGGAGTGACGCGTGACGGTGCGGACGCGAAGCGCAGCAGCGCGGCGGCGAGTGCGCCATCCATGTGGTGGCGCCGCGCCCGGTCGTCGGCGCGCATCTCCACGAGGAGGGCGACCGTGTCGCGGGCGGCCCGGACCCAGCCGGCCCAGGGCAGCGCCCGGCACAGCGCCGTGAACGGCAGCAGCACCAGGTCGTGCCGCTCGTCGGCGTGTGCCCGCTCGTGGCTGAGCACCGCGGCGAGCTGGGCCCGGTCGAGCAGGCTGAGCGTGCCGGCGCTGACCACGACGGTCGGCCGCACGCCCGGCAGGCAGTAGGCCGCCGCGCTCGGATGGTCGAGCACCAGCGCGCCGGGCGCGGCCGGGTCATCGCGGGCGACGAGGGTGAGCAGGTCGCGGTGGCGGCGCTGGGCGCGGATCGCGCGCAGGCCGCAGGTGATCGTGGTGCCGATCAGCACCCCGCCCACGCCGAAGCCGGCCAGCACCAGCGCCACGTGCGGCGGCCCGAAGCCCGGCGCCAGCTCACCCGAGGCGAGGCGGAACAGCGCGTTGCCCACGCCGTCGTGGTAGGGCTCCAACCCCGCCGACAGCGGCAGCCCGATCGCGGCCAGCCCCAGCGCGAGACCCACCGCCTGCCAGCAGACGATCGCGACGCGTGGTGAGTTGTAGGTCCAGGTGGAGCGGGTCAGGACCTGGGCGATGAGGTAGCACGCCAGCACGGCCCCGGCGAAATGCACGGCGTACACCATGGCGGTCAGTCTTTCCCGTCCGCGGCTTCCTCAGCGAGGGCGGCTCGGAGCACCTCCGCCTCGGTGCCGCTCACCGAGCGGGCGAAGCGCACCAATGCCGCGTCGCGGCTGCTGGAGAGGTCGAGGGCGTCGAGCATGAGCTGAGCGATGTATGCCTCGCGGCTGGCCGCCGGCCGGTAGCTCCACGCCCGCCCGGCCCGCTCCCGCTCGACCATCTCCTTGCCGGCCAGCCGGTCGAGGACCGTCATGACGGTGGTGTATGCCAGCTCGCGGTTTTGCAGGGCCTCGGCGACCTCCCGCACGGTCAACGGCGTGCCGCGATCCCACAGCACGTCCATCACCGCGCGCTCCAACTCACCCAGCCGCATCACGCCCTCGATCCTACCGACACATCCCGGCCATCCGCCTACACGCGATGGCCACGATGGGGTGGGCCGCCCACGTCGTCCACTGGCAGGATGCGCACAAGGGGGCGAGATGGTGACGTTACCGATCGAGTTCCGCACTCCGCTCACCGAAGGCGATGTCGGCGCGCTCGGTGTGCTCGAACGGGATGGAATTCGTTTTGAGATCGACAGTGGTCGACTCATCCTGATCGCGCCGCGCACGCTCTGGCACGCGGATGCCTGCCATCGGGTCGCCAACCTGCGGCCGTATGCCTACGGCCGGCAGGGCATGCGGATCAGCCGGACCACGGTCCGGTGCCCGGACGTCATGGTCCTTTTCGCCGAACCGGACCCCGACGCCTCGTGCCACGACCCCGCCGACGTCGCGATCGTCGTCGAGGTGGTCTCACCGGACACCGCAGTCGAGGATCGTGTGGTGAAGCCGCGGATCTACGCCGGTGCCGGCATCCCGGAGTACTGGATCGTCGATCGGCATCCGACCGACCCGAGGGACGCGAGCGTCGAACACTTCAAGCTCGGCGTCTCAGGCGCCTACCAGCGCATCGGCCAGGCCGCTCTCAGCGAGCTGGAAAAGACCGGCTAAATGCCCTTGGGGTGCCAGACAGTCTTGGTCTCCAGAAACGCGGTAATCCGGCTGACGCCCGGGCCGGCGCTCCAGTCGACCGGCTCGGCCGGTGGGCGCAGCACGCGCTTGAGGTTTTCGGCCGCGGCCTCCTCCAGCGAGGTCGCCAGCGCGTCCTCGCGTACGCCGGCCAGGTCGAGCGCGTTGACGTCCATGTGGGCGGCCAGCCACGGCGCGGTCTCGGCGACTTTGCCGGTCAGCAGGTTGACCACGCCGCCGGGCAGGTCGGACGTCGCCAGCACCTCGGCGAGCGTGACCGCGGCGAGCGGGCGATCCTCGGCGGCGAGCGCCACCACCGTGTTGCCGGTCACGATCGCCGGCGCCACCACGCTGACCAGCCCCAGCAGCGGCGACTCGGGCGGGGCGACCACGCCGACCACGCCGGTGGGCTCGGGGGAGGAGAGGTTGAAGTACGGGCCGGCGACGGGGTTGGCGTTGCCGTACACCTGGGCGATCTTGTCGGACCAGCCGGCGTACCAGACCCAGCGGTCGATCGCGGCGTCGACCTCGGCCTCGGGTTCGCCGAGCGCCACGAACTGGTCGCGCCGCCCCTCCAGCATCTCCGCCGCCCGGTAGAGGATCTGCCCCCGGTTGTACGCGGTGGTGCCCGACCAGCCCTTCACCGCGGCGCGGGCGGCGACGACCGCGTCGCGTACGTCTTTGCGCGAGGCCAGTGCCACGTTGGCGTCCTGCACGAGATACGACCGCCCTGACTCGCTGCGCGGAAACTTCCCGCCGATGAAGAGCTTGTACGTCTTCCGGACGGCAAGGCGACTAGACGTCAAGGTACGCCTCCAAACCGTGCCGGCCGCCCTCGCGACCGTAGCCGGACTCCTTGTAACCACCGAACGGCGACGCCGGGTCGAACTTGTTGAACGTGTTGGCCCACACCACGCCTGCGCGCAGCCGGTCGGCCATCCACAGGATGCGCGAGCCCTTGTCGGTCCAGACGCCGGCGGAGAGCCCGTACGGCGTGTTGTTGGCCTTGTCGACCGCCTCGGCCGGCGTGCGGAAGGTGAGCACCGAGAGCACCGGCCCGAAGATCTCCTCGCGGGCGATCCGGTGTGCCTGGGTCACGCCCGTGAAGATCGTCGGCGCGAACCAGAAGCCGCGCTCCGGCAGCTCGCACGGCGGCGACCACCGCTCAGCGCCCTCCTCCGAGCCGATCTCGGAGAGCGTGCGGACGCGCTCCAACTGGGCCGCCGAGTTGATCGCGCCGATGTCGGTGTTCTTGTCGAGCGGGTCGCCGACGCGCAGCAGTGCCATCCGCCGCTTGAGCGAGGCCAGCACCTCGTCGTACACCGACTCCTGTACGAGCAGCCGGGAGCCGGCGCAGCAGACGTGCCCCTGGTTGAAGAAGATGCCGTTGACGATCCCCTCGACCGCCTGGTCGATCGGGGCGTCGTCGAAGACGATGTTGGCCGCCTTGCCGCCGAGCTCCAGCGTGAGCTTCTTGCGCGTGCCGGCGACGGCGCGCGCGATGGCCCGGCCCACGTCGGTCGAGCCGGTGAACGCCACCTTGTCGATGCCCCGGTGCGACACCAGCGCGTGCCCGGTCTCGCCCGCGCCGGTCACGATGTTGACCACACCGGGCGGCAGCTCCGCCTCCTGGCAGATCTCGGCGAACACCAGCGCGGTCAGCGGCGTGGTCTCGGCCGGCTTGAGCACGACCGTGTTGCCGCAGGCCAGCGCAGGCGCGATCTTCCACGCCAGCATCAGCAGCGGGAAGTTCCACGGGATCACCTGGCCGGCGACGCCGAGGGGCCGCGGCGAAGGGCCGCCGAGCCCATCTGCCGGCCTCCGGCCGAACCCGGCGTACTCCAGCTTGTCGGCCCAGCCGGCGTAGTAGAAGAAGTGGGCGGCGACCAGCGGCAGGTCGACGTCGCGCGACTCGCGGATCGGCTTGCCGTTGTCGAGCGACTCCAGCACCGCCAGCTCGCGGGCGCGCTCCTGGATGATGCGGGCGATGCGGAAGAGGTACTTGGCGCGCTCGCGGCCCGGCATCTTCGACCAGACCTTCTCGTACGCCACGCGAGCCGCCCGCACCGCAGTGTCTACTTCGGACTCGGTGGCCCAGGCGACCTCGGCGAGCACTTCTTCGTTGGCCGGGTTGACGGTCTTGTCGCGCACCTCGCCGTCGACCCACTTCCCGTCGACGAACAAGCCGTAGGACGGCTTTATGTCCACAATGGAGCGCGACTCGGGTGCGGGAGCGTATTCGAACATCGTCAGTCCACAGTGAAGTAGTCTGGACCGGAGTAGCGTCCGGTCTTCAGCTTGGTGCGCTGCATCAACAGGTCGTTGAGGAGCGTGGAGGCGCCAAAGCGAAACCAGTCGGGGTCGAGCCAGTCGGCGCCGGCGGTCTCGTTGACCACCACGAGATACTTGACGGCGTCTTTGGTGGTGCGGATGCCGCCCGCCGGCTTGAACCCCACCTGGCGCCCCGACATCGTCCGGAAGTCGCGCACCGCCTCCAGCATCACCAGCGTCACCGGCAGCGTGGCGGCGACCGGCACCTTGCCCGTCGAGGTCTTGATGAAGTCGCCGCCGGCCAGCATGGCGAGCCAGGAGGCGCGGCGCACGTTGTCGTACGTCGCCAGCTCGCCGGTCTCCAGGATCACCTTGAGGTGCGCGCTGCCGCAGGCATCCTTGACGGCGGCGATCTCCTCGAAGACCTCCTGGTAGCGGCCGGCGAGGAAGGCGCCCCGGCTGATCACCATGTCGATCTCGTCGGCCCCGGCGGCGACCGCGGCCCTGGTGTCGGCGAGCTTGACGTCGAGCGGCGCCTGCCCGGACGGGAACGCGGTGGCCACGCTCGCCAGGTGCACACCGGAGCCGGCCAGCTCGGGCGCGGCGACGGGCACCATCGACGGGTAGACGCACACGGCCGCGACGGCGGGACACGACGGGTCGGCCGGGTCGGGGCGGCGCGCCTTGGCGGAGAGCGCCCGCACCTTGCCGGGGGTGTCGGCGCCTTCGAGGGTCGTCAGGTCGACCATGCGGATGGCCAGGTCGATCGCCCACGCCTTGGCGGTCGTCTTGATCGAGCGAGTGCTCAGCATGGCGGCGCGCTGCTCGGCTCCGACCTGGTCCACACCAGGCAATCCATGGAGAAACGCGCGCAATGTCGCATCGGAGCGCCCTATGTCGGCCAGCGCCGCCGACGTCGCTGTCGCCGTCATACGCCGAGTCTAGACACGCCGATGTCGGCTCGCGCTCCGCGCGGGCGGTCGCCCGCCCGCAAGCCACGCCGCCCGGTGGCGTCTGCGGCGTTGACGTGCGCAACGGTAGGTTGACCGCCGTGGACGTACTCGTCGTTGATCACCCCCTGGCCCAGTCGCGCCTTACCGCGATGCGCGACGCCCGCACCGACTCGGCGGCGTTCCGCGCCGCGCTCCACGAGCTCACCACCATGCTCGTGTACGAGGCCGCCCGTCCCCTGGCCGTCGAGCACTACCCCGTCGACACGCCGGTCGCCCCGACCCAGGGCACGCGCCTCGCCGACCCTCCGCTGCTGGTGCCGGTGCTCCGCGCCGGGCTGGGCATGGCCGACGCGGCCCTCGCGCTGCTGCCCGAGTCGTCGATGGGGTTCGTGGGGCTGGCCCGCGACGAGCACACGTTCGAGCCGCGCGCGTACATGGAGTCGCTTCCCGTCGACCTCGCCGGCCGACCGGTCTTCGTGCTCGATCCGATGCTCGCCACCGGCGGCTCGCTGGAGCACTGCTGCCGCCTGCTCGCCGACCGCGGCTGCACCGACATCATCGTGCTCTGCGTGCTCGCCGCCCCGGAGGGCATCGAGCGGCTCGACCAGTCCGGCCTGCCGTTGCGCCTGGTCACGGCCTCGATCGACGAAGGGCTCAACGACAAGGCGTTCATCGTGCCGGGTCTGGGCGACGCGGGCGACCGCCAGTTTGGCGGGATGCCCCGCTTCTGAGCGTCAGAGCTCGGTGTACGACCAGCTCAGCGCCCGCCCGCCGGCAAACGGCATCACCCCGTGGAAGACCCGCGGCCGCTGTGCGAACACGAGCGGGAGGAAGTGCCGGTCGCTCTCCCACATGGGTACGCGCCCGGCG
Source organism: Phytohabitans kaempferiae (assembly GCF_042433955.1). Taxonomy (NCBI): domain Bacteria; kingdom Bacillati; phylum Actinomycetota; class Actinomycetes; order Micromonosporales; family Micromonosporaceae; genus Phytohabitans; species Phytohabitans kaempferiae. The sequence continues at coordinate 225,599 of NZ_JBHLUH010000012.1, read as the reverse complement.
AGTACGTCGGCGACGTCGCGCCAGACCAGCGTGCCCTCGGGGTTGCGCTCGTACGGCTCGCCGCTCCACTCGGTGACCCGGAAGAGGAAGCCGAACCAGTGCTCGCCGGCGCGCCCGAAGCCGGGCCACGAGACGGTGCCGGCCAGCTCCAGTTCGGCGCACTCGATGCCGGCCTCCTCGCGGATCTCCCGGCGCATGCCGGCCACCACGTCCTCGTCCGGCTCGAGCTTGCCGCCGAGCCCGTTGTGGTGGCCGAAGTGCACGTCGTCGGGGCGGGCGTTGCGGTGGATCATGAGAATTTGTCGCCGATCGGCCGACAGGACGTAGCCCAACGTGGCGAGTATTGCCTGCACTCGCGCAGGTTAGTGCATGATGCGCGCGGACCGGCTAGCGTTCGGGGCCATGAGCTCCGTTGCGTTGCCCGAGGAACTACTCCTGCTCGCGTATGACAATGAGTCGGGCAAAGCCGTCGGCTCGCGGATCGGTCTCGATCTGGGGATGGCCGCGGCGGTGCTGGTGGAGCTGGCGCTCGCCGGCCGCATCGCGTACTCCGACGGCACGATCATCGTCGTCGACGGCAAGCCGACCGGTGAGCCGATCGCCGACGAGGTGCTGGCCCGGATCGGCGCCGACACGCCGCACACGCCCGCGTCGTGGGTGCAGCGGCTGCGCCACGGGCTGCGCACGCGCGTCCTCGCCGACCTGTGCGCCCGCGGGGTGATCTGCGACGTCGACGAGACCGCCATGGACGGCTACGTCCACCTGCACCGCTACCCGACGATCGACGAGTCGGTGGAGACCGAGGTGCGGGAGCGGCTGGGCAAGGCGCTGACCGGGGAGGAGGTGCCGGCCGAGCGCACCGCCGCACTGGCCACGCTGGTCGCGGCCGTGCGGATGGAGCCGACGCTGGGGCTCTCCGGCGCGGAGATCCAGGAGGCGCACAACCAGCTCGAGCGGATCGGCGGCGGCGCGGGCTTCACCGGCAACGTGAGCCTGGAGGAGTCGACGATCCGCCCCTCGGTCGCGCTGGTCATCGCCGCCCTGGCCAAGGCCATCGACCAAGCGCTGGGCGCGCCCCGCCCCGCGGCCGGCTGACGCCGGAGGCGCGCCCCGCGCCACCACCTCACCAGATGCCGAGCGCGGCCGCCGTCTCCGTGCGCAGCGCCCGCACCGAGGCGGTGGCGCGTTCGCGGGCACCGGCCACGTCGTCATCCACCACCTGCTCGACGACCTCCAGGTACGCCTTGAGCTTCGGCTCGGTGCCCGATGGCCGGACCACCACGCGGGCGGTCTCGGTCCGCAGTATCACCACGTCGGCGTCGGGGAGCCGGTCCTCCACCGACGTGATCGGCTCGTCGAGGAGCGCGCCGGGCGTCTTCTGCCGCAGGTGGGCCATGATGTCCTGGATCTCGTGCGGCGCGTCGACCCGCACCGAGAGCTGGTCGGTCACGTACACGCCGAACTCGGCGGCCAGGTCGTCCAGCCGGTCGGCGAGCGTGCGCAGCTCCGCCTTCAGCCCGGCGGCCAGCTCGGCCACGGTCAGCGCGGCGGTGATGCCGTCCTTGTCGCGTACGTGGTCGGGCGCCACGCAGTAGCCGAGCGCCTCCTCGTAGCCGAAGACCAGCCCGTCGCCGGCCCGCACGATCCACTTGAAACCGGTGAGCGTCTCGGCGTACGGCAGCCCGCGTGCCGCGCACAACGCCTTGAGCAGCGAGGACGACACGATCGTGGTGGCGTACAGCCCGTGCTTGCCCTGGCGCATCAGGTGGTCGGCGATCAGCACGCCCACCTCGTCGCCGCGGAGCATCCGCCAGCCGCGCACCGGGTCGGGGATGGCCACGGCGCACCGGTCGGCGTCGGGGTCGTTGGCGATCGCGATGTCGGCGCCGTTGGCGGTGGCGAGCGCGATCATGCGGTCGATCGCGCCCGGCTCCTCCGGGTTGGGGAACGCCACCGTGGGGAACGCCGGGTCGGGCTCGGCCTGCTCCGCCACCACGGCCGGGCGGGCGAAGCCGGCGCGGGCGAACGCGGCGCCGAGCACCGCCGCGCCGACCCCGTGCAGCGGCGTGTACGCCACCGCGAGGTCACGCGGGCCGTCCGGGTCGAGCACCGCCACCGCACTGTCTACATAGGAGGTGACCAGGTCTTCGCCGAGCACCTGGCCCGGCTCGCCCAGCGGCACGTCGGCGAGGCGCCCCACCGCCTGGATGGCCGCCTCGATCTCACGGTCGACCGGCGGAGCGATCTGCGCGCCGTCGGCGAGGTAGACCTTGTATCCGTTGTCCTGCGGCGGGTTGTGGCTGGCGGTCACCATCACGCCGGCCGCGGCGCCGAGCTTGCGGATCGCGTACGCCAGCACGGGCGTCGGCAGGGGGTGCGGGAGCACCAGCGCCTCGCGGCCCGCCCCGGTCGCCACGCGCGCGGTCTGCTCGGCGAAGGAACGGGAGCCGCGCCGCGCGTCGTACCCGATGACGAGCGGACCCTGCGCCCCGCGGGCGGTGAGCCAGCCGACCAGCCCGGCCGCCGCTCTGGTGACGACGGCGAGATTCATGCCGTTGGGGCCGGCGCGCAGCGGGCCGCGCAGCCCCGCGGTGCCGAACTCCAGCGTGCCGGCGAACCGGTCGGCCAGGTCGGCCGCGCTGCTCGGCAGCCGGTCGAGCACGGCGCGCAACTCGTCGCGGCTCTCCGGGTCGGGGTCGTCATCGAGCCAAGCGAGTGCGCGCTCGCGCAAGTCCTCCATGCCGCTTTGATAGCACGTGTCCGTTACTGGCGCGCGCGGGAGGGCCGAAGTGCGCCCTTCGCGTCACGCGGTGAGTTCGAACGTGCGCACCATTTCGTCGAAGATCGCTTTGCTGTCGGCGAACTTGCTCTCCGGCGTGGTCAGGTAGAACGAGTACGCCTTGCCGTCCTCGACGATGGCGCGCCACACGCCGTGCCGCATGCTGTCGCCCTCCCCGCAGGTGTACTCCAGCTCAGCGGCCGGCTTGCCGCCGACCTCGACCTCGGTGAGCCCCAGCTCGGCGTACGGCCGGGCGCAGTTCTTCGACACGTTGTCGCGCAGCCGGTTGCCCGCGGCCTGGAGGAACTGCACCGGCTCGGCCCGCGAGTTTTCGACCAGGATGCGCACGCGGCGCCCCCGGTCGTCGGGGTCGGTGTAGTCGATGAAGACCTGGTCGTCCTTGCCGCTCTTCGCCCAGCCCTTGGGCACGTTGACGGCGACGCCGCGCTCGGCGTGCTGCTGCGTCTCGAACGGTGGTGCGGCCGGCGCCGAGGTCTCCGCGCCCGCCTGCGTGGGGGTGTTGGGCGTGTCGCCGCCGCCGCTGAGCAGCACGATGCTGCCGAGTAGGACGACCGCGGCGACACCGGCCGCCGCGGCGATCTGGACGTTGCGCGGCCATCCCTTGATCGTGGTGACCAGCTGCGAGCCCTTGCGCCGGGCGGTCTCCGCGAGCGCGGCGCCCCGGCTCGCCGGCTGGCCGCCGGGCGGGCCCCAACCGGGCTGCTCCCAGGCCGGCTGGGCACCGGTGGGCGCGTCGTACCGGGCGGCGGAGGGCACGTGTGCGGTGGGCGGGATCGGCGCGGTCGTCGCGATGCCGGTCGGCTCGTCGAAACGCGGGACCCCGGCTGGCGCGGGCGACTGCGGGGCGGCGCCCCCCTTCTGCAACTCGCGCAGGCGGTCGGTGAGGGACTCGCCGGGCTGGAGCATCGCCCGCCCACCGATCTGCCCGCTCGGCTGCGGCGGCGGGGCCGGTATGGGCGGCTGCCAGCCGACGCGCTGCGTGGGGACCACCGCGTACGGATCGGTCATCATGTGCGCCGGTGCCTTGCTGGCCAGCGGGCCGGCGAGCAGCTCGCGCAGCATGTTGCGGGCGAGGTTGACGTCGTAGCGCCGGGCCGGGTCCTTTTCCAGCAGGCCGAAGAGCACCTGGGTGAGCGGTCCGGCCCGGGTCGGCGGGGCGGGCGGGTCTTCGACCACGGCGTGCATGGTCTCGATCGGGTCGCCCTTGTCGAACGGGGGCCGCCCCTCGACCGCGGTGTAGAGCGTCACGCCGAGCGAGAAGAGGTCGCTGGGCGGACCGAAGTCTTGCCCCATGGCCCGCTCGGGCGAGATGAAGTGGGGCGAGCCGAGCACCATGCCGGGCGTGGTGAGCTGCACGTCGGTGGGCATCCGGGCGACGCCGAAGTCGGTGAGCACGCACCGGCCGTCGGTGCAGATCAGCACGTTGGCCGGCTTGACGTCGCGGTGCAGCACGCCGATCGCGTGGGCGACCTCGAGCGCGCCGAGCAGCGCGATGCCGATCTTGGCGACCGCGCGGGGGGCGACCGGGCCGTCCTCAATGATCATGTCGGCGAGGCTGCGCGCGTCGAGCAGCTCCATCACGATCCACGGCCGACCGGTTTCGTGGACCACGTCGTACACCTGCACGACCGCGGGGTGCTGGAGGGCCGCGGCGGCGCGGGCCTCGCGCAGCGTGCGCTCGTACATCGCGTCGCGGTCGCTCGGCGCCAGCCCGGGGGGAAGGATGACCTCCTTGACGGCGACATCCCTGCGCAGAAGGGTGTCGGCGGCACGCCAGACCGTGCCCATGCCGCCATGCCCCACGGCCGCACGCAGCGCGTACCGCCCGCCGATGGTGGTGCCTGGTGCCGCGCGTCCGTTGGTGGGGCTGACTTGTCCGCCACTCCACGTCGGAATCTGAGTCACTGGTTATGCCACCGAGGGGGATCGAGGGGCCGGGAAACCAACCCCCCTATCTTGCGGGGTAGTTCGCCCGGAGAAAAGCCGCGGGGCCCGGGTTCACTGGTTGTGGTTGGTTGGCGGCCCAGCGTACGTGAGCGAGCTTGCGAGCGAACCATCAGGCTCAGGGACGACCGCGGTGCTGGCTGCACCATCGGACGGCCGCTAGTTGTGCGGTACAGGTCACACGAGACCGGTTGGTCGAGCCCTACCATCCGGTGATGAGCGAGTCGGGCTTTCCCATCAAACCCGTATACGACGAGAACGATCTCCCGGATCACCTCACGACACGCCTCGGTGCGCCTGGTGAATACCCGTACACCAGGGGCGTTTACGGGACGATGTACACATCTCGCCCCTGGACCATGCGGCAGTACGCCGGGTTCGGCACCGCGGCCGAGTCCAACGCTCGCTACCACCAGCTCCTCGCCGCCGGCACGACCGGCCTCTCCGTCGCGTTCGACCTGCCCACTCAGATGGGGTACGACTCGGACGACCCGATGGTGCACGGCGAGGTGGGCAAGGTCGGCGTGGCGATCGACTCGCTCGACGACATGCGAGTGCTCTTCGACGGCATCCCGCTCGACAAGGTCTCCACGTCGATGACGATCAACGCGCCGGCCGCGTTGCTCCTGCTGCTCTACCAGTTGGTGGCGGAGGAGCAGGGGGTGGCCGGGACGGCACTCAACGGCACGATCCAGAACGACATCCTGAAGGAGTACATCGCCCGGGGGACGTACATCTTCCCGCCGAAGCCCTCGTTGCGCCTGGTCGCGGACACGTTCGCGTACTGCCGGGAGGGGGTGCCGCGGTGGAACACGATCTCCATCTCCGGCTACCACATGGCCGAGGCGGGCGCGACGCCCGTGCAGGAGATCGCGTTCACGCTCGCCAACGGCGTGGAGTACGTGCGCGCCGCGCTCGCCGCCGGGCTGGACATCGACAACTTCGCGCCCCGGCTGTCATTCTTCTTCGTGGCGCGCACCACGCTCCTTGAAGAGGTGGCGAAGTTTCGCGCCGCACGGCGGATCTGGGCGCGGCTGATGCGCGAGGAGTTCGGCGCCAAGGATCCGAAGTCGTGGATGCTCCGCTTCCACACGCAGACCGCCGGCGTGCAGCTCACCGCGCAGCAGCCCGAGGTCAACCTGGTACGCGTCGCGGTGCAGGGTCTCGGCGCGGTGCTCGGCGGCACGCAGTCGTTGCACACCAACAGCTTCGACGAGGCGATCGCGCTGCCGACCGAGAAGGCGGCCCGGCTCGCGCTGCGTACGCAACAGGTGTTGGCGTACGAGACTGATCTCACGTCCACTGTAGACCCGTTCGCAGGGTCCTATGTGGTCGAAGCGATGACGGCCGAGATCGAGACGGCGGCCGAGGAGCTGATGGAACGCGTGTTCGCACACGGCTCCTCCGTGGAGGCGATCGAGTCGGGCTTCCAGAAGCGGGAGATCGAGGCGTCGGCGTACCGAGTGGCGCGGCAGATCGACGCGGGCGAGCGAGTCGTGGTGGGCGTCAACCGGTTCGCGCTCGACGAGGAGGAGCCGTACGAGCCGCTCCGTGTCGACCCGGCGATCGAGCAGGCGCAGGCGGCCCGCCTCGCGGAGCTGCGCCGGACCCGGGACGCGGGCGCCGTCGAGCGTGCCCTGGCGGAGCTGCGCGCCGTGGCCGAGGGCTCCGGCAACGTGCTGTACCCGATGCGCGAGGCATTGCGGAGGCGTGCGACCGTGGGAGAGGTCAGTGGGGCACTGCGCGAGGTCTGGGGCGTCTACCGCCCGTCGGATCGATTTTGATCTTCGGCGCGTTCGCCGAACGATCTGCGAATGTGAGCCGTACTCACGGGGTATCCGTGGTTGACGGACGGGATGTGCGGGCGCCTACCGTGCGGCGTGCCACCGTTGACCGTCCGCGAATGACGCCCACCTTGGTGGGTAATTTGAGTAGATTTACTGGTTTGTCGATTGGCTGACGTGACCGACGAGACCGTCACGCGTTGTAGGAGGTGTGGGACACTTGGGAGCGTTAGAGGGTGACGCAAACCGAGTCCCGCAGCTTGCCGAACGCTCCTACCAGGGCTTTCGTAACGCTCCGCGAGCCCACCGCTACCAGAACGATGTTGCGCAGCGTCACCGTTCTGGGTCTAGGCTGTCCGAGTCCCATCCCATCCACAGTGATCGAGAATCCGACGTGACGAGTGCGTTGACGCTGTCCTCGAGTGGCAGCCCGCTGGCATCGTCCTGGCCCGAGACACCACCGGGGGCCGACCCGTTGCCAGGCCAGCTAGACCGATGGCTCGCCTCCCGGGGCGCCGAGCTGGTAGCCGTACGACGTCACATTCACGCGCACCCCGAGCTGTCCAACCAGGAGTTCGAGACCGCCGCGCTGGTGGCTCGGGAGCTGGCCGTGGCAGGGCTCTCGCCGCGGTTCCTGCCGAAGGGCAACGGGGTCATCTGCGACATCGGCGAGGGTGAGCGGGTGATCGCGCTCCGCGCGGATCTCGACGCGCTGCCGCTGATGGACACAAAGGACGTTCCCTACCGGTCCACTGTGGATAACGTGGCGCATGCGTGTGGTCACGATGTGCACACCACGATCCTGCTGGGCGTCGGCCTCGCGCTGGCCCAGCTCGCCGAGCGCGACGAGCTGCCCGGCCGCGTGCGGCTGCTCTTCCAGCCGGCCGAGGAGCAGATCCCGTCCGGCGCGCCCGATGTGATCGCCGCTGGCGGCCTGAAAGACGTCGCGGGTATCTACGCCCTGCACTGCGCGCCTCAGCTCCCCACGGGGCTTGTGGGCGTGCGCTCGGGCCCGTTCACCGCGGCGGCCGACACGGTCGAGGTGCGGCTGACCGGACCCGGTGGGCACACCGCCCGCCCGCACCTGACCGCCGACCTGGTGCACGCGCTCGGCCGCGTGATCGTCGACGTGCCGTCGCTGCTCGACCGGCGGGTCGACCCGCGGGCCGGCGTCTCCATGGTCTGGGGCCGCGTACACGCTGGTGAGGCGTACAACGCGATCCCGGGCGAGGGGAGCGTCAAGGGCACCGTCCGCGTGCTCAACCGCGACGCCTGGCGCGAGGCGCCTGAGCTGATCAAGAAGCTGGTGCAGGACGTGATCTCCGGCACCGGCGCGAGTGCCGAGGTGGTCTACACGCGCGGCGTGCCGCCGGTGATCAACGATCGCATGGCCTCCGCGATCATCGCCGGTGCCGCGGGCGCCGCGCTCGGACCCGACCGCGTGGTCGAGGCCGAGATCAGCATGGGCGGCGAAGACTTCGCCTTCTACCTGGAGCAGGTGCCCGGCGCGATGATCCGGCTCGGCACCGGCATCCCGGGCGGCGGCGTGCCCCGCGACATCCACCAGTCCGGCTTCGACGTCGACGAGCGCTGCATCGGATACGGCGTCCGGGTGATGGTGCACACCGCCCTCGCCGCGCTCTCGACCCCGATGCTGTAGCCCGCGACCGCTCGCAAAGGGCGCCCCGCTCGTGCGGGGCGCCCTTTTCCTGTGCCTGGAGCGGCGTGCCCTTTTCCGGAGTTTCGCCTGGCCGGAGCCGCTACGGAGCGGGAGCGGCGGGCGGTGCCGGCGCGGGCGGTACGGGCGTGACCGTACGGGGGCGGCGGAAGCGGCGGGCCAGCCAGAGCGCGCCGAACACCGGCACCGCCAGCGCGACGAACCACGGGAGCAGCGCGCCGAGCACCGTCAGCAGCACGCTGAGCGACGCGACCAGCGCCGTCCAGCCGCCCTTGAGCCCAGCGAGGAAGCCGATCTCCTCCTCCTTTTCCTCCTCCTCGACCGGCGCCTTGGCACCGGGCGCGAGCAGCGTCACGGTGATCGTGGAGAGCGCGGTGAGGTCGGCCATCCGGCGCTTCTTCGCCTCCAGGGAAGCCAGGTCGGCCTCCCGCTTGGCCAGCTCACCCTCCAGCGTCACCAGCTCACTGAGCGTCTTGGCCTGGGCGAGCAGCCGCCGGCCACTGTCGACGCGGGCGCGCTGGCTGGTGATCCGGGCGTCCAGGTCGAGCGCCTCCTCGGTGACGTCTTCGGTGTTGACGTCGCGCTGCTGCTGTTCGCCCAGCTTGGCGAGCTGGTCGACCACGGCGGTGAACCGGGGCGCCGGCACGCGCAGGGTGATCGTCGCCTCGGCGTACCGGTCGTTGCTGGAGCGCTTGTCGCCGCCGACGAAGCCGCCCACGGCGGTGGCGATCGACGTGGCCTCGGTGGCGGCGGCGTTGACGTCCTCGACCCGCACGGAGAGCGATCCGGTGTAGATGATCGCCCGGTCTTCCAGGCGGAACTTGACCGGCGCGCCCGCGTTTGGCGGCGCGCCCTGGTTGGCGTCGGCGCCCGGCTTTTCCGCCGCCCCTGGCGCCGCCGCCTGGTCTCGTGCCGGCGCCGCCTCCCCGGCGCTCGAGGCACTGCCCGAGTCGTCGGAGCCGCCCGCGCCGCAGCCGGATGTCACGAGCGCCACCGCGCACGCGGCCAGCCCGACTCTCCACCACTTCCTTTGCGACATCTATCTGCCCCCTGACGGGTCGCTGTCACCTGGTGTTTCTGGGACGAGCGGCGACTGAGGACCGGTTCCGGCAGACTGCGTTCCGAGGAAGTCACGGTTGGAAGACGAGGAGGTCACGATGCGATTCACCAAGTACGGCCACTCCTGCGTACGGATCGAGCGCGAAGGTGCGGTCCTGGTCATCGACCCGGGCGAGTTCAGCGGGCGGGAGCCACTGGACGGGGCCGACGCGGTGCTGGTCACGCACGAACATCCCGACCACGTCGACGTGGAGGCCGTCGCCGAGGCGTGCGAGAGGAACCCGTCCCTGCGCGTGTACGCGCACTCCGGCACCGCATCCACTCTGGACCGGCTCGGCCCGGCGGTGACCACTGTGGAGTCCGGTGACTCGTTCGACGCGGCCGGCTTCGAGGTGAGCGCGTGGGGCGGGCTGCACGCGGTCAACCATCCGGACATCCCGCGTGTGCCCAACCTCGGCTACCTCGTCGAAGGTGAGATCTACCACCCGGGCGACTCGTTCGACCCGCCGCTCGGGGTCGAGGTGGACACGCTGTTCGTACCCGTGTCGGCGCCCTGGCTCAAGCTGGCCGAGGCGATCGAGTTCGCCCGCGCGGTGCGGCCGAGGCGGGCGTACGCGCTGCACGACGGCATCCTCAACGAACGCGGCCTGAAGATCGTCAACACGCACCTGGCGCGCCTCTCCGGCACGGAGTACGCCTGGCTCCAGCCCGGGACTACGATCAACTGATGCGCGGCGACGTCGGCGAGCGGCTCTACAGCGCGCCTCCGGAGGGCTTCGTGGCCGCACGGGACGAGGCGGTCGCGGAGGCGAAGGCGGCCGGCGACGTCGATGCCGCCCGCGAGATCGCCAAGCTGCGCAAGCCGACGGTGGCCGCCTGGCTGGTCAACCTGCTCGCGATCCGGCGACCCGACCTGATGGACGAGCTGGTCGAGCTCTCCCAGGCGCTGCGTGCCGCCCAGCGCGAGCTCAAGGGCGCCGAGCTGCGCGAGCTTTCCGCGCAGCGGCGGCAGGCGGTCGCCGGGCTGGTGACGGAGGCGCGCAAGCTGGCCATCGCCGCCGACCCCGGGCTGTCCCGCGCCAAGCTGCCGCTCAACGAGGTGGAGGCGACGCTCACCGCCGCGCTGTCCGACGCGGACGTGGCGGCGCAGGTGCGCACCGGGCGGCTGGTGCGCGCCGCGGCGTACGCGGGCTTCGGCGAGGTGCCCCGGCCCCAGCTTCGCCTGGTGACGGCCGAGGAGCCGGTGGAGGAGCGCCCCGCGCCCCGCGCCGAAGACCGGCGCGCGCCACTGAAGAGGGAGCTGGCCGCGGCTCGTACCGCGCAGAAGAAGGCGGAGTCCGACCTGGAGCGGGCCGTCAAGGCCGAGGGGCGCGGCGTCGACGACCTGGCCGACATCGAGGCCGAACTGGCCGAAGTGGAGCGCCGGCGGGCGGCCGCCGAAGAGGAGCTGAGCCGCCGCAAGCTGGCCCGAAAGGCGGCCGAGCGGGCGGTGGCGGCCGCCCGGCGACACACCGGGGATGTGGAGGGCGCGCTGGAGGCCCTCGACCGGGAGCACATCGGGAAGGCACAATCTGGCGGGTGACCCCCGAACAGGCCGCTGCCGCCGCGAAGGCGAGCGTCCTGGAGTTGGGCGGCGCCTTCAGCGAAGATCCGCGCACGCTGCGCCGCGCTCGCATGATGGGCCTCTCCGGCTGGGCCTTCTACGTGGCCGGCCGGGGCGGCGCGCTGGGCGACGTGCGCACCGACACGGTGGCCGCGGCGCTCGGCTTCATCGCCCCTGACGCGGTGGTCGACGGCTGGGAGGCGGCGCGGCGGGTCCTGCCGCCCATGGAGGTGGCCGCCAAGCGGCTGGCCGAGTGCTGCCGGTGGGGCGCCGAGCGCCTGGAGAGCTTCCCGCGTGTGGAGCGCCTCGCCGAGCTGGTGCAGCGGATCGTGGTGTCGGCCGACCCGGCCGGCATGCCGCTCTTCGCGGCGTGGCGCGCGATGCCCGTGCCCGACGACGCCCTTGGCGCCCGCGCGGCTGTCCTCCTCCACCTGCTCCGGGAGTACCGGGGCGGCGGTCACCTGATCGCCGTGCGGGCGAGCGGGCTGACCCCGCTCGAGGCGGTCATCGCGGGGCCGGATGGCGAGGCGGGCGCGGTCGCCTTCGGATGGCAGCCGCCCTATCCGCCGATCGGCCCGCTGGTGCGCCGTCGCATGTGGGCAGAGGCGGTCACCGACCGGATCACCGCGGACGCCTTCTCAGTGCTGGAGTCGGCCGAGCGGGTCGAGCTGGTGGGGCTGCTCGACAGCGCCCTCCAGATGGTCCGCACCGAGCCGGCGGCGTCCGCCAACGGCACGCACTGACCCGCGACCGCCCGCCCGAGCTACGGGGAGGCGGTGTTGGTCGGCCGGTTGCGCAGCTGGGCCACGTAGTCGTCGGGCGCGCCCGCCTTCTCCGCCGCGTTGGCGATCTCGGAGAGGTACCAGGCCGTGGGCATGCCGCCCTCATAGCCGTCGAAGACGTAGACCCACGCGGTCAGCTCACCGTCCAGGGTGACCACACGCACGGTCAGCTTGCGGTAGGTGCCCGCGACGACGCCCTCCACCTCGTCGAGCTGGGAGGCGTCCCAGGGGTGCACGTCGTAGAGCGCGACGAAGACCCGGTCACCCGGTGACTCGACGATCGTGGTGACGGCACCTTCCCAACCCAGCACCCCCTCACCGGCGAAGGTGAGGCGCCAGCCTTCCAGCCAGCCGGTGCCGACCATGGGCGAATGCGGACAGTAAGCACGCATCCGTGCGGGATCGAGGTTTGAGCCATACGCGGCGTAATGACGCACGGCGATGACGATAGCCCGGCGGACCGGTGGGGGAGAATACGACAGAGCGTGTCGGATCCTCTTGGGGGGAAAATGAGTCGCATCGTGATCATCGGCGGCGGTCCGGCGGGGTACGAGGCCGCACTCGTCGCCGCCCAGCTAGACGCCGATGTCACCGTCATCGAGGCAGACGGAGCGGGCGGGGCCTGCGTGCTCTCCGACTGTGTGCCATCGAAGACCTTTATTGCCAGCTCAGACGTGGCGACGGGCTACCGAGACACCGACGAGTTCGGGGTCCACTCGGACGGCCTGGAGGCGGTGACCGTGGACGCCTCGGCGGTCCACGCGCGGGTCAAGCGGCTCGCGCTGGCACAGTCCGGCGATATCCACGCCAAGCTGATCAAGGCGGGCGTCACCTTCGTGCACGGACGGGCGCGTCTCGGTGACGACACGCTCGGTCACACGCACCAGGTGAGGATCGCGCCCGAGGGCGGTAACTCGGAGTATTCGGTTGACGCGTCCACCGTGCTGATCTCCACGGGCGCCACGCCACGCGTGCTGCCCGACGCGGTGCCGGACGGCGAGCGGATCCTGACCTGGCGCCAGGTGTACGACCTGCCCGAGCTGCCCGAGCACATCATCGTGATCGGGTCCGGCGTGACCGGTGCCGAGTTTGCCAGCGCCTACCTCGCGATGGGCGTCAAGGTCACGCTCGTCTCCAGCCGCGACCGGGTCATGCCGCACGAAGACGCCGACGCCGCCGCCGTGATCGAGGAGGTCTTCCGCTCCCGGGGCATGACGGTGCTCGGCAACTCGCGCGCCTCCGCGGTGCGCCGCGACGGCGAGGGCGTACGGGTCGAGCTCTCCGACGGGCGGGTCGTCTCCGGCTCGCACGCACTGATGGCCGTCGGCTCGGTGCCCAACACGGCTGACCTGGGGCTGGAGGCGTACGGAGTGGCGGTCGCCAAGGGCGGCTACCTCACCGTCGACCGCGTCTCCCGCACCAACGTGCCGGGCATCTACGCCGCCGGCGACTGCACCGGCGTACTCCCGCTGGCCAGTGTCGCCGCGATGCAGGGGCGGATCGCGATGTGGCACGCGCTCGGCGAGGCGGTCCAGCCACTCCGGCTGCGTACGGTCTCCGCCAACGTCTTCACCGACCCCGAACTCGCCTCGGTGGGCGTCTCGCAGGGCGAGGTCGATTCCGGCAAGGTGCCGGCCCGCACGGTGATGCTGCCGCTCTCCGGCAATGCCAGGGCCAAGATGCAGGACCTGCGCGACGGCTTCGTCAAGCTCTTCTGCCGCCCGGCGACCGGCACGGTGGTGGGCGGCGTGGTGGTGGCGCCGAAGGCGAGCGAGCTGATTCTGCCGATCACGATGGCGGTGGAAAACCACCTCACAGTGGACCAACTAGCCCACACCATCACGATCTATCCGTCGCTCTCCGGCTCGATCGCCGAGGCCGCCCGGCAGCTCATGCTGCACGAGGTCGACCTGGTCTAGCGCACGGATCCACGGCCGGAGCGGCTTTCGCCCCTTGGGACGGCCGGCCCGCCCAGGGAACGTGCCCTACGCCGGGCCCTCCGCGGTGGCGGCGGCCGGTGTGGGGTCGGCGGGCGCGCTGGTCGCCGGTGTGGGGTCGGTGGCTGCCTCGGGCGATGTGGAGGCGGCGCCGGTCAGGGCGAGGATCCAGCCGGCGGCGGCGAAGACGCCCGCGGCCACGGCGGCGACCGCGACCAGGCGCCACGCCGACTCGGTGATCGCGTTGCCGCCGATGTGACCGACCAGGCCGCCGTAGGTCGCCCAGAGCAGCGCGGCCCCGGCCTCGTACGCGAGGAACAGGCGGGCCGGGTAGCGCACGCGCCCGGCCTGGAAGCAGGCGGCCATCCGCCCGCCGGGGACGAACCGGCACAACAGGATCACTATCGGTCCTGGCCGCCGCAGCCCCCGCGTGAAGCGGGCCGCGGCCTTGCGCGCCCTGCCGCGGGCCGGCACCATCGGCTTGGCCCCGGGCTGGCGGGCGGTGCGGCCGAGCAGGTAGCAGACCAGGTCGCCGCCGAACACGCCGAGCGCGCCGACACCGATCGTGACCGGGAGGCTGAGGTCGCCGTAGACGGTGAGCGCGCCGCTCGTGATCATCAGTGCCTGCGTGGGCACGACCGGCACGAATGCGTCCATGGCCAGCAGCGCCATCAGCAACAGGTATGCGGTGACGGGCGAGGCGACGCTCGTGAGCAGGTCTGCCACGGCCACCCTCCCCCTACGCGCCCCCCGCGCCAGGATAGTTTCCGGTACCTCGGCTCCGGGCGCGATTTCCTCTCAGCGAGATCTCAGCTCGGCTTACCGGATACAGGCGTCCGGTAGGCGTACCGTTGCTGGTGAGCGCCGAGCCCCCGCCGGGTCCCCCGTTCCCGGCGTCGCCGCGCTCATCGGTCCGGCGGCAGGTCCCGTGCCGCCGGACCGGCCCGATCCGTTGGTATTCGTGCTCACAAGATCGTGTTACCCGGGCGCAACGAGATCGGCGTAGCGTCAGGCCATGGCGGACTTGTTCGAGGACTACCGCCTCGGCCCGGGGTGGGACGAGATGTTCGGCGAGCCGAGCATGCCCCGCCCCACGTACGAGGCCCTGCATGCGACCCTCCAGCCGTTGTCCAGCGCGGAGCTGGGCGTGCGGGCGGATGTGCTGGCGCGAGCGTTCCTCGACCAGGGGATCACGTTCGCTCTCAAGGGGGTCGAGCGCCCCTTCCCGCTCGACATCGTGCCGCGGATCATCGCCGCCGAGGAGTGGCGCACGGTCGAGGTCGGCGTGGCGCAGCGGATCCGGGCGCTGGAGGCGTTCCTCGACGATGTGTACGGCGCTGGCCAGGTGCTCGCCGACGGCGTCGTACCCCGGCGGCTCGTGGTCACGAGTGCCCACTTCCACCGCGAGGCGGCCGGGATCAACCCGCACAACGGGGTGCGCATCCACGTTGCCGGTGTCGACCTGATCCGCGACGAGCAGGGCACCTTCCGCGTGCTGGAAGACAACGTGCGGGTCCCCTCCGGGGTCAGCTATGTGATGGAAAACCGGCGGGCGATGGCGCACGTGCTGCCGGAGGTCTTCGCCGCGACGCGGATCCAGCCGGTCGAGTCGTACCCCGGTCAGCTCCTGCGGGCCCTGCGCGCGGCGGCGCCGGTGGGGGTCCGCGAGCCCACGGTGGTGGTCCTGACCCCCGGCGTGCACAATTCCGCCTACTTCGAGCACGCGCTGCTCGCCCGCGAGATGGGCGTGGAGCTGGTGGAGGGGCGTGACCTGGTCTGCGTGGGCAACGAGGTGGCCATGCGCACGACCGCCGGCGAGCAGCGGGTCGACGTCATCTACCGCCGGATCGACGACGAGTTCCTCGATCCGGTGCACTTCCGGGCCGACTCGGTGATCGGCTGCGCGGGCCTGCTCAACGCCGCCCGCGCCGGCCGGGTCACCATCGCCAACGCGGTGGGCAACGGCATCGCCGACGACAAGCTGCTCTACACCTACGTGCCGGACCTGATCCGCTACTACCTCAACGAGGAGCCGGTCCTGCCCAATGTGGAGACCTACCGGCTCGACGACGACCCCGCCGTGCTGGCGCACGTGCTCGACCACCTCGACCAGCTCGTGCTCAAGCCGGTAGACGGCTCGGGCGGCGCCGGCATCGTGATCGGCTCGCAGGCCACCGACGAGCAGTTGGCGGCGGTGCGCTCGCTCATCGAGGTGGATCCACGCGGTTGGATCGCCCAGCGCGAGGTGGCGCTGTCGATGGTGCCGACGCTGGTCGGCAACCGCCTGCGCGCCCGCCACGTCGACCTGCGGCCGTTCGCGGTCAACGACGGGGAAAACGTTTGGGTCCTGCCGGGCGGGCTGACCCGCGTGGCGCTGCCCGAGGGGGCGCTGGTGGTCAACTCCAGCCAGGGCGGCGGCTCGAAGGACACGTGGGTACTCACCGGCACGCCGGGCGGCATCGAGGCCGAGGTGCCCGAGGAGGCGCCGGTGGTGGTCGTGCCGACCCCGCGCAGCCCCGACCCGGGCCCGGCGGCCGGCCCGGTCGCTGTGCAGCAGCAGCAACAGCAGCAGTCGGCAAGGGCCCGGCGACCGCCGGATCGGGGAGCATGGCGACGAGGAGGGCCGGTGCCCGCGGCCGGCAGCGAGCGCGAAGTGACAGCCCGCGACCCTGGGGGAGCAGGATGCTGAGTCGCATCGCCGAGTCGCTCTACTGGATCGGCCGATACGTCGAGCGTGCCGAAGACACGGCTCGCATCCTCGACGTACACCTGCACCGGATGCTCGCCGACCCGTGGGTCGACGAGGCGACGGCGTGCCGTTCGCTGCTCGGGGTCATGGGCGTGACGCCGATCGAGGGGCCGGTCTCGGTGGCCCGCGTGATCGGTCTGCTCGGGCTCGACGAGCACAATCCCAGCTCGGTGGTGGGCGCGCTCGCGGCCGCTCGGGAAAATGCCCGCGGCGCGCGGGAGACCGTCTCGTCGGAGATGTGGGAGACGCTCAACGCGACCTGGCACGGCCTGCCCGACGCCCGCCGCCGCGTGGAGCAGCAGGGCGTGCACGCGTTCTTCCGCTGGGTCCGCGAGCGCTGCTCGGTGCTCGCCGGGCTGACCGACGCCACGATGAGCCGCGACGAGGGGTGGCTATTCCTGGTGCTGGGCCGGAGCGTGGAGCGGGTCGACATGACCGCCCGGCTGCTCTCCACGCACGTGCGCGCCGGTGGCAGCATCCCCTCCTGGCTGACCCTGCTCCGCTCGTGCGGCGCGTGGGAGACCTACCTGCGCACCTACCGGGGCTCGCTCGACGACCGGCACGCGGCCGAGTTCCTGCTGCTCGACCGCCTTTTCCCGCGCTCGGTCTTCGCCGCGCTCTCCAGCGCCGAGGCGTGCCTGGCCGAGCTGGAGCCCGACCCCAGCCGCGCCGGCGTCGCCACCGACGCGCAGCGGATCGTCGGCCGGGCCCGTACCAACCTCGAGTTTCGCGGCGCCGACGAGCTGTTGGCCGACCTCGGCTCGGTGCTCGCCACCTTGGAGCGCACCTGCTCCCAGGTGAACGACGCGGTGTCGCGCCGCTACTTCCGCCAGACGTCGGCGGTGCTGTGGGTACCGGAGGCGGTGGCATGACCGGCGCGTCGAGTTGGCGGCTGCGGTTGCAGCACAAGACCGGCTTCACGTACGCGGGGGCGGTCGGCGCGTCGTACAA
This sequence comes from Phytohabitans kaempferiae, assembly GCF_042433955.1. NCBI lineage: Bacteria > Bacillati > Actinomycetota > Actinomycetes > Micromonosporales > Micromonosporaceae > Phytohabitans > Phytohabitans kaempferiae. The sequence continues at coordinate 208,312 of NZ_JBHLUH010000012.1, read as the reverse complement.
CGAGGCGCGCATGTCGCCGCGCAACGAGGCCCGCCAGGCGGTGCTCGACGCACGGGTCGAGGTGTGGCCGCCGGCGCGCACGTACCGGTACGAAGACTACTGGGGCACGATCGTCACCGCGTTCGACGTGCACGCGGCACACGAGGCGTTGCAGGTCACCGCGACCGCCACGGTGGAGACCCTGCCGGCGGGCGACCTGATCCCGGCCGACGGCGGGTCGAGCTGGGCCGAGCTGGCCGTGCCGGAGACCGTCGACCGGTGGCACGAGCTGCTGCTCCCCACGCCGCGCACCGCCCTCGACGAGGAGCTGACCGAGGTGGCCGAGCGCGTGCGCGGCGAGCATCCGACTCCGCACGCCGCCGCGCTGGCCGCCTGCTCGCTGGTCCGCGAGGAGGTCGAGTACGTGCCCGGCGCCACCGGCGTGCAGACCGACGCGGTCCAGACGTGGCGCCAGCGCAAGGGCGTCTGCCAGGACTTCAGCCACCTGGTGGTCGGGCTGCTGCGGGCGATGGGCACGCCGGCGCGATACGTCTCGGGCTACCTCCATCCGGCGCCGGCGGCCGGCATCGGCGAGGCAGTCGTCGGGCAGAGCCACGCCTGGGTCGAGTGGTGGGTCGGCCGGTGGACGGCCTTCGACCCCACCAACGGCATCCCGGTCGGCGAGCGGCACGTCGTAGTCGGGCGTGGCCGCGAGTACGGCGACGTACCGCCCCTCAAGGGCGTCTACTCCGGCCCGGAAAACAGCGGGCAGGGCGTGGAGGTCACGGTGACGCGACTCCGCTAGCCGGCGGGGAGGCTGGCCGGGCCGTGGCGGCGTCCCGCGAAAAACCGGAGGAACGATGCCCGCCGCCTGGGTATCGTGGTCTCCATGCGCAGCTCGTTCGTGACGACGACGCCGGGACTCCCCGGCGTGGCACCGTGATGCGCTGACTCGACATCGCAACGGCCCCGGGGCACTCGCTCCGGGGCCGTTGTCGTGCTCCGTGGCGGCGGCGCCCCGCCCAATCGAGGAGGACGACAGTGATCGACCACCGCAAGCTCGGCCGCGAGCTCGAACTCTTCCACTCCGACCCGCTCGCCGGCGCGGGCCTTCCCATCTGGCTGCCCGCCGGCGCCGCGTCCCGGCACGCCGTCGAGGAGTACATCCGCGAGGAGGAGCGGCGCGCCGCTACCAGCACGTGTACTCCCCGCCGGTCGCGAAACGCCAGCTCTACGAGCTTTCCGGCCACCTGCCGCACTTCGCCGAGGACATGTTTCCGCTCATACGGCTGTCGGCGGACGACGAGTTCGCGATGCGGCCGGCGCTCTGCCCGCACCACGCGCTCGTGTACCGGTCCCGTGGACGCTCCTATCGCGAGCTTCCGCTGAGGATCGCCGAGCTGGGTGGCATGTACCGGGCCGAGCGCTCGGGCGTGCTCGGCGGGCTGAGCCGCGTGCGCTCGATCTGGCTCAACGACGGGCACATCTTCTGTCCGCTCGACCGGGCCGGCGAGGAGGTCGCGGCGGTGCTGGAGATGATCCAGCGGGCCCACGCGGCGCTCGGCGTACGGCCGGCGGGCTTCCGGCTCTCGCTGCACGGACCGGGGGAGAAGTACGTCGACAACCCGCCGATGTGGGCGAGGTCCGAGGAGGTGCTCCGCGGCGTGCTCAAGGACCTCGGCGTGTCCTATGTGGAGGCCGAGGGCGAGGCGGCCTTCTACGGACCGAAGATCGATGTACAGGTGGTCGACGCGGCGGGTCGCGAGATGACCCTCTCGACCGTGCAGCTCGACTTCCACCAGGCGGCCCGATTCGAGCTGTCCTACGTGGATCGCGGGGGCGACCGGCGGCGCCCTGTCATCGTGCATCGCAGCGTCGTCGGGAGCATGGAGCGGCTCTTCGCCTACCTCATCGAGGTGCACGGGGGCGCCTTCCCGGCGTGGTACGCGCCCGTCCAGGTGGAGATCCTGCCGCTCGGTGACGTGCTCGTCGCGGGCTTTCACCTGGCCGCCGTCGCCGCCGGGCTCCGCGCCGAGGTGGCCGCCGAGGGGAGCCTGGGCGCCCGGATCCGGGACGCGGCGCGGCGCAAGGTGCCATTCGTCGCCGTGCTCGGCGAGCGCGAGGCGGCGGCGGGGGCGGTCTCGCTCCGGCTGCGCGACGGCCGCGAGCTGGGCCCGCTCCCCGAGGGGGAGGCACTGGCCCGGATCGCGGCCGGCGCGCAGCCGTGAGAGGTCGCGGGCGCCCCCGTGGCGCCCGCGACCCGGTCAGTTGATGGCTCGCCGCATGAAGCCCCGGATGCCCAGCGCCGTGAAGCCGGCCCCGGAGATCACCAGCACCACCAGGCAGATCCAGGCGGGGATGTGCGGCACCTCGGGTACGACCGCGGCCCGCACCGCCTCGGAGAGGTAGGTGAGCGGGTTGAGCGCGGTCACCACCTGGAACCAGCGCATCGAGTCGAGCGACTGCCACGGGTACTGCGTGGCGCCGGTGAACATCAGCGGCGTGAGGATCACCGCGAAGATGACGCTGATCTTGGCGGGCGGGACCATCGTGCCGAGCGCCAGCCCGATGCCGGCGCCGACCCAACTGCCCAGCACGAGGCTCACCAGCAGCAGCGGTACGCCTTCGGAGTGCCACGGCGCCGAGCCGAGCACCAGGGCGCCGATCGGAAACATGATCACCGCGGAGGCGATCGCCCGGATGATCGCGATGGTCAGCTTCTCCACCGCGACGAGGTAGGTGGGCAGCGGCGCGAGCAGCCGGTCCTCGATCTCCCTGGTGAAGCTGAACTCCATGATCAGCGGGAACGAGACGGTCTGCAACGCGGTGAGGAACGCGGTCAGCGCCACGATGCCGGGCAGCAGCAGGTGGGCGTAGTCGTCGGAGACGTACCCACCGGCGTTGAGCACCTTGGCGAAGACGAAGAGCATGAAGAGCGGCTGGAGCGCCACCTGGGCGAGGAAGACCCAGAACTCCTTGCCGGTCACGAAGACGTCGCGCCACAGGATCGCCCAGAACGCCTTGGCGGCGGAGGGCTGTGCCTCGGTGGGCGGTCGCACGCCTTCGGTACTCGGCCGCGTGTCGAGGTCGGTCATTTGGTGCCTCCGGGGAAACGTGGAGCGGGGCGGAGTGTTTGCCGGGAAAGGCTCATCGCAGGCCCCTCCCGGTCAGGTCGATGAAGACGTCCTCGAGGCTCGCGGCTCCCATGTGGACGTTGGTGAGCACCGCTGACCGTCCAGTCAGGACGGCGATGACCGGAGCGAGCACGATGGCGGGATCGGTGGTCAGGTAGAGGCGGATCGGGCCGCTGGCCACCGCCTCGCCGCGCTCCACGCCGGCCACGTCGGTGAGCGCCGCGATCAGCTTGTCGGGGTCGTCGCCCTCGCCCGGTGTCACCGACAGGTCGAGCACCGCGTGCCCGGCGAGCCCTCGGGTCAGCCCTTCCGGTGTGTCGAGGGCGAGCAGCTTGCCGTGGTCGACGATGCCCACGCGGTCGGCCATCTCGGCCGCCTCGTCCATGTCGTGCGTGGTGAGCACCACGGTCACGCCCCGGGACCGCAGGTCGCGCACGCGCTCCCACAGGAACAGCCGGGACTGCGGGTCGAGGCCGGTCGTCGGCTCGTCGAGGAAGAGCACCTTCGGCTCGTGCATCATCGCCCGCGCGATCATGAGGCGCTGGGCCATGCCGCCGGAGTACCAGTCGACCTTCACGTCCGCCTGGTCGGCCAGCCCGAACTCGTCGAGCAGGGCCGCCGCCTTCGCGTTGCGCTCCGTGCGGGAGAGTCCGTGGTACGCCGCGTGGAAGGCGAGATTTTGCCGCGGGGTGAGCGAGCGGTCGAGGTTGGTCTGCTGAGGTACGACGGCGAAGAGCTTGCGCGCCGCGACCGGATCGCGGATCACGTCGACCCCGGCCACCGCCGCCTCGCCGCCGGTGGCCTTGACCCGCGTGGTGAGCACGCCGATGGTGGTGGACTTGCCGGCGCCGTTCGGCCCGAGCAGGCCGAAGATTTCGCCGGGCTGGACGGTGAACGACAGGCCGTCGACCGCGTTCACGTCGCGCTTCGGGTAACGCTTGACGAGGTCATGGACCTCTACCGCAGGCGTCATTGACTTTCCTCCCCGTGCAGGATGGGCACCTCGCCAGCCTCCGTGTCGGTCGTGTTGGCGATGACTTCGAGCAGGAACTCGCGGATCACCTGCGCCTTGGCCGGGTCGGCGTCGATCGAGGTGAGTGGCCGCGGATTGCGGATCAGGCTGATCACCGACTGGGCGGCCTCCGCGCCGTCGAGCGTGAGCGCGAGCCGCACCGCTCGCCGGTCGGCACCGTCTCTCCGTCGCTCGACCAGACCCGACTTTTCCAGCGTGTCGACGATGCCGGTGAGCGTGGGCGGCTTGACGAAGCAGAGTAACGCTAGCTCGCCGTGCGTCAGCTCGCCACGCCCGTGCAGCGCCAGCAGCACCGACATGCCCGAGTTGGTGAGCCCGAAGCGGTCGGCCAGCACTTTGTTCCACTGCTGGCCGACCCGCTGCCCGGCGAGGACCAGCAGGCGGCCCAGCGGCACGTCGTGCAGGTTTACGAGTTCCACGGCGAACATGTTAGCTGCCTGATTGTTAGGTGCCAAACGATTATCCCGGCGTCCATCTTGTCGTTGGCAAGATAGGCTGCCCCCATGACGGAAAAGCGCTCGTACCACCATGGCGACCTGCGGCGCGCGCTGCTCACCGCCGCGGCGGAGGCGATCGCCGAGTCGGGGCCGGCGGCGCTCAGCCTACGCGACCTGGCCCGGCGGGCGGGGGTGTCGCACGCCGCACCGGCCCATCATTTCGGCGACAAGGCCGGGCTGCTCACCGCGCTCGCCGTCGAGGGCTTCAGCCTGCTGGCCGACGCGCTGGAGGAGAGCCGTGAGCGCGCCGGCAGCCTGCTCGAGTCCGGCGTGGCGTACGTGCGCTTCGCCGAGGGGCACCGCGCGCACTTCGAGGTGATGTTCCAGCCGAGCCTCTACGACCGCGACGATCCCGAGGTGGCCGCCGCGCGCGCCCGGGCGGCCACGGCACTGAGCGCCGGCGTGTCCACGCTGGACGAGCCGCCGGCCGGCGCCGACGCCCGGCGGACCGAGCTGGCCGCCTGGTCGATCGTGCACGGCTTTGCCACGCTGTGGCTGGCCGGCGCGTTTCCGGACCAGCTCGGCGACGACGCGGGCGAGGCGGCCCGCCCGGTCATCCGTCGGCTTTTCGACTGACCCGCGTGGAGTGTGACCGCCCCTCCCGGCGCAGCCGCTCAGTCTCCGTGCGCGTGAATGCGACGCTCTCCTCCAGGAAGTTGACCAGGAAGCGCAGCCGCTCGTCGCTGTAGCCGGCGATGGCCTGCTCCAGGTGGATGGCCATGCCGGCGAAGTGCGTGCCCACCTCGACGGTCGCCTCCGGCGTCAGCTCGACGAGGACCCGGCGCCGGTCGGCCGGATCGGCGACCCGCTGGGCGAAGCCCCGATCGACGAGGCGGTCGATCATCCGGGTGATCGCGCCGGTCGTGAGCCCCAGCCGGGCCGCCAGGTCGCCCGCCGACAGCGCGCCGGCGTCGCTGAGCGCACCGACGCAGTGCAGGTCGGTGACGTGTATCCCCAACTGGTCGGCGACCGCGTCGTAGAAGCGCACCGTCTCCTGCACATGGCGGGGCATCACCCGGAAGAGGTCGGCGGTCGCCCGCTCGCGCTCGGTTGACACGCGTCTCACCGTTCCCTTAGCGTTGCAGTATCTGTATGACTCAGATACTTCCTTGGTCAACCAAAGTCTACGGGGGGCATCAGCGTGTACCGTCGGCGCCGGCTGGCGCTTCTCGTGATCCTGCTCGCCCTCTTCATGGATCTGCTCGACAACACGATCGTCAATGTGGCGCTTCCGCCGATCCAGCGCGAGCTGGGCGCGAGCCCGTCGGAGTTGCAGTGGGTAGCGGCGGGATACGCGCTCTCCTTCGCGCTCGCGCTGATCACCGGCGGGCGGCTCGGCGACATCTTCGGCCGCAAGCGGGTCTTCCAGGTCGGCGTGGCCAGCTTCACGCTCGCCTCCGCGCTCTGCGGCCTGGCCCAGACACCGGGGCAGCTCGTGGCCGCGAGAGTGGCGCAGGGGGTCGGCGCGGCGCTGATGGTGCCGCAGGTGCTCTCGATCATCCAGGTGCTCTTCCCGCCGGGCGAGCGGGCCAAGGCGATGGCCGCGTTCGGGGCGCTCGCGGGGGTCGCCGTGGTCGGCGGCCCGATCCTCGGCGCGGTGCTGACCGACGGCGACGTGGCCGGGCTGGGGTGGCGCTCGATCTTCCTGGTCAACCTGCCGGTCGGGCTCTTCGTGCTGGTGGCCGCCGCGCTGGTCGTACCGGAGTCGAAGGCCGAGCACGCCAACCGCCTCGACCTGCCCGGCGTGGCGCTGGTGACGCTGGGCCTGCTGCTGCTCGTGTACCCGCTCGTGCAGGGGCGGGAGCTCGGCTGGCCACTGTGGACGTTCGCGAGCCTCGCCGGGTCGGTGGTGGTGCTCGCCGGCTTCGTGGCGTACCAGCGGCGGCGGGTCGACTCGCCGCTCGTGGTGCTCGACCTCTTCCGGCACCGGTCGTTCGCCGGCGGGCTCCTCGTCTCGCTGCTCTTCTTCGGCGGCGTGATGGGCTACTTCCTGGTCTTCACCGTGTACCTGCAGAGCGGCCAGGGCTTCAGCGTGCTGCGCGCCGGGCTGGCCGGGATCCCGTGGGGCGCGGCGGTCCCGCTCTTCGCCGGCCTCTCGCTCGGGCTCTTCGCGCCTCGGCTGGGGCGGTCGGCGCTCCAGCTCGGACTGCTGCTCGTGACCGCGTCGATGGTGTGGCAGATGGCGCTCGCCGGCCCGGACGTGAGCGTGCTGTCGCTCGCGCCGGCGCTGGTCGTCGGCGGCGCGGGGATGGGGCTGATCGTGGCGCTGCTCTTCGACTTCACGCTCGCCGACGTACCGGTGCGCGACGCGGGCTCCGCCTCCGGCCTCGGTACGACCGTGCAGCAGGTGGGCGCGGCGGTGGGCATCGCCGCCATCGGCGCGGTGTTCTTCGCGCTGCCGGCGGGGCCGGGGCTGAGCCACGCCTTCCGGCACACGCTGTGGCTGCCGACCGCGATGTTCGTGGCGGCGTTCGCGGCGAGCTTCCTGCTGCCCCGGCGGGCCGCGCACCGGCCGGCGGAGTGAGCCGCTACCAGCTCGTCGGCAGCGGCATGCCCTCGGTGTAGCCGGCCATGCTCTGCACGCCCACCAGCGCCCGCTCGGCGAACTCGGCCAGCGAGGCGGCGCCGGCGTACGTGCACGCGCTGCGCACGCCCGCCACGATCTCGTCGATCACGTCTTCGACACCGGGGCGGGTCGGGTCGAGGTACATCCGCGCGGTGGAGATGCCCTCCTCGAAGACCGCCTTGCGGGCCCGGTCGAACGGCGTGTCGTCGGCCGTCCGGGCGCTCACCGCGCGGGCCGACGCCATGCCGAAGTTCTCCTTGTAGCGGCGACCGTCCACATCGGTGTAAAGGTCGCCGGGGGACTCGTACGTGCCGGCGAACCACGAGCCGATCATCACGTTGGAGGCGCCGGCGGCCAGGGCGAGGGCGACGTCGCGCGGATGGCGTACGCCGCCGTCGGCCCACACGTGGCGGCCCAGGTCGCGGGCGGCGGTGGCACAGTCGAGCACCGCGGAGAACTGCGGGCGCCCCACGCCGGTCATCATCCGCGTGGTGCACATCGCGCCCGGCCCGACGCCCACCTTGACGATGTCGGCACCGGCGTCGGCCAGGTCGCGTACGCCGTCGGCGGTCACCACGTTGCCGGCCGCCACCGGTACGCCCGGGTCGAGCCGGCGCACCGCCCGCAGCGCGGTGAGCATCCGCTCCTGGTGGCCGTGCGCGGTGTCCACGACGAGCGTGTCGACGCCCGCCTCCAGCAGCGCCGCCGCCTTGCCGGCCACGTCGCCGTTGATGCCGATCGCGGCCGCGACGCGCAGCCGCCCCTTGCCGTCGAGCGCCGGCTGGTAGAGCGTGGCGCGCAACGCGCCCTGCCGGGTCAGCACGCCGACCAGCCGCCCGTCGATGTCGACCACCGGGGCGAAGCGGCGCCGGTCGGTGGCCAGCCGGTCGAAGCCCTCGCGCGGGTCGGCCTCCGCGCGTACGGTCAGCAGCTCCGTCGACATCACGTGGCGCACCTGCGCGAACCGGTCGACGCCCTCGCAGTCGGCCTCGGTGACCACGCCGACCGGGCGGCCGTCGTCGACCACCACGACCGCGCCGTGTGCCCGCTTGGGGAGCAGGTGGATCGCGTCGCCCACGGTGTCGGTGGGGGCGAGCGTGATGGCGGTGTCGTGTACGAGGTGGCGCTGCTTGACCCAGGCGATCACCTCGGCGACCACGTCGATCGGGATGTCCTGCGGGATCACCGCGATCGCGCCGCGCCGCGCCACCGTCTCGGCCATCCGCCGGCCGGCGACCGCCGTCATGTTGGAGACGACCAGCGGGATCGTGGTGCCGGTGCCGTCAGTGGTGGCCAGGTCGACATCGAGCCGCGAACCGACCTCGGAACGGACCGGTGCCATGAAGACATCGCTGTACGTCAGGTCGTGCGCGGGCGCCGCGCCGTTGAGAAACCGCACTCTGAGTAGCTTATTTGAGCTCGCAGATGGTCGCACCCGCGGTGACGACATCGCCGACCTGCGCGTTGAGGCCGGTCACGGTGCCCGCCTTGTGGGCGTTGAGCGGCTGCTCCATCTTCATCGCCTCGAGGACGACGATCGTGTCGCCTTCGGCCACGGTGTCACCATCGGCTACCGCGATTTTGACGATCGTGCCCTGCATGGGCGAGGTGAGCGCGTCGCCACGGGCAGCCGCGGCAGCGGAGGCGCCCCTCGTCCGGCGCGGAGCGCCGCCCCGGGCCGGGGCCGCCCCGGTGGGCGTACCTCCGGAGAAGCCGGCGGGGAGGCTGACCTCCAGGCGCTTGCCGCCGACCTCGACCACGACGGTCTCCCGTTCTTCCGCCCCGCCGGCGGCAGCACCGCCGGCGAACGGCGGGACGGTGTTGTCCCACTCGGTCTCGATCCACCGCGTGTGGACGGTGAAGGGCTCGGCGGTGAACGCGGGATCGCGCACGATCAGGCGGTGGAAGGGCAGAGCGGTGGCCATCCCCTCCACGACCATCTCGTCGAGGGCGCGGCGGGCGCGTTCGAGGGCCTCGGTGCGGGTCTCGCCGGTGATGATGACCTTGGCGAGCAGCGAGTCGAAGTTGCCGCCGATCACGCTGCCGCTCTCGATCCCGGTGTCGACCCGTACGCCCGGCCCCTCGGGCAGGCGCAGGCGGGTGACGGCGCCGGGCGCGGGCAGGAAGTTGCGGCCGGGGTCTTCGCCGTTGATCCGGAACTCGATCGAGTGGCCGCGCGGCACCGGGTCGGCGGTCAGCCGCAGCCGCTCGCCCGCGGCGATCCGGAACTGCTCGCGCACCAGGTCGATGCCGGCGGTCTCCTCGGTCACCGGATGCTCGACCTGGAGGCGCGTGTTGACCTCCAGGAACGAGATGGTGCCGTCGCGGCCGACCAGGTATTCGACCGTGCCGGCGCCGTGGTAGCCGGCCTCGCGGCAGATCGCCTTGGCCGACTCGTGGATCTGCTTGCGCTGGTCGTCGGTGAGGAAGGGGGCGGGCGCCTCCTCGACGAGCTTCTGGTGGCGGCGCTGCAACGAGCAGTCGCGCGTGCCCACCACGACCACGTTGCCGTGCTGGTCGGCGAGCACCTGGGCCTCGACGTGGCGCGGCTGGTCGAGGTAGCGCTCGACGAAGCACTCGCCCCGCCCGAACGCGGCGACCGCCTCGCGCGTGGCCGACTCGAAGAGCGCGGGGATCTCCTCGAGGTCGCGGGCGACCTTGAGGCCCCGCCCGCCACCGCCGAAGGCCGCCTTGATCGCCACCGGCAGCCCGTGTTCGCGGGCGAACGCGACCACCTCGTTGGGACCGGCGACCGGGTCGGGCGTGCCCGGCACCAGCGGCGCGCCGGCCCGCTGCGCGATGTGCCGGGCGGTCACCTTGTCGCCCAGGTCACGGATCGCCTGCGGGCTCGGGCCGATCCAGGTCAGCCCCGCCGCCAGCACCGCCTCGGCGAAGTCGGCGTTTTCGGCGAGGAAGCCGTAGCCGGGGTGGACCGCGTCCGCCTCGGACCGCCGCGCGATGTCGATCAGCTTGTCGATGCGCAGGTAGGTCTCGGGCGCGGTGTCGCCGCCCAGTGCGTATGCCTCGTCGGCGAGCGTGACGTGAAGGGCGTCCCGGTCGGAGTCGGCGTAGACGGCGACGCTGGCGAGGCCGGCATCCCGGCAGGCGCGAATGACCCGGACGGCGATCTCGCCCCGGTTGGCGATCAGAACCCTGCGCATGAACGGGAGTGTACGACCTGCGGGAGCTGGGAAGTTACCCGTAGGTTAGTCAAACTTGTCTATTACGCTTGTCGCGTGTCGACAACCCGCATGATGATCCTCGGTCTGGTCAGTTGGATGCAGCCCGTCCACGGCTACGACGTACGCCGTGAGCTGCTCAGTTGGAGTGCGGACAAGTGGGCGAACGTACAACCTGGATCGATCTACCACGCGCTCCGCAAGCTGGCCGAGGAAGGGCTGCTGCGCGAGGTCGCGACTGAGCAGGTGGGGAGTCGTCCGGCCCGCACAACGTACGAAATCACTCCAAAAGGTCAGGGCGAATTCGATAACCTGTTGCGTGGCTACTGGTGGGAGATGAAATCAGTCACAGACCCGTTCTTCGCGGCGCTGAACTTCCTTCCGGCGCTGCCCCGCGAGGAGGCGGTGGCGGCGCTTTACAACCGGGCGGCCCAGTTGCGCGCGGCCAACGAGGGCGTGGCGGTGGCCGCGGAGAAAGGGTGGCTGCGGGAGAAGCCTGCGCACGTGACCTGGATGTGGGAGCTGATGGTAGCCCGCAACAACGGCGAGATCGCGTGGTGCGAGCGGGTCGCGGGGCTGGTCGAGTCGGGAGTGTCGTACCTGCCCGAGAAGCTGTCGGACGACCGGCCCGACTGGGAGAGCTGGCAACGCAAGGTCGAGTAATAATCAAGCTTGATTAGATGCGTTATATCGCGTTAGCGTGTAGCGGCAGTCAACCATGTCCGACGGGGAGCCGACGTTGATGATCGAGACAAAGGGCCTGCGGAAGTCGTTCCGTTCCCGTCAGGGGCGGGAGCACAAGACCGTCGAGGCCGTGCGCGGCGTCGACCTCTTCGTCGGTGAGGGCGAGATCTTCGGCTTCCTGGGGCCAAACGGAGCGGGCAAGACGACCACCCTCCGCATGCTCGCCACGCTGATCGAGCCCGACGGTGGCGAGGCCATGATCGCCGGCGCCGACCTCCGCCGCGACCCGGGCGAGGTGCGCCGCCGCATCGGTTACGTCGCGCAGGGCGGCAGCACGTGGGATGAGGTGAGCGCCCGCGAGGAGCTGGTGCTGCACGCGAGGATGTATGGCATCGGCAAGGCGGACGCGCAGCAGCGGGCGGTCCGCGCGCTGGAGGCGTTCCAGCTGACGGAGTACGCGGATCGCAAGTGCAAGACCTACTCGGGCGGCCAGCGCCGCCGGGTCGACATCGCGCTCGGCATCATCCACGACCCCAAGGTGGTCTTCCTCGACGAGCCCACCACGGGCCTCGACCCGCAGAGCCGCGCCCACATGTGGGACGAGATCCGTCGCCTGCGTGCCGAAGGCGTGACGGTCTTCGTGACCACGCACTACCTCGAAGAGGCCGACGCGCTCTGCGACCGGCTCGCCATCATGGACTACGGCGAGATCGTCGCGGAGGGCACGCCCGACGAGCTCAAGCGCGAGGTGGCCGGCGACGTGGTCACGGTCGGGGTAAACGGCAAGACGCCGGACGCGGCGCAGATGCTCGACGGCGAGAGCTACGTCAACAAGCTGGAGACGGTCGAAGACGGGCTCCGCCTCTACGTCGACCAGGGCGCCACCGCGATCCCGCAGATCCTCCGCAGGCTCGACTCCGTCGGCATCGAACTCGGCACCATCGAGCTCCACCGCCCCAGCCTTGACGACGTCTTCCTGGAGAAGACCGGACGTTCCCTCCGGGAGAGCTGACCGATGAAACTGCTCCGCGACACCTGGCTGATCTTCCAGCGGCAGATGCTGCTCGTCCTCCGCAATCCGGTGTGGGTCGTGATCGGCATCCTCCAGCCGCTCTACTTCCTGCTCCTCTTCGGCCCGCTGCTCAAGGACGCGCTCCAGGCGCCCACCACGGCCGAGGCCTACCGCTTCTTCGTGCCGGGCCTGCTGGTGATGCTCGCGATGTTCGGCTCGATGTTCGTCGGGTTCGGCCTGATCGCCGAGCTGCGGGCGGGCGTGATCGAGCGCAGCCGGGTCACGCCGGTCAGCCGCCTCGCGCTGATGCTCGGCCGCTCGCTGCGCGACGTCACCACGCTGATCGTCCAGGCGGTGCTGATCACGGTGCTCGCCATCCCGTTCGGGCTGACCGTGCGCGTGGGCGACGTGCTGCTGGCCTACCTGATGCTCGGCCTCATCGGCGTGATGCTCTCCGCGGCCTCCAACGCGCTCGCGCTCAAGCTGCGCAGCGAAGACGCGCTCGCCCCCCTCATGAACGGTGTGGCCCAGCCGCTCCTGCTCCTCTCCGGCATCCTGCTGCCGCTCACCGGCTGGGTCGCGGCGGTGGCCGACTTCAACCCGTTCTCGTGGGCGGTCAACGCGAGCCGCGCGCTCTTCGCCGGCAACCCGGGCGACAGCAGCGTGTGGCAGGCGCTGCTCATCCTGGGCGGGCTCACCGTGTTGACGCTGGCCTGGTCGGCCCGGTCGTTCGCCCGCAGCGTCCGCTGATAAGTCCCTGTTTTCGCGTCGCTTCCGGGGCACGGTCCGTAGCGCTTAGCGTAAGGACCGTGCCCCCGCTCGTGCGTGACCGCGTCACGCTGCTGACCTACGCGCAACTGGGGCTGTGGGGCTTCTTCCTGTATGGCTTCGGTCCCGTCGTCCCGCTCCTGCGCGACGAGCAGGGCACCACGGCGGCGGTCGCCAGCCTGCACAGCACCGGACTCGCGGTGGGCGCGCTGCTCGGCGCGTCGGCCTTCCCGTGGCTGGCCGGGCGGCTCGGGCGGGGCGGCGTGCTGTGGCTGGCACTGGCCGGCCTCGCGGTGGCGGTCGGCGTGCTCGGCGCGTTCGAGGTGCTGCCGGCGACGCTCACCGCAGCGGTGCTCGCCGCGACCTTCGGCACGATGGTGGTCAGCGGCGTCAACGCGGCGCTCGCCGACCAGCATGGCGCCGGCGCCACCGCCGCCATCAGCGAGGCCAACGCGGTCGCCGCCGGCGCGGGCGTCGTCGCGCCCATCGTGATCGGCCTCTCGGTGAGTGCCGGCTTGGGCTGGCGCCCGGGAATCGCCGTCGTGGTCGGCCTGATCGCGCTGGTGTTCGCGGCCAACCTCCTTTTCCGGGTACGGCTTCCGTCGTCAGCGGCCGCGCCCGCGGTGGTTTCCGCAGGGCGGCCGCTGCCCCGCACGTACTGGCTCGCGTGGGCGATGCTCGCCGCCACCGGCTCGGTCGAGGTGTGCCTGTCGCTGTGGGCGGCCGACGTGCTGCGTACGCACGCCGGCATGGCACCGGGCGCCGCCTCGGCGACGGTCGCGGCGATCGTGGGCGGGATGTTCGCCGGGCGGCTGGTCGGCTCCGCCCTGGCCCGGCGGGTCGCCGCGGTGCCGCTGCTGCTGGGCGCGCTGGCCGTGAGCGTGGTGGGCTTCGCCATCTTCTGGCTCTCCGCGGTGCCGTGGGCCGCGGCGGTGGGGCTGATGGTGCTCGGCGTGGGCAACGCGATGCACTACCCACTCGGCGTCTCGCTGGCGCTGGCGGTCGCCGAGGGGCAACGGGACCGCGCGTCCGCCTACTCGATGTACTCCGGCGCCATCGGCTTCGGCGTCGCGCCGGTCGTGCTGGGCTGGGTCGCCGACGAGGTCGGGCCGCACCGCGCGTTCCTGCTGCTGCCCGCTTTCATCGCGGTCGCGGCGGTACTCGCGGTGCGGCTGCGCCGCGCACACTCCGCCGCGGTGCCTGACCTTGCGGGCGGCGGTCCGCTTGTGGACGGCGGTCCTTCGTCGGGCGGTGGCCCTCTCGTGGGCAGCCCTGTCGCGGATGGCGGTTTGCCCCTGGGCGGTGGCCAACTCGCGGGCGGGTCTCCCGGTGATGGCCGGCCCGCGGGCGGTGGCGGTCTGTAGGGCGGGCCGGTCAGCGGCGCCGGGCGATGGTGAGCCCGTCGGCGATCGGGAGCATGACGACCTCGACCCGCTCGTCCTGCGCGGCGATGTCGTTGAACTTCACGATCGCCTTGTCGTTGTCGTCCTGCGGCGCCAGCACCCGCCCGTCTCGCAGCACGTTGTCGACCACGATCAGCCCACCGGAACGCGTCCGCGGCACGAGCTCCTCCCAGTACGCCGGGTAGCCCGTCTTGTCCGCGTCGATGAACGACAGGTCGATGTGCGGCTCCTGGGGCAGCTCCCGCAGCCGCTCGGCCGCCGGCCCGATGCGCAGGTCGATGCGGTCGGCCACGCCGGCGCGCTCCCAGTAGCGGCGGGCCACCGACGTGAACTCGTCGGAGATGTCGAAGCACACCACCTTGCCGCCATCGGCCAGCCCGCGCGCCATCGCCAGCGACGACAGCCCGGTGAACGTGCCCACCTCCACCACGTGCCGCGCGCCGACCAGCTTGGTGAGCAGCGACAGGAACACCGCCTGCTCCGGCGCCACCTGCATCTGCGCGTTGCTGGGCAGCGAGCGCTCGGTCTCCTCGATCAGGTCACGCATGATCTCGTCGGGCGGTGAGCCGTGCTCCACGACGTACGCGTGCAGTTCGTCGGTCATGGGCAGCGTCTTGACGGTCATGGTGATGAGCCTAGGCTCTCCGCCCTTGAATCCGGCTCCAGCCTTCCGAACGCGGAGGCCGCGCCCGTCGCGGCGGCGCGCCGTTGCGGTGGCGGTGCCCAATTTGTGGCGGCCGCGGCGCGGTGGCGTTCGCGCCGTTTCAGGTGGCTGGTGTGTTTGCGGCGGCGGTGAGCTTGGCGGCGGCCGCGCTCAGGCTCCGGGCTGCGCGTTGGTGGTCCACAGCTCCGTGATCGAGTGACCGAGATCGGCCAGCAACTCGCGGAGGAGCGGGAGCGAGAGGCCGATGACGGTGCCGGCGTTCCCCTCGATCCGTTCCACGAACGCCCCGCCGAGCCCGTCGATCGTGAACGCGCCGGCCACGTTGAGCGGCTCGCCCGTGGCCACGTACGCGGCGATCTCCTCGTCGGTCACGTTGGCGAAGTGCACGACGGTCGAGGCGACGGCGGCCGCGCGGGAGTCCCACTTGATCAGGCAGTGGCCGGTGTGCAGCACGCCGGCCTGGCCACGCATGCGCTCCCACCGCTTCATCGCCTCGGCGGCGCTCGCCGGCTTGCCGAAGACCTCGCCGTGGAACTCGAGCACCGAGTCGCACCCCAGCACCAGCGTGTCCGCCGTGTGCAGCTCTCCACGGATGACGGCCGCGTGCAGCCGGTCGGCGACGGCCTGCGCCTTGCGGCGGGCAAGCTCGAGACAGAGTTCCTCGGCCGATGCGGCCGCTATGCCTCCCTCGTCCACGCCGCTGACCAGCACTTCTGGCTCGATGCCGGCGGCCTGCAACAGCTTGCGCCGGGCAGGGCTGGCCGAGGCGAGGACGAGACGAGGCTGGGTCTGAGGACGCGTACGCACGGTGATGACCGTACTTTGCCGCGCCTTCGATGCAACCGCCCGGCACCGTGCCGCGTGACTAGGGCATGTCTGGCGGGGTGCGAGCCGGCCGCCAGGTACGCCACGAGTTCGCCCGTGACCCGTAGCCATGATCGCACCGTGCGACCGTGGTGACCGAGAGGAGCTTGGGGAGCCGCCCGTGCCGGAAACCGACAGCTTTGACGCGTTCTACGCCGAGAGTCGCCAGCGCCTGTTCGACTGCCTGTACGCGGTCACCGGCAACGCGGCCGAGGCTCAGGACGCGGTGCAGGAGGCGTTCGCGCGTGCCTGGCAACGCTGGTCGAGCGTGCGCGAGTACGGCGATCCCGAGGCATGGGTACGCACGGTGGCCAGACGCATCGCGATCAGCCGGTGGCGCCGCGCGCGTACCGCTGTGCTCGCTCATCGCCGCCACGGACCGCCACCCGCGCTCCCCGGCCCTAACCCCGACGCGGTCGCGCTGGTGGCCGCACTCAGGCGACTGCCCACGGCCCAGCGCGTGGCGATCGTCCTCCACCACATGGTCGGCCTGCCGGTGGCCGAAGTCGCACGCGAAACCGGCGTACCCACCGGCACGGTCAAGGCCCGCCTCGCCCGCGGCCGCCGCACCCTCGCCGAGATGCTCTCCCTGGACCCGACGGAGGACTCACATGTCTGAGCAGCTCACGGTGCTTTTCGAGCAACTGCGCGGCAGCCGGCCACCGGCGCCGTTCGCCCCACCAGACCAGGTCCGCCGCCGAGGGCGGCAGCGCACACATCGCCAGGCACTCGCCGCCGGGTCGGCCGTGCTCGCGGTGGCTGGGCTTGGGACAGGATGGGCAATGGGTATCGGCGGGGAGCCGGCCCCGCCCGCGGCCTCGCTGTCGACGATGGGGACACAGGAGGTGCCGGGGTCGGTGATGCTCCAGCCCGGCGACTTCGGATCGGTTGGCGGCGTGACCGTGTCTGAGATGGACGACCAGGGCCCCGACGGACCCGCGTCGTCCTGGCCAGGTGTGGAGTCCTGTCCCGCCTTTCGGGCAGCGGACTTTCCGACGCTCGGACAGCGCCGCGACGCCCGCGGCCACAACTACACCGCCGGTACCTCGGCGAGCTGGGAAATCGTCGAACGCTACCCCGACGCGGCGGCCAACATGGCGGACGTCCGCCGCATGCTGGCAGCCTGCCCCGCGTACCAACCAACAAACGGCGACGTCCAACTCCGCCAGACCGTTGTCGACGAGCGCTTCGCCGGCGACGACTCGCTGCTGGTCCGGATGGAGTTCGGTGCCGACCTGGTGCAGTACACCGTCGTGGTCCGCGTATCAGACCTGGTAGCAACGCTGCGCTACGACACGGACGACGCCGCCGAGGCGAGGCGGATGGGCGAGCCGATGGCGGCACGCCTGAGCAGCTAGCGCCCGCCGGCCCGGTAGTCGGTCCACGATGCTGTTCCACGACGGCGCGCTTTTGCTGCCGAGCCAAACTTTGGCAGCCCAAATGCGCGTGGACCGTCGTCTCCGGCGCGACTCGAAACTCGGCTCAGCGAGAGATCGGCGGAGGCCGCGAGGTCTTCTGGCGCCGCCGGTGCCAGTAGGCCAACCCGATCGCCAAGACGGCGGCGGCGCCCAACGCGGCCAACACCGCCCCGAGCAGGCCGCCATCGGCGTGGTCGTCTGATTGCTCGGGCACGGCGGCAGCCCCGGTGGTGGTCGGCGCGGCAGTCGGCTCGCCGAGGGGCGGCACGTCAGCGGTAAGCGCCGCGACGAGATTCAGCACACCGTAGCCGTACTGCTCATCCCGACCCGGCGCCCCTTTGTCGGTGGCGGTCGCGGTGAGCCGGTGGACAACCTCAGGCGCGGAAAGCTGCGGATACTTACTCCGCACGAGCGCGACAGCCCCAGAAACAATGGCGGCCGCGTCTGAGGTGCCAGTGCCCTTGCGGTACTGGCCGTTGTAGCTGGTGCTGTAGATGTCAACGCCGGGCGCGGAGATGGCAACCTGCTCACCGGTGACGGAGACCTCAGCATGGTCGCCGTTGCGGTCGGTCGCCCCAACAGCAAGAACACCGTCATACGCCGCAGGAAAGGTCACTCCCAAATCGAAGGGGCGGTTTCCCGCTGGCGCTACAACTACGACGTCCCTGTCCAGAGCCGACTTGATCGCATCTCGGAGGGCAGGAGAAGAGCCACCTGCGGAGGAGATGTTTAGTACTGCTGCATTATTGTGCAGAGCCCACGTAATTCCGCGGGCGAGCACGTCGCTATCGGCCCCCTGAGAAGATGAAGGTTCCCGAATTGGAAGGATCTTCGCCTGCGGGGCGATTCCTAGCGCGCCGGCAGATGGACCGGTGCCGTGTGCAGCAATGAGGCCTGCCATACCTGTGCCATGTGAGTCTGTGTCGTGCTGGCCGTTCCCTGAGGTAGTTGCTAGGTCTGTGCCTGGCAAGAGGTTGTGGAGTAGATCTGGATGAGGATCTACACCTGTGTCAATGACCGCGACGATGACGCGGTCGCCGAGGCTGTACGCGTGTGCCTGCGCCACATTCAGGTGTGATAGGTGCCATTGGTCATCTCGGATTCGATCTATATGGAAGATCGTAAACGAGAGCGTGGTCAGTGCGGCGGCGAAGAACGCCTGTCTTCTAACTGGTTTGTCTACCGCCACGGGTCCAGTCCAATCACAGGTCCTGGGTTGATGTGATCGGCTTCAGTCCGCGGCTCAATGATCGGTGGCACCCCTTTCTCGATCTCCCATGACGTGTCGGAGTGGCGACGAGGGATCACGCGCTCGCGGCTAGAGGAAGTGGCGCCAATGGGGCCGTAGATGGGCTGGACAATGCTTCCGTGATCGAATCTGCTTCCCAACGGTCGCTGGCCGCCAACGAGTCCGCCTACTGGATTTGGTCGAGGGCCTCGTGAGCCCTCCATTCGTTCCGTACCGGGCGCGGGCCCGATCACTCCGCCGGGTGGAAGTGGTGCTGCGGCACGGATTCTTGTCGAGTTTGGCGTCGTTGCCAGCCCACTGCCACCGCCCTGCCCTGTTCGACCTGGAAGCACGGAGCCGGGCGGCAAACCGATCAAGCCGCCGTTGGCCGGAGGGGTAGGTACTGGGGCAAGGGGAGGCGACGAGTCTTGCGTAGGCAGATTCCCTCTGATGTCGGTGTCAGGTAGTCGTTGACTGCTAGTTTGTGCGCTCGACGCCGAGGTCGGACTCCGTGTTCCTGCCGATTCTGTACTGGCATTGCCGTACGCGTCGGGGTCGCCGCCGTCGCGTTCAGTTCTCGGCTGGTACGTAGGTGGCTGGCGGATGGCGGCCTTGGCCTCTACCAAGGTGTGGCTCAGCACGTACATGATGGAGCGCGCCCTGTTGTTCAGCCTCTCCAGGTCCTGGGCGCTGGCGGGCGCGGCGCTGATCACGGTGGCTACCTCGGCGCTCCTGTTGAAGGCGACCGTCTCCGCATGGTCCTTGATTGCGCGGGCCGTGCTCATGTACTCGTCGTACAGCGGCCTCAGCTCGCGGCGTGCTGTCGCCAGTGCGCCTACCGTCGCCGCGAGGGTTGAGTAGTTGGCGGCTGCCACCTCGTGCGTGGTGCGGACGTTGTCGATCAGGAAGTCGAGGCGGGCGACGTACGCGGCGGCGGCCGCGTTGCGGTCTGGGGGCCAGGCCTCGGCCAGGTTGGCGCGGTACTGCTCCAGCCGGCGTAGATGTGTGGCGGTCAGCTCGGACGCCTTGCGCCAGCCGGCCACCAGGCGCCAGTGGTCGTCGCTCTGTTGGTTTTCCAGCGCGTGCCACATCGCGGGCACCTCGCGGTCGAACCAGCTCGTGCCCGGCCGTGCGTACGGTACGCCGCTGCGCTCCCAAGTCATGTCAGCTTCCCTGCGGTGGGGGTGGGGCAGCCGCGGCCGTGCCGTCCAAGGCGGACTCCACGTCGATGGCTCGCGCGGCGGCGAATGCGTCGGCTGTGCCGTACATGCTGCTGACCTCGGCGGCTGCCGTTGCCAGGCCCCACGTTGCCTCTTGGTAGAAGTAGACGAGGTCGGCCGTGTTGAACTGGGACGCGCGGTGGGTTTGCAGGAAGTTGGTCAGCTCTTCGAATTCTTCCGGCGGCTCGGGAAGATCTATCGCCATGTCGTCGGTGACGTGGGGGAGATGGGCGGCGTAGTTGTCGACGACCTCGGCGCGTAAGCGGGCCGCGAACTCTTCCATCCGGCCGATATCGGCCTCGATCTGGGCATAGCCGCCCAGCCACGCTGGTCCGGAATCCTCTGCGGGTCGCCCCATCGGCCCTCCCGATAAACGAAAGCGCCCTACCCCGTCGAGGCTAATCGATAAAGGCGATCATCGGGGTCCCGCCGAGCGCTCGCCACGGAGCAAAACATGGGAGAGCAAGGGAAGCAGCCGCCAGGCAAGCCCAGGGCCCACGCCGGCCGCCCCACAGGCCCAGCGGCCCAGGCCGCGCACAGATCAAGAGCCAGGCCGGCCCACAGGCCCATCAGCCCGCGTCGAGCACAGGCCAAGAGCCACGCCGATCATCGAACGAAAAGAGCCAGGCCGGACTACAAGCCCACCAGCCCACACGAGCAGACAACGCAGCCAACGCCGAGAACGCGGGCCGAAAGCCAGCCAAGGGGCCGAGAGCCAGCGCGATCTACCTCGGCGAGGCCGACAAGCGCCAGCCCGCCGCGGCCAGCCCGCCTGGGCGGGCGCTCCGGGCCCACGCGGACACCGCCGGGCCGGGGTTGTCGGGCACGGTGGCCCTGCGGCGGGACATCACCGCGCCGACCAGGGCGGCGAGCTCCTCGGCCGTCGGCGTACCTCGTACCACCCGAAAGAATGGCTGCGGCTCGGACATAGAGGCAGAGTACAAGAGAGAAGACAGTCACAAACCCTCACATCCACCGGTGTGCCTCTCATCTCCGCCGGGTAAGTTCTTCGGGTGTCTCCCACTCCCACCCAACTCGTCGCGGACCGCTACCGGCTTCTGGAGCCGCTCGGTCAGGGCGGCATGGGCCGGGTGTGGAAGGCGAGCGACGAGGTCCTCCACCGTGAGGTCGCGATCAAAGAGCTGGTGCCGCCGCCCGGGCTGACGGTCGAGGAGCGGCAGGAGATGCGCGAGCGGTCGTTGCGTGAGGCGCGCGCCATCGCCCGGCTCAACAATGCCAACGTCGTGCGCATCTTCGACGTGCTGCGCACCGATGGCGACCCGTGGATCGTGATGGAGTACGTGCCGTCCCGGTCCTTACAGGACGTGCTCGCCAACGACGGCCCGGTGTCGGCCACGCGCGCGGCCGAGATCGGCATCGGTGTGTTGGGGGCGTTGCGGGCGGCCCACCGTTCGGGCGTGGTGCACCGAGATGTCAAGCCGGCCAACGTTTTGCTGGCCGAAGACGGGCGGGTCGTGCTCACCGATTTCGGGCTGGCGACGGTCCCCGGCGACCCAAATGTGACGCGCACCGGCCTGGTCCTCGGCTCACCGGCGTACATCGCGCCGGAGCGGGCTCGCGATGGCACGGCCGGTCCGGAGGCCGACCTGTGGTCGCTGGGCGCGACGCTCTACGCGGCGGTGGAGGGGCAGTCGCCGTTCGCGCGGCCGTCGGCGATCGGCACGCTGGCCGCGCTCGCCACCGAGCCGGTGCCCACGCCGCGCCGCGGTGGTGCGCTCAAGCCGGTGCTCAACGGCTTGCTGCGCAAGGATCCGACGGCGCGGATCAAGGCGGAAGAGGCCGATCGCATGTTGCGGCGCGCGGCCGGCCGCCGGCCCCGCGCCACGCTTTCCCTCCGAGATGGGGTACGCCGTCCGTCCGCGACCCAGCGCCGCGATCCGTTGCCCGACGTCAAGCCGACGACGGTGGTCGCCGCCGCAGAGCCGCCGACCAAGGCGCTGGCGGAGCCGCCCGTCGAGGCGCCGGCCGAGCCGCCCGCCGTGACCGAGCCGCCAAAGGACGAGGCGGAGACCAAGGTCGCGGTGCCGGCCCCCCGCCCGCAGGCGGACCCGTCGGTGCCGGTGGTGCCGGGCAAGCGTGACGAGTCGGTGGAAAAGCCGGCGGAAGCCGCGCCGGCACTGGTCCCACCCTCGGCGCCGCGCCTGGCCCGAGTCGCCTTGATCTCGGGAGCCGCCCTCGTTGTCGTACTCGCGTTGGTTTTGATCGTCGCTCTCAATGGCGGTGACGGTGACACGCCGTCGGGCGCTGGTGCCACCACGGCGCCAGCGCCTGGCGCGACGAGCGCCGCACCGCCGTCGACGCCGGCCACGGAGTCGACCACCAGCGCGTCCCCGCCGACGCCGAGCGCGTCGCCGCGGAGCACAGCCACGGCGCTCCCGGCGGGCTGGGAGACGTACAACGACCCCACCGGCTTCTCGATAGCGGTGCCGCAGGGTTGGTCGCGGACGCAGGAAGGCTCGATGGTCTTCTTCCGCGAGCGCGGCGGCGAGGGGCGTGTGCTCGGCATCGACCAGACCAACCGGCCCAAGCCCGACCCGGTGGCCGACTGGACGCAGCAGGAGCGGGCGCGACGCGGCAACTACTCCGACTACCAGCGGGTGAAGATCGCGGCGGTCGACTACTGGGACAAGGCGGCCGACTGGGAGTGGACGTACACGAGCCGCAACGGCAACCGTCTCCACGTCGTCAACCGCGGTTTCATCACCTCGCCGAACCAGGCATACGGGATTTACTGGTCGACGCTTGACTCTCGCTGGGCGGCCAACCAGGAGAACTTTGCCCTGATAGTAGATAGTTTTCGCCCGGCGCGTGACTAATCGGCATGACCAGGGCGGTACGCGGGTACTGCTATCGCCGTGAGCTACCGACAGCACGTACTTAAGCCGAGCGTGGCGCTCTGGTCGATGACCGGAGTGTTGTTGCTCTACAGCCTGGGCATCGTGGTCGTGCTGCTCACCCTCTCCGCAGTCGTGATCGGCTTCGGTGGCTGGTGGGCTGCACGGCATCTCCGCCCGGTGATGGTCGAACGGACTCGACCTCGTCGGCAACCGAACGTCGTCAACCGATAACCACTTGTTGCTGACTTGCCTCGGCATCACGTACACCGGGCTGGGACGCACCGCGGAAGCGGTCGCCTGCCAGCGGCAGGCGGTCACCACCTACCTGGCGCTCCCCAGGGAAGTCGGCACGGAGCGCGCTGTCGCGCGGGCGATGAGCCTGCTGGCGTCCTCTTTGGAGGCTGACGACCGGCCCGACGACGCGGCGGCGGCGGAGGACGCGCTGCGCCGCTACTCCGACCTCGACGCGCGCGACCAGCTCCCCCTCGACGCGGCCGGCTTCTACGCGATGACCGCCCGCACGTCGCCCGGCTGTGCGCCCCGGCGCGGCGACCACATGGCGGCGGCGAGCGCCAGCGGTGTGGCGGTGGCGGTCTACCGGCTGTTGCTGGAGCAGGTGTCACCGGAGTGGGGCGAGCAGCTGGCCGTCGCGGTGGGCGAGCGGGCGAACCACCTCGCCGCGGCGGGCCGGGCCGGCGAAGGGCTGGCGCAGGCGCGCGACGTGCTGCGCCTGATCCGCACACTCGACGAACGCGAGACATAGAGGTCTGGCGCTTTCCTCCACATCGATGGATGGTTACGGTAACTTTTGCCATCCCATCGAAGGAGGTCTCTCGTGCCAGAACGACGAACGCTGCTCGCGGGCGCTGTCGGCATCGCCGGTGGTGCCCTGCTCGGCGGCGTCTTCGCCGCCAGCCCGGCGTGGGCCGCGGTCACGCCGCCGCGCGTCTACACGCGCGCCGAGTGGGGCGCCCGCCCGGCCACCGGGACGATCCGCTACCTCGACCGCCAGCCGGACCACATCGTTGTGCACCACACCGCCGGCGCCAACACCACCGACTACTCACTGGCGGCTGCCTTCCGTCACTCGAAGTGGATCCAAAACCTGCACATGGACCAGAACGGCTGGATCGACTCGGGGCAACAGCTCACGATCAGTCGTGGTGGCTACCTGATGGAAGGGCGGCAGCTCAGCCTCCGCGCCATCACCGAGCGCCAGCACGTGAGCGGCGCGCAGACCGCGAACCACAACGACCACACCATCGGTATCGAAAACGAGGGCATCTACGTCTCGGCGACACCGCCGGCCGCGCTTTTCAACTCGCTCGTACGCACCTGCGCCTGGCTCTGTGACGTCTATTCGCTCGACCCGTTCGGCGCGATCGTCGGGCACCGCGACTATGTCGCCACGCAGTGTCCGGGCGACGTCTTCTACGCCCGTCTTCCCGAACTCCGCCAGCGGGTCGCGGCCGTGCTCGGTGCATGAACCGGACCCGAAAAATTTGCACAGGATCTATTGCGATCATGGTTAGTTTTCTTCAAAGATGTCAAGAAATATCCATCCTTGTTGGTCCCTAGTCCTGGGGAGGCACTATGACCAGCATCAGCACCGATGGCATCGCTAGACGCCCGCGCACCGGCCTTCGCCGGCTCGCCAGTGCGGCCCTCGCCATGGTGGCCACGACCGCGACTCTGGTGGGCATCTCCGCCACGCCGGCGATGGCCGCGACGACCCCCGGCATCGACGTCTCCCACTACCAGGGCGCGATCAACTGGACGAGCGTGCGCAACGCCGGCATCCAGTTCGCGTTCATCAAGGCGACCGAGGGCACGTCTTACCTCGACCCCCGCTTCGACACCAACTACGTCGCCGCGTACAACGCCGGCGTGATCCGCGGGGCCTACCACTTCGCCCTGCCCAACCGCAGCACCGGCGCGGTGCAGGCCAACTTCCTGGCGAACAACGGGGGCGCCTGGTCGGCCGACAGTCGCACTCTCCCCGCGGCCCTCGACCTCGAGGCCAACCCCTATGGCGCGTACTGCTACGGCCTCAGCACGACCGCCATGCGCAACTGGGTGACGAGCTTCCTCAACCAGTACCGCGCGCGCACCGGCCGCCACGCCGTCATCTACACCACCACCAGCTTCTGGAACACCTGCACCGGCAGCTGGAGCGGCCCGTGGAGCACCAGCCCACTGTGGGTCGCCCGCTGGGCCAGCTCCGTCGGCGCGCTTCCCCCAGGCGCACCGTTCTGGACCTTCTGGCAGTACACGTCCACCGGTGCCGTCTCCGGCATCTCGGGCAACGTCGACCGCAACCACTTCAACGGCGCCCGTGACCGTCTGATCGCACTCGCTAACAACACGTAGTGAGGTGGTGGGGCGGCGCCACGCGCGCCGCCCCACCCGTGTGCCCTTGGGCTAGGCTCGCCGGCTGTGGCCTCGGTAGACGGTTTGACAGACGCCTGGGACTGGCTCGTCGGAGGGCAGCCCGAACCGCCGCTGCTGCTGGTGATCCTCACCGGCGTGGCGGCGCTCGCCGTCGTGCTGACCCGCGTGGTGTGGCGGATCGCCCGCAACGCGATCACCATCGCGCACGAGGGCGGGCACGCGCTGGCGGCGTTGCTGACCGGGCGCAAGCTGCGCGGCATCCGGCTGCACTCGGACACGTCCGGCCTCACCCTCTCCGCCGGGCGGCCGAGCGGGCCGGGCATGGCGTTCACGCTGCTGGCCGGCTACATCGCCCCCTCGCTCATCGGCCTGGCGGGCGCGTGGGTACTGGCCGGCAACCGCATCCGGCTGCTGCTGTGGGTCGCCGTGGTGCTGCTCCTCGCGATGCTCGTGCTGATCCGCAACGCCTTCGGCATAGTGTCCATTGTGGTCACCACCGGCGTGGTCTTCGCCGTGTCGTGGTTCGCCTCGCCGGACGTGCAGGCCGTGTTCGCGTACGCCGGCGTGTGGTTTCTGCTCCTCGGCGGCGTACGGCCGGTCGGCGAGCTCCAGACCCTCCGGCGGCGCGGGCGGCTCCCCGAATCGGACGCGGACCAGCTCGCCGGCGTCACGCACGTGCCCGGCATCGTCTGGGTCGGCTTCTTCGGGCTGGTCAACCTGGGCGCGCTGGCGCTCGGTGGCTACCTGCTGGTGAAGCCCTTCGTCGACGACCTGATGTAGCGCTTCTGTCCCCCGGCAGCGCCCGCCGACCGCGGACGCCGCCGGGAGGAGCGTCAGAGCGGGATGTTGCCGTGCTTCTTCGGCGGCAGGGTCTCCCGCTTGGTACGCAGCGCCCGCAGCGCCCGCACGACCTGCACGCGGGTCTGCGACGGCTGGATGACCGCGTCGACGTAGCCCCGTTCGGCCGCGATGTACGGGTTGGCGAGCGTGTCCTCGTACTTGGTGATGAGTTCGGCCCGCAGTGCCGCCGGGTCCTCCGCCTTGGCGAGCGCGGCCCGGTGCAGGATGTTGACCGCCCCCTGCGCGCCCATCACCGCGATCTGCGCGGTCGGCCACGCGAAGTTGAGGTCGGCGCCGAGGTGCTTGGAGCCCATGACGTCGTACGCGCCGCCGTACGCCTTGCGCGTGATGACGGTGACCTTCGGGACGGTCGCTTCGGCGTACGCGTAGATGAGCTTGGCGCCGCGCCGGATGATGCCCTCCCACTCCTGGCCGGTGCCGGGGAGGAAGCCGGGAACGTCCACAAAGGTCAGTACCGGGATGTTGAACGCGTCGCAGGTGCGCACGAAACGGGCCGCCTTCTCGGACGCGGCGATGTCGAGGCAGCCGGCGAAGTGCATGGGCTGGTTGGCGACCACGCCGACCGGGCGCCCCTCGACCCGGCCGAAGCCGACCACGATGTTCTGCGCGAAGAGCGCGTGCACCTCGAGGAACTCGCCGTCGTCGAGCACGTGCTCGATCACGCGGTGGATGTCGTACGGCTGGTTGGCCGAGTCGGGGATCAGCGTGTCGAGCACGCGGTCTTCGTCGCTGACCTCCAATGTGGACTCGCTCGGGAAGACCGGCGGGTCGTCCATGTTGTTGGAGGGCAGGTACGACAGGAGCGCCTTGACGAAGTCGATCGCGTCGTCCTCGTCGGTGCCGAGGTAGTGCGCGTTGCCGGAGCGCGTGTTGTGCGTACGCGCGCCGCCCAGCTCCTCGAAGCCGACATCTTCACCGGTGACCGTCTTGATGACGTCGGGACCGGTGATGAACATGTGCGAGGTCTGGTCGACCATCACCGTGAAGTCGGTGACCGCGGGGGAGTAGACCGCGCCGCCCGCGCACGGCCCCATCACCAGCGAGATCTGCGGGATCACACCGCTGGCCCGCACGTTGCGGAAGAAGATCTCGCCGTACAGGCCGAGGCTGACCACGCCCTCCTGGATGCGCGCGCCACCGGAGTCGTTGATGCCGATCACCGGGCATCCGGTCTTCATCGCCAGGTCCATGACCTTGACGATCTTCTCGCCGAAGACCTCGCCGAGCGAGCCGCCGAAGACGGTGAAGTCCTGGGCGAACACGCACACCTGGCGGCCGTCGACCGTGCCGTAGCCGGTCACCACGCCGTCACCGTACGGCCGGGTCTGGTCCAGTCCGAAGGCGGTCGAGCGGTGGCGGGCCAGCTCGTCCAGCTCGACGAAGGAGCCCTCGTCGAGCAACATCGCGATCCGCTCGCGGGCGGTCTTCTTGCCGCGGGCGTGCTGCTTCTCCACGGCGCGGGCCGAGCCGGCGTGTACGGCTTCGTCGACCCGGCGCTCCAGGTCGGCGATCTTGCCCGGTGTCGTGTGGACATCGATCTCGGTCGAGCTTTCCTGAACGGTCACTAGATGATCGTAACTACCGGCGAGTTCGGTGGATCAACTGAGTCGTTTCGCGGCAAATGCCCTATTCGTTAGCTCCAGCGTGATGCTCTTGGGTCTCGCGCTCATGGTCAGTGGGGCGATCGTGCTCGTCGCCCTGCGACGTGCGCTCTGGCAGCAGCAGGACGAGGAGCCGGACGCCCCACCGGACGAGCAGGTGCCGTACGTCGGGAAGCGGGAGGAGTCGACGTACGACCCGATCGACATCCCGCTCGACGACGCCGACCGTGGCGAGTACGGCGCCCGACCGATCTACGTGCCACCAGTGCGCGGCACGGTCTACATGTCCCGGCGTACGGACTGGCCGGAGTAGGGCCGGTCGCGGCGCCGGACGCCGGCTTCCTTCGGCGCCCCTCCGGGCACAGGCATAGGCTCGCCTGGTGACCTCGCCGTACACGGACCTGGACCGGCCGCCGCTCAACGCCCATCGGCTCACGGCGGCACTGGTCACCGCCGCCGGGCCGTGGACCCGCCTGGACCTGCGGGCGGAGACCGGCTCGACCAACGCCGACGCGGCCGGCGCGGCGCGCGACGGCGAGCCGGAGGGCCTGGTGGTCGTGGCCGAGGCACAGACCGCTGGCCGGGGGCGCCGTGGGCGGGAGTGGGTCTCGCCGCCTCGCGCGGGCATCACCGCCAGCGTGCTGCTTCGCCCCGGTGTGGCCGTGCCCGAGCGGGATTGGCCCGCGGCCCCGCCGGCGGCGTACGGCTGGCTGCCGCTGCTCGCCGGGGTCGCCCTGGTCGAGACCGTGACCCGGCTGGCCGAGGTGCCCGCCGTGCTCAAGTGGCCCAACGACCTGATGGTCGGCGACCTCAAGTGCGCCGGCATCCTCGCCGAGGGCGTGCCCGACGGGGGCGGTGCCGTCGTGGTCGGTATCGGGCTCAACGTGACACTCCGCGCGGGTGAGCTGCCGCCCGACCGGCCGGCCACCTCGCTCCAGCTCGCCGGTGCGGTGATGACCGACCGCGACCCGCTGCTGCGCGCGCTGCTCCGTGGGCTCGCCACCTGGTACGCCCGCTGGCGGGAGGCCGGGGGCGACGCGGAGGCGTCCGGCCTGGCTGAGGCGTACCGGCACCACTGCGGCACGCTCGGCCGGAGCGTGCGTGTGCGGCTCCCCTCCGGCGAGGAGCTGGCCGGCGAGGCGACCGCCATCGACGCCGACGGCCAGCTCGTCGTCCGCACGGCCGAGGGGCGCGTGCAATCCGTCGCCGCCGGTGACGTCCTCCACGTGCGCTGAATCCGCCACGAAAACGCTCGGCGCCCCCGGGCCGTCCATTTGGCACGCGGAAACGGCGAAAAGTAGTGTCCACGTTTCCGCGGCTGGCCCACAACCGCTACCGTCAGCCCCGTCACGAATGTGAATGAGGAGGTTGGCGTGGCCTTTCCGGAAGACGTGCTCACCAAGGACGAGCACGTCGTGCTGCACATGCACCCGCACTGGAAGGAGGCGATCCGGCCGGTACTGGTGCTGGTGTTGGCACTCGTCGGCCTGATTGCCGCCTGGATCTTTCTTCCCGATGGCAGCGGCGGCACCATCACGCTCTACGTCGTCGCCGCGGTGGCGCTTGTCGTCGTGCTGTGGCTGACCGTCTGGCCGGTCCTGGTCTGGCGGACGACGCACCACGTCTTCACCAATGAACGCGTGATCCTCCAGCACGGCGTGTTCTCCCGCGACCGGCGGGACATCCCGCTCGGCCGCGTCAACGACCACTCGATGAGCCAGACGTTCATCGAGCGCCTGCTCGGCTGTGGCACGCTCACGATCGAGTCCGCCGGTGAGCGCGGCCAGTCGGTGCTCCGCGACATGCCCGGCGTGGAGCGGGTCCAGACCAAGCTCTACGAGCTGATCGAGGCCAACCACGACAAGCACAGCCTCGGCGACGAGGAGATGCGCGAGATCATGCGCGAGTCCAACCAGGGGGCCGGCGAGGCCCAGCAGCCGTAGGGCTCATCCCGGCAAGCGAAAGGGCGCCCCGCTCGCGGGGCGCCCTTTGGTGTTTCTGTGCGTCAGCGGGTCGTCGAGTGGCGGGCCGCGTCGAGCTCGACCGCCAGCTCGGCGTCGAGCGCGACGTCGTCGAGCGGCGAGGCCAGCTCGGCTTCCAGCGGCTCGGTCAGCTCCTCGAACTCCGCCTTCTCGCCGTTGCGCGCCTGCGCGGGGACCGCGGCCGTCGCCGGCTCCGACTCCTCCATCGCCTCGACGATCTCGGCGACCGGGTCGAGGTGGTGCTGGTGCTCGGCGCCCGCCGGCAACGGCCTGAAGACGAAGGTGCGGTAGGACCAGAACCGGAAGGCCATGCCGAGCACGAGGCCGACGGTCTTGACCAGGTTGAGCGCGAGCAGGCCGTGGATGTCCAGGCCGTACTTGGCGATGGCCAGCACGCCGAGCTCGATGAGCAGGCCGGCCGCGTTGAAGAGGAAGAACAGCGAGTACTCACGGCGCATCGCCGACTTCGGCCGGTCGCGGAACGTCCAGTGCCGGTTCATGAAGTAGGACGACGTCATCGCGACGATGGTCGCGATGACGGTCGCCTTGAGCTGCCCGTCTGCGAGAACGGTCAGCACCAGCGCGTTGAACAGAGCGTAGTTGACTACGGTGTTCACGCCGCCGACCGCGCCGAACTTCAGCGCCTCGCTGATGAACTTCTGCCAACGCTCGGGTAGCAGGCGGACAAGACGCATTCGGCCACCTTACGGCAGTCTGGCGGCCACGTGGCCGCGACCGGCTGGAGGTTTACTGAAGGTCACGCCCGCTACTTGCTCTCCGTAACCGTGGCGGGGACGGGCTGTGCATCGGGCTTCAGGAATACCCAACGCCGGTAGGACCAGAAACGAAATGTGGTGCCCATCGCCGTGCCGACGATGTTTGCCGAGATGTTATCCGCGATGGGGTTCTTGAATGCCGGCCAGATGCTGCCCAGGCCATAGTGGGAAATGGCCAGCGTGAGCAGGCTGAAGCTCAGCCCCAGCGCGTTGAGCACGAAGTAGATGACGTACTCCCGGGCGAGGTTGGACCGGGCGCGGTTGCGCCAGGTCCAGAACCGGTTTCCGATGAAGGCGACCGTCGCCGCGATGGCCGTGGAGAAGATCTTGGCGGTCAGCGACTCCATGTCGAGCAGGGCGAGCGCGATGTTGAAGAGGATCAGGTCGACGCCGAAGGCGATGATGCCGACGGTCCCGAACTTGCCCAGCTCGTGGACGAGGTGTCCGAAACGCTCCCAGAGCCGGCGCAGGAAGCCCGGTCTAGGGGAGGAAGACGCCGAAGGCTCGCCGGTGACGGTTGCGGACACGAGGTCGAGGGTACCGGCTTTGCTCATCCCGCACTGGACGCCTCCCGCGCATATATCTGGCGTAGCCGTTCACGTGCTCGGTACGCCAGAGCGGCTACTCCACCAGGGGTGAGGCCAAGCCTCGGCGCGACCTGGGCGTGCGGCTCGCCCTCGACCTCCGTGTGCCACAGCACCGTGCGCCATCGCTCGGGCAACTGGGCGAAGGCGCGCGCCGCCTGGGCCCGCTCGACCTGCACCACGGCCGTGTCCTGAAACGGCTCGCCCTGCTCGTATCGGGTCAGGTCGTCGGTGAACTCGATCCGCTGGTCCCGCCGCATCCGGTCGTACCGCACGTGACGCAGGGTCGTGTGCAGGTAGGCACGGAACGCCACGTCCGGGCCGCGGCCGGCGCGGAGCACGGCCAGCACCTTGGCGAACGTCTCGGACACGAGGTCGTCGGCGTCCGCCGGACATCGGACCAGTGTGTAGGCCAGGCGTCTGGCCGCGCCAGCGTGGCGGGCGTAGAGGGCTCCGTACGCGGTGCTGTCGCCATCGCGTACGGCCGCCAGAAGGTGCGCGTCACTCAACTCGACATGGGTAGTCACTGCCGCCTCCAACGGGGGATTTATTGGGCGGTAACAGGAGCTAACCAGAACCTTAGGGCAATTCGGGCTTACCCGGAAGAGGTGAAGAGGTCACAGGAAGCTTTGCGTGAAACTGCGCGTGGGAGCGCGAAAACCGTCGCGTCGGTGCACAAACGCCGAACCTTGTGCAGAGTTTCACAACCGTCCCCGCTGCTCAGCCGGGCTGATCGGCTTACGCTGAGCTGAAATCCCGATGACTTCAGGAGGCGCGTCGGATTCTCCGGCACGTCCGCTGCGCGCATCCCGATTTCCGGTCAGCGTCGACCAAAGGAGACAGTCATGACGGCCCCACCGGCGACAGTTCGTGGGCTCGACAGCGCCCCGACCAACCACCAGAAGCTGCTCTCCTGGGTAGGCGAGGTCGCCGAACTGACGACCCCGGACGAGATCGTCTGGTGCGACGGCTCGGCGGGCGAGTGGCGACGCCTGACCGATGAGCTCGTCGAGGCGGGCACGCTGGTGCGCCTCGACGAAGCCCGCAAGCCCAACTCCTTCTGGGCGCGTACCGACCCGACCGACGTCGCCCGAGTCGAGGAGCGCACGTTCATCTGCTCGGTCGATGAGGCCGATGCCGGTCCCACCAACAACTGGATGGACCCGGCCGAGATGAAGCGCACCATGACCGAGCTCTACCGGGGGTGCATGCGCGGCCGCACGATGTACGTCATCCCGTTCTGCATGGGCCCGCTCGACGCGCCCGATCCGATGTTCGGGGTCGAACTGACCGACAGCCCGTACGTGGTGGCCTCGATGCGCATCATGACCCGCATGGGCAGCGAGGTGCTCGAGGCGATGGGTGACGACGCGGAGTTCGTGCCCGCGCTGCACTCGGTCGGCGCCCCGATCGAGCGCGACAGCGCGACCGGCGGGCTCAGCGCCGGTGCGTCCGATGCCGCTTGGCCCTGCAACGAGACGAAGTTCATCTCGCACTTCCCGGAGACCCGCGAGATCTGGTCGTTCGGCTCGGGCTACGGCGGCAACTCCCTGCTCGGCAAGAAGTGCTACTCGCTGCGGATCGCGAGTGTGATGGCGCGCGACGAGGGATGGCTCGCCGAGCACATGCTGATCCTCAAGCTCACCTCGCCCGAGGGCACGGTGAAGTACATCGCGGGCGCCTTCCCATCCGCCTGCGGCAAGACCAACCTCGCCATGCTCCAGCCCACGATCCCCGGCTGGAAGGTCGAGACGATCGGCGACGACATCGCCTGGATGCGCTTCGGCGACGACGGCCGGCTGTACGCCACCAACCCCGAGTACGGCCTCTTCGGCGTCGCGCCCGGCACCGACTGGAAGACCAACCCCAACGCGATGCGCACGCTCGACGTGGGCAACTCGGTCTTCACCAACGTGGCGCTCACCGACGAGGGCGACATCTGGTGGGAGGGGATGGGCGAGCCGCCCGCGCATCTCACCGACTGGCACGGCAACGACTGGACGCCCGAGTCCGGCGAACTTTCGTCGCACCCCAACTCCCGCTTCTGCACGCCGATCACGCAGTGCCCGATCCTCGCGCCCGAGTACCACGACCCGCGCGGCGTGCCGATCGACGCGATCCTCTTCGGCGGCCGGCGCAAGACCACGATCCCGCTGGTCACCGAGGCCCGTGACTGGGTCCACGGCGTGTACCTGGGCGCCACGCTCTCCTCGGAGACCACGGCCGCGGCGACCGGCAAGGTGGGCGTGGTGCGCCGCGACCCGATGGCGATGCTCCCCTTCATCGGTTACAACGCCGGCGACTACTTCCGGCACTGGATCGAGATGGGCAAGGGCGCTGGAGACGGAGCCGGCGACCCCACGAAACTTCCGAAGATCTTCTACGTCAACTGGTTCCGCCGGGGCGACGACGGCCGCTTCCTGTGGCCGGGCTTCGGCGAGAACTCCCGCGTGCTCAAGTGGATCGTCGAGCGGCTGGAGGGGCGTGGCGCCGCCGTCGAGACCCCGATCGGTCAGGTGCCCGCGCCGGACGCGCTCGACCTGACCGGCCTGGACGTGACGGTGGAAGACATCGAGGCGGTGCTCCGCGTCGACCCGGCCGAGTGGTCCGCGGAGATCCCGCAGATCACCGAGTGGTTCGAGAAGTTCGGCGACAAACTGCCGGGCGTGCTCTGGGCCGAACTCGACGCGCTGAAGGCCCGCCTCGCCGCCAGCGCGGAGTGAGCGTCGCTCGCGCGACTTGAGAGAGGACGCTGAGCCGGGGAAGCTTGGCTGGTGACCGCCACGCGTGCCGCCGCGACCCCGGTCCGGCGGCCGCCGGCGGTGCGGGCCTTGGTGGTCCTGCTCGTCGCGACCGCGGCGGCCACCGTCGCGGTCGAGGCACTCAATTGGTGGTACACCGAGGAGCAGGGCCTCGCCCTCGCGGTGCGCACCGGCTGGGCGATGCTCCGCGCGCTCGGCTTCCTGATCCTCGTGTGGCACGTGCGGCGGGGGCGGGCCGGTGCCAAGCCGTTCGGGCTGATCCTCGCGGTCACCACGGTCTTCGCGGTCGGCCGCCTGCTCGTGCCGCGCGAAGGGCTGCCGGCCCTGCCGGGCGTGGTGGGATTCGTCGGGCTTGCCCTGCTCTGCGCGGCCATCGTGCTGATCCTCTACCGGTCGCCGTCGGTGAGCGGATACCTCGTCCGCCATCCCAACCGGCTGGTGATCGGCCGCACCGGCGTCTCGTGGCAGGAGGCGGCGCCCCGGCGTCCCCAGGTGGCCGGCTGGCTGCTGACCGCGCGGGTCGCCGCGTTCACGTACGCGCCGCTGATGCTGGTGCCCTGCCTGGTCTCGATCGGCGTGATCCCGCGGCACGGGCCGCTGGCGCTGCCGGCCGTGGTGCTGTGGTTCCTCGTCGCGGTCGGGGTGAGCTACGCGGTGCTGCTGGCCACCTTCTTTCTTTTGCGCGGCCGGCGATGGGCAGGCGGGCTGATGGCGGGTATCACCGCCCTCGTGTTGCTGGTCGACCTCCCGCTGTGCTGGTGGCTGCTGGGCACCGACGGGCTGATCCGGGACGGTGCCCCGCTCGTCGTCGCCGCGGGGCTGACCCACTACTCGATCCGCCGGGCGCGCCGGTCATGACCGTCTACGACGTGGCGATCGTGGGAGCCGGGCCGGCCGGGGCGAGCGCGGCCCTCGCCGCCCGCCGGGCCGGGGCCAGCGTGCTGCTGCTCGACCGGGCGGACTTCCCGCGCGACAAGCCATGCGGCGACGGGATCGCGCCGCACGCGCTCGACGTACTGGCCGGGCTCGGTGTGCCGGACGCGGTCGACGGCTATCCGCCGGTGCCGGTGCTGCGGCTGGTCGCACCGGGCGGCGCGGAGGTGGCCCGGGCGCTGCCCCGCCCGGCGTACACGGTGCCCCGGAAGGTCTTCGACGCCCGGCTGGTCGCGGCCGCGGTGGACGCTGGCGCCGAGCTGCGGCGGCACACCGTGCGCGAGGTGGCCGAGCGCGGCGACCAGGTGCTGGTCGACGGCGAGTACGCGGCGCGCGCGGTGATCGGCGCGGACGGCGCCGGTTCGGTGGTGCGGCGGGCGCTGGGCTTCGCCCCCAACCCCGGTGGCCACCTCGCGATCGCCATGCGCGGGTACGCGCCGGCCCGCCCGGTGGTCGAGCAGCTCATCGTGACCTCGGGCACGGGGTGGCCGGCCTACGCGTGGTCGTTCCCGATCGGCGACGGGCGGGCCAACATCGGCTACGGCGAGGTGCTGCGCGGCCAGCCGCTGACCCGGGCACACCTGATCGACCGGATGGCGGCGCTGCTGCCCGGCCTTCACCCGGATGAGGTGACCGGGCTGCGAGCACACCACCTGCCGCTCTCCACGCGCCGCCCGCCGCCGGGCCGGGGGCGGATGGTGCTCGCCGGCGACGCGCTCTCGCTGATCAACCCGTTCACCGGCGAGGGCATCTTCTACGCGGTGCTCTCCGGCGCGCTGGCCGGTGCCGCGGCCGCCTCGGGAGCCCAGGTGGCCCGCCGGTACGCGACCGCGCTCCGCCGCCGGCTCGGCCGTCACTTCCGTCACAGCCGGGCGGCCGCGTGGCTCGGCGGCAACCAGCGGATGGTCGACGCCGCCGTGCGCGCGGCGGGCCGGGACGCCCGCGTCTTCGCCACGCTGGCCGAACTCGGACTCGGTGAAGGGCTCCTGAACACTCACACGTTGATGAGGATCGGCCTCGGCGCCAGGTAGTGGATCGGTCCGGTAAGCCCTACTCTGCATAAGGTGAATCTGCGGAGCCTTGTCTACTCGGTGTACGAGCGGCGGCTGACCCGGAAGCTGACTGGCAAGCCGGTGCCCGGTCATGTGGGCGTCATGTGCGACGGCAACCGGCGGTGGGCCCGGGAGATGGGCTACGTCGACCCCAATGACGGCCACCGCATGGGCGCCGCGAAGATCAAGCACCTGCTCGACTGGTGCGACCGGGCGGGCATCGCACACGTCACGCTCTACCTGCTGGCCACCGACAACCTGCGCCGCCCGGCCAGCGAGCTTGACCCGCTCCTGCAGATCATCGAAGACCTGGTCACCGAGCTGGCCGAAGAGGGCAACCCGTGGCAGCTGCGGGTGGTGGGCGCGCTTGACGTACTGCCCGCCGAGACCGCCACCACGCTCAAGGCGGCCCAGGAGCGCACGATCGGCCGCAGCGGAGGCGCCCAGGTCAACCTCGCGGTCGGATACGGTGGCCGGCGCGAGATCGCCGACGCCGTGCGGTCACTGCTCAGCGACCACGCCCAGGCCGGCGGCACGATCGAGGAACTGGTCGAGGTGCTCGACGTGGAGCACATCGCCGAGCATCTGTACACGCGCGGCCAGCCCGACCCCGACCTGATCATCCGGACGAGCGGCGAGCAGCGGCTCTCCGGCTTCCTGCTGTGGCAGTCGGCGCAGTCGGAGTTCTACTTCTGCGACATGAACTGGCCCGACTTCCGCCACATCGACTTCCTCCGAGCCCTGCGGGCGTACGGCCAGCGCCAGCGCCGCTACGGCGCCTGACCGCTCGGTCAGTCAGCACCGGCGGCGCCGGCCGCGGGTCAGGACCGCAGCGTCTGTAGCGCCTCGGCCAGAAACTTGCCGAGCGCCTGCGGCGAGTCGATGGTCAGGTCGGCGGCGCGGGCCACCTCCTGCCCGGTCTCCGGGTTGGCCACCGCCACGCAGATGCCGAAGAAGCGCTCGTCGGCGGCCTCCAGCTCGCGCAGCGCGTTGAACGCCTTGATGTCGGAGACGTCGTCGCCGAAGTACCACGCGCAGCCCGCCGAGGCGGCCACGTCGCGGATGACCATGCCCTTGTCACGGTCGACCGGGGGCTTGACCTCGATGACCATGCGGCCGGTCTGCACGCGCATGCCCTGCCGCTCGGCCTCCGCCCGGGCCCACGCCTCGACCTGCTCGGCCAGGTGCGGATTGGTGCGCCAGTGCAGGGCGACGGAGAGCCGCTTGTATTCGACCAGGACGCCCTCGGGCAGCTCGCGCTGCGCCCGCTCGGCCACCTCGGCCATCCCTGGCACCCAGGGCAGGGCGGCCGGCTCGGTGACCGTCTCGCCCGCGCCGTGGCTGTGCTCGAGCCCGTACAACCCGTACAGGTCGACGGTGGTCAGGTGGCCGAAGCGCTCACGGAGGAAGGCGACCGGGCGGGCGGAGACGACCGCCACCCGCTGGACCACCTCGGCGAGCCCGGCGATGGCGGTCATGACCTCCGGCACCGGCTGGACCGCGTTTGGGTCGTCGCCAACCGGTGCCACCACACCGTCGAAGTCGAAGAAGAGCATGCACTCCGCGGCCCGGGCTGTGGTGATCTGCCACGCCTGGTCCGCGGTCAGGGGACGGGACGGGCGCTGTTTACCCGCATCGTTCGGCCGCACGCGGGCCAGCGTACCGAATGAACGACCTGGCGTTCGACGGTCGCGTAAGGATCAATCGTCGCTTCCGGTCATGGCCCGCCGTCCGATCCGCGGTCCCAGCGGCACCACGCTGGCATCCTGGCCCTGGCCGAGCAGGTAACCCTCGACGAAACCGCTGTTGCGGTCGCCGACGCGGTCATCGAGATCCGCCAGGCGGACGACCAGGAAATCGCTGAGCGCGCGCAACCTGTCGGTGGTCCGCTGGTGCAGCTCGGCCACGACCGCGAGCAGGGCCATCACCGAAGCGGTGGCGACCGCGAACATGTTGACGACGATGGGCACGTGCCGGGCGCTCAGCACCTCGACCAGGATGTTGGCGGTCACGCACAATGTGAACGCCACGGTCGCCACGACGACCGCGGTCCATTTCAGGGGCATAGACGACCCCTCCCTCTTGTCCCGCAGGGCTGGTGCGGCCTTGTCCCGTCCCCCCCGCCGACGACGAGCCCAAGCAGTACGAAGTGGACGGTAGCTTGCCGCGAGCCGGGGCACCGCAGTTTTGCGACAGCCGTACCGGGCTTCTTTCGCTATTTGGAGACTTGGCGTGCCTAGCTAGCCCTTTTGCGACCCTTGCGCGAGTCGGAGGGGACAGGGGGCCGGTAGGCGAGGTAGCGGACGGTCTCTCGAATGTGGAACTTCTCGGCGTCCGAGACATTGGGGTCGACCAGGCGCCGGAGCAGCGCCTCGACGTCGGGGTCCATCGGCGGTGCCGCCGGCGCTGATCTGGTGGGGGCTGCGTCGGCCCAGCCGAGGACGCCGAAGGCCACCGTGGGGTTGATGCCGAGGCCCTCGCAGAAGGCCACGACACGCTCGGCCTCGGGGTCGCTGGCCCACTCGCCGCGGACCCATCGGTTGATGGTCTGGCGCGACACACCTGTGCGTCGTGCGACCTCCGAACCGGTCCAGGCGCGGGTCGTGCGCGCATCTTCCAGCGCTTTGCGTACGAACGCGGCGAAAGCGATCTTTCGCCCATGCGTGCTTTCCGGCACCGGGTGACGGTACGGCCAGTTCGGCGGCCCGCTTTCTCGCGAAACGGCACTGTCCCGCGAGCGTGACGGGTCATGATCAGAACTGCCTAGCCAGTATTTCCTTTTCCTGAGGGGCGCCACGCCGATAGAGTAGGTCATCTGTCTGTCTCGTACATATCAGCCGAAAAGATGATGCTGTCACGCGTATGAGACGCCGTACGCTCTGTCACGTGCTTGGGACGATTCGTAGTCAAAGCTGTCACGTAGGTGTGACAGGAGGGAACGGATGACCGAGGTTGAGACGCGAGCGGACGCCTTCGGGTTGATCGCTGAGGGGGTGGCGGCTGGGCTGAGTGCTCCCTGGCGGCTGTATCTGGCCCGCGGTTCCCGGTACGTCTCGCTCAACGTCGGTAGCCGTGCCGAGTGGGACTCCTGGCGGACCCACCTGGGATGCCCCGAATTGAGTGTGCGGGTGTACGACGCGGGAGGCGACATCCGCCGCTCATCGGTGGCCGAGGTGGTGCTTGGGGGCTGCCG
Source organism: Phytohabitans kaempferiae (assembly GCF_042433955.1). Classification (NCBI taxonomy): domain Bacteria; kingdom Bacillati; phylum Actinomycetota; class Actinomycetes; order Micromonosporales; family Micromonosporaceae; genus Phytohabitans; species Phytohabitans kaempferiae. The sequence continues at coordinate 169,670 of NZ_JBHLUH010000012.1, read as the reverse complement.
GATCAGCGTAGAGCTCGTCGAGGAGGTGAGCATGACGGACATCAGCCGGCTCCTGGATGCCGAGGTTGATCCATGAGCCCATTCTTCGCGCTGTTCTTCGTACTCCTGCTGGGTTCGTCGAGCTACGCCGCCGGTCGGCTGCATGGTCAGTTGAGCTATCGCATCGGGTACCGGTTCGGGTACCGCCAAGGCTATTTGGACGGCGACCGCGGGGCATGGAACCGGCGGCGTCGCGAGGTGCAGACGGCCAGGACCAGAGCGGGTAACGAACTGCCGGCCGGGCCGGCGGTGGTCGTACGGCAGGGAACCACGTACACCAGCGCCTCATTCGTGGAAGCCGCGTCCAACGGCGGAAGGCACTCCACTCCGGTGGGGTGAGCGGCTTCCTCAGGGGGTCGTGCGGCCAGACCGGTGGCCGTACGACTCGCCGACCGGGATGCGCGCAGGGGGCACGCATCCTGGTCGGCCCCTCCCAGCCGGCCCGTCCGACCCTGGGTCGCAGCCGCCCTCGGGTCGGGCGGGCCGGCGCCTAAAAGCTTGGCGCTGGTCGCCTGAAAAGCTCCGGGGCCATCGGCATGTCGGTGGTCCCGGCTCCAGCGCTCGTGCGGCGTCGATCACGGCGCGCCGGCCGGCTTGTACTAGCCCAAGCCACCCTTCGCCGGTTAGCTTCTACGCATGGCGCGGGGTCATCCCAAGCCACCGGCCGGCCCGGGACCTGCGTTTTACCGCCACGGGACCTCGCATCCGACCCCGTGACTCCGGGCACCGGACGAGGCGGATCGCGGGCGGTCCGGGTGCACGCCCGCCGGAGCAGGCCTGTGACGACTCGCCGTACCAATCCTCGGGCCACCAATCAGGACCCAGCCGCCACGACCCCGAGCCGCCGTTCGAAGTCCACTCGCACCGCAGCACCGGCCGAGCCCGCGCCCACGGAGCCGGCCGGTAAGTCGTATGTGCTGGACACCTCGGTGCTGCTGTCCGATCCGGCGGCTTTCTACCGCTTCAATGAGCACGAGGTGGTCCTGCCGCTGGTCGTCATCTCCGAACTGGAGGGCAAGCGCCACCATCCGGAGCTTGGCTGGTTCGCCCGCCAGTGCCTGCGCATGCTCGACGAGCTGCGGATCAAGCACGGTCGTCTGGACGCCCCGCTGCCGGTCAACGACGTCGGTGGCACGCTGCGCGTGGAGCTCAACCACGCCGACCCGTCCGTGCTGCCGCAGGGCTTCCGCAACGAGTCCAACGACGCCCGCATCCTCTCCGTCGCCCTCGGCCTGGCCGCCGAGGGGCGCGACGTCACGCTGGTGAGCAAGGACATGCCGCTGCGGGTCAAGGCCGCCTCGGTCGGCCTGCACGCCGACGAGTACCGCCATGGCCAGGCCAGCGATCCCACCTGGACCGGCATGGCCGACCTGGAGCTGGGCGAGGAGCAGGTCAACCAGCTGTACGCGGGCGAGACGCTCGATGTGGACGAAGCCGCCGGCCTGCCCTGCCACACCGGCCTGGTGCTGCACTCGTCACGTGGCTCGGCGCTGGGCCGCGTGCTGCCCGACAAGACCGTGCGGCTGGTCCGTGGCGACCGGGAGGCGTTCGGGCTGCGCGGGCGCTCGGCGGAGCAGCGGATCGCGCTCGACCTGCTGCTCGACGAGTCGATCGGCATCGTGTCGCTCGGCGGGCGGGCCGGCACCGGCAAGTCCGCGCTGGCACTCTGCGCCGGCCTCGAAGCCGTGATGGAGCGGCGCAAGCACAAGAAGGTCATCGTCTTCCGCCCGCTGTACGCGGTGGGCGGCCAGGAGCTCGGCTACCTGCCCGGCTCCGAGTCGGAGAAGATGTCGCCGTGGGCCCAGGCGGTCTTCGACACGCTGGGCGCGGTGGTGCACGAAAACGTCATGGAAGAGGTCCTGGCCCGGGGCATGCTCGAGGTGCTCCCGCTGACCCACATCCGGGGCCGCAGCCTGCACGACGCGTTCGTGATCGTCGATGAGGCGCAGTCGCTGGAGCGGGGGGTCCTGCTCACCGTCCTGTCCCGGATCGGGCAGGGCTCGCGGGTCGTGCTCACGCACGACGTGGCCCAGCGCGACAACCTCCGGGTCGGCCGCCACGACGGTGTGACCGCGGTGATCGAGGCGCTGAAGGGTCACCCGATCTTCGCCCACGTCACCCTGAACCGGTCAGAACGGTCACCGATTGCCGAAGTGGTCACTGACCTGCTGGAGGACATCCCCCGCTAACCGCGCGGGATATGTCCATATTTGCCCAGATAAAAGGCGTGGCGCAAATCACAAAGGGTCTAGCGCGACTCCCCAATCGCCTCACTGTGCGCAATGGTGTCCTGCGGGCACCCGCACAACGCTGGCACCGCTCGTCGGTCCAGGAGCAGGTGCCCACGGCGCGGACCGCCGTCCCCCTCGCAGTCGTCCGCGCCGTGTCCTTGCCCCCGACGAAGGGACCACTTCGTGAGTCGGCTGTGGAGCCGGTTCGGGATCCGGGCTTCAGCCCTCGCATTGCTCCTCGCGGGCGTTGGCGGTGGCTACCACCTGGGTCAGGACCGGGAAGCGCAGCAGCAAGGGATCAGCGCTCAGCTGGCCGCCGATGCCGATCAGGAGGAGATCGCGTACATCAAGGAGCGCCACCGCGAGCACATGGTCGCGACGGCGCACCAGCGCGAGGCCCAGCGGGTCGCCGCCGAGAAGGCCGCCGCCGCGGCCAAGGCGGAGGCCGAGCGGGCCCGCAAGGCCGCCGAGGCTGCGAGCCGCAAGAAGCGTGAGGAGCAGGAGCGGAAGGAAGAGGAAGAGGCCAACGCGGCACCAAAGCCGTTCACCGGCCCGATTCCGGCCTCCTGCAACGAGTACAGCGGCAACCGCAAGACCGGTTGTGCACTCCTCCTCAGCAGCGGCTTCAAGATCGACCAGATGCCCTGCCTGGACAAGCTGTGGACGAAGGAGAGCGGCTGGAACCACAAGGCCCGCAACCCGTCCTCCGGCGCGTACGGCATCCCGCAGGCACTGCCCGGCGGCAAGATGGAGTCGGCTGGTTCCGACTGGCAGACCAACCCGGCCACGCAGATCAAGTGGGGCCTGGGCTACATCAAGGGCCGTTACGGCGACCCCTGCGGCGCATGGGCGCACTCGCAGGACGTGGGCTGGTACTGACGACCCGCTGACCGATCGGAAAGGGCACGCCCCGCGAGGGTGCGTGCCCTTTCTGGCGTTTCGTGACCGGGCTCGCGGCGACCGACCGTCCATACTGGTCAAACTGCCTATATCGGGGGGAATCGCATGCGTGGTGCGGGGTGGCTCGGCGCGCTGGTCGCTGGCGCGGTGCTTGGCTCGATCGCGGTGACCGGGCCGGTCACGGCGGCGCCCGTACCTTCGCCTCCGCCGCGTGACGAGATCGTCGGCGGCCGGCTGGCCGAGCCGGGGGAGTTTCCCTGGGTGGTGCGCCTTTCGATGGGCTGCGCGGGCGCCCTGACCGCGCCGCGCGTGGTGCTGACCGCGGCGCACTGCGTCGACCGCACCGGCTTCGACAGCGGCATCACGATCATCGCCGGCACGGCCGACCAGCACTCGCCGGACGCGATCCGGGTCAAGTCCCGGTACGTGCTGCGCGCCCCCGGCTTCCGGGACGCGACCCGGGGCGACGACTGGGCGCTGATCCAGCTCGCCCAGGAGCTCGACCTGCCGCTGCTCCCGCGCGCCGCCGACAGGTCGTACGACAAGGGGACCTTCACGGTCATGGGCTGGGGCTCGACCCGCGACGGCTCGGCGACCCAGCAGCGGTACCTGCGCACCGTCGACGTGCCCTTCGTCTCCGACCGGATCTGCGGGCAGACGTACCGGGACGCCGGCTTCCCCTTCGTCTCCAGCGACATGATCTGCGCGGGCGACACGCGGCGGGGAGGGGTGGACGCCTGCCAGGGCGACTCGGGTGGGCCGCTCGTACGCCGTGACGCGGCCGGCGCGTGGGTCCAGGTGGGCATCGTCAGCTGGGGCCGCGGCTGCGCTCGCAGGGACTACCCCGGCGTCTACACGCAGATCTCCCGGTACGCCGAGGTCCTGGATAGCCGCACCGGTGAATTGGACTGAATGAGGCCCGCTCATTTGGCGACGGCCCCCGAGAGCTGATAGCAACGGGAGCGTGGTTTACGGCGGCACCTCGAGCGGCGATCCCAACCGCTTCGGCACTGATGCGTTCTACGCCTCGTTGGGGCGGGCCTTCGTGGCGATGTGTGCCGTGGTGCCGGTGCTCTTCGCGATCGAGGCGATCGACAGCTGGCTGGGCAACCCCTTCGACACGACGGTCGGCATCGTGCCGAAGCACATCGAGGGCCTCGACGGCGTGTTCTTCGCGCCGTTCCTGCACCACGGCTTCGACCACCTTTACAGCAACAGCGTGCCACTGATCCTGCTCGGCACGTTCGTACTGGCGGCGGGGGGCAAGCGCTTCCTGTACTCGACGCTCTTCATCATCTTCGCGAGCGGCCTGGGCGTGTGGTTCACCGGCAACTCCAACACCATCGTGGTGGGCGCGAGCGGCGTGATCTTCGGGTACCTCGGTCTGCTGCTGATGCGCGGCCTGGTCGAGCGGAGCTGGTGGAACCTCGGCGTGGTCTTCCTGGTCGGCCTGCTCTACGGCTGGCAGCTGATCGTGGGCATCCTCCCCTCCGACCCCCAGGTCTCCTGGCAGGGGCACCTCTTCGGCTTCCTGGGCGGCCTGGTGGCGGCGATCCTCTTCCGCCGGCGCCCCGCCCAGTCGACGTACCCGCTCGACTAGGGCACCTCGGGCGCACCGGCTCCTGGCGCGTCCTCGTCGGCGGCGAGATCGAGGGTTGGGTGGGGGCGTGGGGACGCGGAGGGTGAGGCTGCGGGAGCGACGGTCTTGACCGCGACGGGCATCGCGGTAGCCCAGATCGGGGTCTTCGAGGGCTTTCAGTGAGGTAGGGCAAGCCCCTGTTCTGCGGGACGTCCTTGCCGGCCGCCGCGCGGTGTGCCTACGGTCTGGTCCTGCGATGCATCTGTTAGCGGCAGGCTCGGTCCCACGGAAGGCTACGGTGGACGCATGCGCGAGGTCGATGTCGCGATTGTGGGGGCTGGACCCACAGGGCTCTACGCGGCTTACTACGCCGGGTTCCGAGGGCTCACGACGGCGGTCATCGACGCGCTGCCCGAGCCAGGCGGCCAGGTCACGGCGATGTACCCGGAGAAGGCGATCTACGACGTCGCCGGCTTCCCCGTGATCAAGGGGCGTGACCTGGTGGCCAACCTGGTCGAGCAGGCCGCCCCCTACAACCCCGAGTACATCCTGGGCGCCCGCGCCGAGGAGCTGTCCTACGTGGATGAGCGGCCGCTGCTCTCGCTCGGCGGGGGCGAAAAGCTGCTCTGCGGTGCGATCATCATCACAGGCGGGCTGGGCAGCTTCAGCCCGCGGCCATTGCCGGCCGCGGCGGCGTTCAGCGGGAGTGGGCTGGTCTACTTCGTGCCCCGCCTCGCCGACCTGGCTGGCCACGACGTGCTGATCGTGGGCGGCGGCGACTCGGCGTTCGACTGGGCGCTGGCGCTGGAGCCGCTGGCCAAGTCGATCACGCTCGTGCACCGCCGGGAGAAGTTCCGGGCGCACGCGGCCACCGTCTCCCGTGTGCAAGGGCTGCCGGTGCGGATCGTCGTCAACGCGGAGATCGCCAAGATCCACGGGGTCGAGCAGGTGACCCACGCCGACATCGTGGTCAAGGGCGCCGAGGCCGAGACGGTCCCGGTCGACACGGTGGTCGCCGCGCTCGGCTTCACCGCCGACCTGGGCCCGCTGGCCGAGTGGGGGCTCGATATCGACAAGCGGCACATCAAGGTGGACAGCACGATGCTGACCAACCGGCCGCGGGTCTTCGCCGCCGGCGACATCGCCGAATACCCGGGGAAGGTGCGGCTGATCGCCACCGGCTTCGGCGAGGCGGCCACCGCGGTCAACAACGCCGCCGTCACCATCGACCCCGGCGCCCACCTCTTCCCTGGCCACTCGTCCGACGCGGGCTGACGGGTCACCTGCGCGGTCGCCATGACCGGCCGGCGCGAACCCCACAAACCTGGACAAAACATGCGGGCTGCCGCGGCGTCCGCCGTGGTCCGGACCGTCGCTCCCGCAGCCTCACCCTCCGCGCCCACACGACCGCCGCCGGCCCACTGGGCCGGCGGCCGGGTCGCGGAGCGGGGCCGGAGGTCAGGAGATGTCGGCCAGCGGGCGCCCGTCGAAGTCGACGGCCGAGTAGAGGGCGAGCTTCTCCAGGCGGTGGTACGAGTCGATCACTCGGATCGTGCCGCTCTTGGAGCGCATCACGATCGACTGCGTGTACGCGCCACCGGCCCGGTAGCGCACCCCCTTGAGCAGGTCACCGGTGGTGATGCCGGTGGCGACGAAGAAGCAGTTGTCGCCGGTGACGAGGTCGTCGGTGGTGAGTACGCGGTCGAGGTCGTGGCCGGCGGCGATCGCCTTCTCCCGCTCGGCGTCGTCGCGCGGCCAGAGCTTGGCCTGCATCGCCCCGCCCATGCACTTGAGCGCGCAGGCGGCGGTGATGCCCTCGGGCGTGCCGCCGATGCCCACGAGTAGGTCTACATCGGACTGCTCGCTCGCCGCGGAGATGGCCCCCGCGATGTCGCCGTCGGAGATGAAGCGGATGCGGGCGCCGGCATCGCGTACCTCGCGGACCAGCTCTTCGTGCCGGGAGCGGTCGAGGATGCAGACGGTGACGTCGGAAACGCCGGAATTCTTGACCTTCGCGACGCGGCGGATGTTTTCTGTCACGCCCGCGTTGATGTCGATCACATGCGCGCAGTCGGCCCCGACCGCGAGCTTCTCCATGTAGAAGACCGCGCTCGGGTCGAACATCGCGCCCCGCTCGGCCACCGCCAGCACCGCGATCGCGTTGGGCATGCCCTTGCTCATCAGCGTGGTGCCGTCGATCGGGTCGACCGCCACGTCGACCTCCGGCCCGCTGCCGTCGCCGACGTGCTCGCCGTTGAAGAGCATGGGCGCGTTGTCCTTTTCGCCCTCCCCGATGACCACCACGCCGCGCATCTGGATCGAGTTGATCAGTTTGCGCATCGCGTCGACCGCGGCGCCGTCACCGCCCTCCTTGTCGCCCCGGCCGACCCACCGGCCGGCGGCCATCGCCGCGGCCTCGGTGACCCGGACTAGTTCGAGGGCGAGGTTGCGGTCGAGATCCTGAGGGATACGGTCCTGCGGCATGGTGGTCCTCCTCGCGACGTTGCGGGGCTCTGCTGGCTGGCGCGCGCTTTCGCTCGCACGACGCCCCCGGGGCGCCGCCTCGGTCCCCCCGACCGGACCACGCGACGCCGCAGGGGGCGTTAGCTGCCTAAATCCTGTCATGGTCGGGGGCTGAACGCCTGTTCGGTGCGAGGACTGAGAAGATGGTTACGTGGACCAGCCGACACCACCGCCCGTAGCCAGCACGCGCACGCCGCGCGACATGGTGCTGTCGCTGATCGTGCTGCTCGTCCCGGTGCTGCTGGTGGTGTTGATCTACCGAGTGGTCCAGGGCGGCGACCAGCCGGTCACCGTCGACACCGCGCCGGCCATCTCGCAGGCGCGGTCGGCCAACGCCTTTCCGGTGAGCGAGCCCGCGGGGCTGAGCGACGACTGGCGGGCGATCAGCGCCACGTTCCAGAAGGCGGAGGGCGGCCAGATCCTCCGCCTCGGCTACGTGACGCCCGACGGCGCCGGCCTCCAGTTGATCCAGAGCAACGTGCCGGCGGAAAACCTGCTCCCCGCGGAGCTGACGAAGAGTGGCCGCGCGGAGGGGGCTGTCAAGATCGAGGGCCGGAGCTGGCAGCGATACACCGCCCGCCCCGGCGAGCGGGCGCTGGTGCTGCTGGAGCAGGAGCGCACGATCGTGGTCGTCGGTAGCGCCCACGAAGAGGAGCAGGGCGAGCTGGCCGCGGCCGTACGCTGAGTGTCGTGACCGATCTCGGATCCGCCTCTGTCGACGGCGAGCTGGAGAGCTTCAGCCTCGTGGAGCTGGCGGTCCTGCGCCTGCGGCGGGAGATCCTGAGTGGCCGCACCGATCCGGGCGAGCGCCTGGTCGAGGAGCAGCTGACCCGCCGGCTCGGCATCAGCCGGGCACCTTTGCGCGAGGCGCTGCGCCGGCTGGCCGAGCAAGGGCTCGTCGAGCACGTGCCGCGGCGGGGCGTGCGGGTCGCGACGCTCTCCGAGCGTGACGTGCGCGAGCTGTACGAGGTACGCGACGTGCTGGAGCGGCACGCCATCTCGACCGCGCTGCCGCTGCGCCGCGAGGCCGACCTGGCCGGGCTGCGGGCGGCGCTCGACCAGATGCGCGAGGCGACCCGGGCCGGCGACCGGTTGCAGATCGCCGAGGCGCACCGCCGCTTCCACGTCGCGGTGGTCGCGCTCGCTGGCAACAGCCAGCTCACCTCGATGTACGAGTCGATCCTGGTCAAGCTCCAGCTCTACATGGCGCGCAACCTGAGCCGCGAGGCCGAGGTGGCCCAGCCCCAAGACGGCGTGCACCGGCACGAGCGCCTGCTGACCGCGGCGGCGGGCGATGCCGAGGCGATGCTGACCGAGCTGGCCGGGCACGGCGCCCGCTCCTACCTCGCGTAATTCCCCCGTTACTCGGCGGACTTTGGCGGGAAACGGTTCGGTCGACAATCGACTGTATGCCAGGCCCAATCATCGGACCCGTCAAGGCCGACCCCTACCTCTGGCCGTACGACGGCGCGGCTCCGGTCGCGCGCACCGCCCTGCTCTGCATCGACTGGCAGACCGACTTCTGCGGCCCCGGTGGCTACGTCGACAGCATGGGCTACGACATCGCTCTCACCCGGGCCGGGCTGCCCGCCACGCGGCGATTGCTGGCGCACGCCCGTGACCTCGGCATGCTCGTCATACACACGCGTGAGGGGCACGATCCCGACCTCGCCGACCTCCCGCCCAACAAGCGCTGGCGCTCTGCCCAGATCGGCGCCGAGATCGGCTCCGCCGGCCCCTCCGGACGGATTCTGATCAAGGGCGAGCCGGGCTGGGAGATCGTGCCCGAGGTCGCGCCGGCGCCCGGCGAGGTGGTGATCGACAAGCCGGGAAAGGGCGCGTTCTACGCCACCAACCTCGACCTGGTGCTGCGTACGCGCGGGATCAGCCACCTGATCCTCACCGGCATCACGACCGACGTCTGCGTGCACACGACCATGCGCGAGGCGAACGACCGAGGGTACGAGTGCCTCATCCTCTCCGACTGCACCGGCGCCACCGACCCGGGCAACCACGCGGCGGCGCTGCACATGGTGACGATGCAGGGCGGCGTCTTCGGCTGCGTCGCCACCTCCGATGCCGTGATCGAGGCGACATCATGATCACGGTCGGGGCGCGGCCGGCACCGTTCAGCTTCGAGCCGGCGCACACCGTGCTGCTCGTCATCGACATGCAGCGCGACTTCCTGGAGCCCGGCGGCTTCGGCGAGACCCTCGGCAACGACGTCAGCCAACTCCGCCGCACCATCGCGCCGCTGGCCGCGCTGCTCGCCGGCTGGCGGGCGGCCGGGCTGGGCGTGATCCACACGCGCGAGGGGCATCTGCCCGACCTCTCCGACTGCCCGCCGGCCAAGCTCGCCCGCGGCGTGCCGAGCATGCGCATCGGCGACCAAGGGGCGCTCGGCCGCATCCTGGTGCGCGGCGAGTACGGCCACGACATCGTCGACGAGCTCTCACCCGCGCCGGGTGAGCCGGTCATCGACAAGCCGGGCAAAGGCGCCTTCTACGCCACCGGGCTCGGCGCGCTGCTGGAGGAGCGGAAGGTCACCAGCCTCCTCGTCACCGGCGTGACCACCGAGGTCTGCGTGCACACGACAGTCCGCGAGGCGAACGACCGCGGGTACGAGTGCCTCGTGCTCGCCGACTGCGTCGGGTCCTACTTCCCCGAGTTCCAGCGGGTCGGGCTCGACATGATCGCCGCGCAGGGCGGGATCTTCGGTTGGGTCGCCGACTCGACCGACGTGCTCAGGGCTCTCCGGGAGGAGTCATGAAGCTTCCGTACTGGGTGCGCGGGGACACCAACGCCTTCTTCGGTTTCGGCGTCAACGTGCTGGTCAACGTCCTCACACTGACCGGCCTGTGCATCGGCGTCATCCACATGTCGTCGGGCGACGTCTTCGGCACGGTGCTGCCGGCGCTCGGCATCGCGCTCGTCTTCGGCAACGTCTACTACACGTACCTGGCGCGGCGGCTGGCCCGGCGGGAGCGGCGCACCGACGTGACCGCGATGCCGTACGGGCCGAGCGTGCCGCACATGTTCATCGTGATCTTCGTGATCATGCTCCCCATCTACCTGCGCACGAACGACCCGATGCGGGCGTGGCAGGCGGGCCTGGCGTGGGCGTTCATCATCGGCGTGATCGTCCTCATCGGAGCGTTCGTCGGGCCGTACATCCGGAGGTACGCGCCGCGGGCCGCGCTGCTCGGCACGCTCGCCGGCATCTCCATCACGTTCATCTCGATGAACCCGGCCGCGCAGATGTGGGACATGGCCTGGATCGCGCTGCCGGTCTTCGCGCTGCTGCTGATCGGGCTCCTCACCGACGTCAAGCTGCCGGGCAACATCCCGATCGGGCTGGCCGCGCTGCTGGTGGGCACCGCGATCGGCTGGATCGGCGGCGCGATGTCGGTGCCCGACGTGGAGGCGGCGGCGAGCGACATCGCCGTGGCGGTGCCCGACCTGAAGCTCGGCCTCCTCTTCGACGGGCTGGGCGACATGGCGCCACTGCTGGCGACCGCGATCCCGCTGGGCGTCTACAACTTCACCGAGGCGATGACCAATGTGGAGAGTGCGGCGACCGCGGGCGACAGCTACAACCTGCGCAGCGTGTTGCTCGCGGACGGCGCGGGCGCGGTCATCGGCTCGGCGCTGGGCTCGCCCTTCCCGCCGGCCGTCTACGTCGGACATCCGGGATGGAAGGCGGCTGGCGGGCGAACGGGATACTCCATGGCGACCGGTGTCGTCATCGCCCTGCTCTGCTTCCTCGGCATGTTCGGCCTACTGGGCGCGCTCCTGCCCACACCGGCGATCGTGCCCATCCTGCTCTACATCGGACTGTTGATCGGCGCGCAGGCGTTCCAGGCGACGCCACGGGCACACGCGGCGGCGGTGGTCGCCGCGCTGATACCCAACATCGCCGCCTGGGCCAGCGGGCAGATGGACAACGCGCTGGTGGCCGCGGGCACGACCGCGGCGCAGGTGGGCGACGCGGCGCTCGAAGGGGCCGGCGTCTTCTACCACGGACTGCTCGTGCTCGGGCAGGGCGCGATCCTCGCCGGCCTCGTGCTCGGCGCGATGGTCGCGTTCATCATCGACAAGCGCTTCTGGCACGCCGCGGCATTCGCCACCTCGGGCGCCGTGCTGTCGTTCATCGGGCTCATCCACGGTGAGAAGGTCGAGTGGGCCGCCAACGGGCAGGTCGCCCTCGGCTACGCCTTCGTGACGGTGGTCTGCGTCGCGTTCGCGCTCGCCAAGGTGCCGCCCCGCGAGCCCGAGCCGGACGAGGCCGGTGCCGAGATGCCGGAGCCTCGGCCAGCCTCGCCCCGCGAGGAGGCGGCGGCACCGGCCGCGTGACCATCCATGTCGACCCTCACGAGAGGACGCCAATGGAGATCAACCGGCCCGAGGTGGTCGCGGAGGTGGCGGCGGCCTTCGCCGCGTACGAGGCCGCCCTCGTCGCCGGTGCGCCCGACCGGATCGTCGACTTCTTCTGGCAGTCGCCGGAGGCCGTGCGGTACGGGATCGCCGACCAACAGATCGGCGTCGAGGAGCAGCGGGCCTGGCGTTGGGCACAGCCGCCGCTGCCCGCCGGCCGGCGGCTGTGGGAGACCCGGATCGCCACCTTCGGCGCCGACCACGCCGTGGTCAACACGCTCTTCGGGTATCCGGGCGGCAGCGCCGTGGGCCGGCAGTCACAGACCTGGGTACGCCTCCCGGCCGGCTGGCGGATCGTCGCCGCGCATGTCTCGGAGCCGGCGGTGCAGCCCGCCCAGCCATAGGGGCGTGCTCAACGCTCGGCCCACACGCCGATCCGGCGGAAGCGCATCGGCACGTCCACCACGATGATGTCGCTGTCGGTGCCCGACTCGATCACCAGGTCGTGCGGGCCCACCACTTTGCCAGCGTCGCGGGCGGACACGGCCCGGCCGTCGAAGGTGCCGGAGCCGTCGATCAGGTACACGTACCCGCCCCGGTCGTCTCCGAACGTGTACGTGAGGCCGCGGCCGGCGGTGAGTCGGGTCACGTGGACCCGCGCGTCCTGGGCCAGGTCGAGGCCGTCCTCGCCGGGCGGTCCCATGATCTGCAGCCAGATGTTGGTGCGCGCCCCGGGGTCGAACTGCCGCTGCTGGACGTGAGTGGGCAGCACCGGATCACTGGGCAGGATCCAGAACTGGAGGAAGCGCAGCGGCTCGCGGTGTGACGCGTTGCGCTCCGAGTGCAGCGCGCCACCGTGGCTGAAGTCCATCACCTGCGCACCGCCGGGGCCCAGCCGGCCGCCGTTGCCGAGCGAGTCGGCGTGGTCGAACTCGCCCTCCACCACGTACGTCAGCGACTCCAGGTCGCGGTGCGGATGCATGGGCCAGGACGCGCCGCCGATGATGCGGTCGTCGTTGAACACCCTCAGCGCGCCCACGCCCATCTGGTCTTCGTCGCGGTAGTGGTCGAAGGAGAAGTGCCACCGGGCCTGGTACCAGCCGCCGTCCTTCTCGAAGATGTCGATCTCGCGCCGAATGGTCAGCATCGTCGGCGGTTACCCGTGCCGCGCGGCTCCTAACTCTCCTCGCGCGCGGCGCGGGCGGCGTCGAGCCGGGCCCGGGCACCGTCGAGCCACTGCTGGCAGATGTCGGCGAGCTGCTCGCCACGCTCCCACAGCGCGAGCGACTCCTCCAGCGAACCGCCGCCGGTCTCCAGCCGCTCCACCACGGAAGCCAGCTCCGCGCGGGCCTGCTCGTAGCTCAACCGCGAGTCGCTCATGGCCGTCCTCGCTTCGCCGCGGGCGGCCATGAGGCTCCTGGCGCGCTGTGCCTAATGATTCGCTCGCTTCGCTCGCTCATGGCCGTCCTCGCTTCGCTGCGGGCGGCCATGAGGCTCCTGGCGCGCTGTGCCTAATGATTCGCTCGCTTCGCTCGCTCATGGCCGTCCTCGCTTCGCTGCGGGCGGCCATGAGGCTTCAAACACGCCGTGCCTGATGGTTCGCTCGCTCATGGCCGGTCACCCTACCGGTGGCCGGGCGGCCGGCCCGCTCACGTCACGCCGGTGAGTCGGTCACCTGGGCGGACACCTCACCAGCCGCTAGTCGTACCCGGAGATCGTCGCCCTTGGCCACGTCGGAGGGTGAGCGCACGACGTGGCCGTCGGCGCGCTGGACGATGGCGTATCCGCGATCGAGCGTCGCGGCGGGGGAGAGCGCGCGGAGGCGGGCGAGTGTGTGGCGCAGGTCGCCGCTCGCGGCGGCGAGCTTGTGGTCGAGGGAGCGGGCGGCGCGGTCGCGGAGCGCGCCCACCTCGGCGGCGCGCTGCTCGATCATGATGTGTGGGCGGGCCAGCACCGGGCGGGAGCGGATCGCGTCGAGGCGGTGCTGCTCGCGGTCGAGCAGCCCGGTCACCGCGCGCCCCAGCCGCTGCCGGGCGAGGGCGATGAGGCGCAGCTCTTCGGCGAGGTCGGGGACGATCCGCTTGGCGGCGTCGGTGGGGGTCGAGGCGCGCACGTCGGCGACGTAGTCGAGCAGCGGTGCGTCCGTCTCGTGGCCGATCGCGCTGACCACCGGCGTGCGGCAGGCGAAGACCGCGCGGCACAGCGCCTCGTCGGAGAAGGGCAGCAGGTCTTCCACGCTCCCGCCGCCCCGGGCGATCACGATCACGTCGATCGTCTCGTCGGCGTCGAGCACCTTGAGCGCGTCGACGATCTGCGGTACGGCCGTCGGCCCCTGCACCGCCACGTTGATCACGCGGAACTCCACGGCGGGCCAGCGGCGGCGGGCGTTGGTCAGCACGTCCCGCTCGGCGGCCGAGGCGCGCCCGGTGAGCAGCCCGATCCGCGCCGGCAGGAACGGCGGTCGCCGCTTGCGCTCGCGGGCGAAGAGTCCTTCGGCGGCGAGCAGCTTCTTCAGCTTCTCCAGCCGGGCCAGCAGCTCACCGAGTCCCACCTGGCGGATCTCGTCGGCGCGCAGGCTGAGCGTGCCCCGCGCGGCGTAGAACTCGGGCTTGGCGTGCAGGACGACGCGGGCGCCCTCGTTGAGCTGGGGCGCACCGATGTCCAGTACATCCCGGTTTGTGGTGACGGTGAGGCTCAGGTCGGCGGACGGATCACGCAGCGTGAGGAAGACCGTGCTCGCCCCCGGGCGGCGGCTGATCTGCGCCACCTGGCCGTCGACCCAGACCCAGCCGAGCTTGGCGACCCAGCCGCTGATCTTCTGGCTCACCACTCGGACCGGCCAGGGCTCCTCAGGCGTGCTCTTGGGCGTCTCCGGCTGCGTCACGCAGGCCAGCCTATGTGCTCCTCATCCGGGTACTCCCCGGTCTCGGCCCGGGCGGGTCGGGCGGCGCGGCACGTACGATGGCCGAGTGACCGAGATCCGCAAGCGCGTGCTGCTGGCCAAGCCCCGCGGATACTGCGCCGGCGTCGACCGCGCGGTGCAGACCGTGGAGGAGGCGCTCAAGCTCTACGGGCCGCCGATCTACGTGCGCAAGCAGATCGTGCACAACAAGCACGTGGTGTCGACGCTCGAGGCCCGGGGCGCCATCTTCGTCGAGGAAAACGAGGAGGTCCCCGAGGGGGCCATCGTGATCTTCTCGGCGCACGGCGTCGCCCCGGAGGTGTACGAGCAGGCCAAGGCGCGTTCGCTCAAGGCGATCGACGCGACCTGCCCGCTGGTGACCAAGGTGCACCAGGAGGCGAAGCGGTTCGCGGCCGACGACTACGACATCCTGCTCATCGGTCACGAGGGTCACGAGGAGGTCATCGGCACGGCTGGCGAGGCGCCCGCGCACGTCCAGCTCGTCGACGGCCCCGATGATGCCGACAAGGTGACGGTGCGTGACCCGTCCAAGGTCGTGTGGCTCTCCCAGACCACACTCTCCGTCGACGAGACGATGGAGACCGTGGCCCGGCTCAAGCAGCGGCTGCCGCTGCTCCAGTCGCCGCCCAGCGACGACATCTGCTACGCCACGCAAAACCGCCAGCACGTGGTCAAGCAGATCGCCCCCGACTGCGACGTGGTGATCGTCGTGGGCTCGCGCAACTCCTCCAACTCGGTGCGGCTGGTCGAGGTGGCCCTCGACGCCGGTGCGCGCGCCGGCCACCTGGTCGACTACGCGCACGAGATCGCCGACGAGTGGCTGGAGGGTGCCACCACGGTCGGCGTCACCTCCGGCGCGAGCGTCCCCGACGAGCTGGTCATGCAGGTGCTGGAGCACCTCGCGGCGCGCGGCTTCGGCGATGTGGCGGAGGTCACGACCGCTGACGAGCGGCTCACCTTCTCGCTCCCGCAGGAGCTCAAGCGCGAGATGAAGGCGGCCGCCGCCGCCCGCTCGAAGGAGGCCGCGGCGCTAGTCGCCGACCAGCTCGGGTGACTGGGGCTGCCGGGGCGAGATCTCGACCTGGGCCGGCGCGGGCAGCTCGTCGTCGGAGACGCCCAGCTCGGCGAGCTTGCGGGCGCTGACCAGCACGCGGGCCTCCAGCGAGCCCACCGCCCGGTTGTACGCGCTCACCGCCCCGCCCAGCGCGCCACCGAGCTTGCTCACGTGGTCGCCGAGCGTGGAGAGCCGCCCGTACAGCTCGCGGGCGAGCGTGTGCACCGCGAGCGCGTTACGGGCCAGCGCCTCCTGCCGCCAGACGTACGCCACGGTGCGCAGCAGCGCCATCAGCGTCGCCGGCGTGGCGAGCACCACATTGCGGGCGAACGCGTGCTCGAGCAGTGCCGGGTCGCGCTGGAGTGCCGCGTCGAGAAACGGGTCGGCCGGCACGAAGAGCACCACGAACTCGGGCGTCTGCTCGAACGCCGACCAGTACGACTTGGCGGCCAGCGCGTCGACGTGCCCGCGCAGGTGGCGGGCGTGCTGGTCGAGGTGGCCGTCACGGCCCCGCTCGTCGCGCGACTCCATCGCCGCCAGGTATGCTTCGAAGGGCGCCTTGGCGTCGACCACCACCGACCGTCCACCATGGAGCTTGACGACCAGGTCGGGCCGGACCCCCTGGATGTCGTTGGCGGCGGTGACCTGCTCGGCGAAGTCGCAGTGCTCCAGCATCCCCGCGGCCTCGACGATCCGCCGTAGCTGGTGCTCGCCCCACCGCCCGCGCACCTGCGGCGCCCGCAGCGCGGCGACCAACTGCTTGGTCTCGGTGCGCAGCTCGCCGGAGACGGTGGACATCGAGCGCACCTGCTCGCGCAGCTCGGCGTAGGCGTCGACGCGCTCCCGCTCCAGCTCGGCCACGCGCAGCTCGTAGCGGCGCAGCGACTCGTGCAGCGGGGCGACCGCGCGGGCCACCGCCTCCTGCGACTGGGCGGTGGCCTCATAGGACAGGGCGCGCATCGACTGCTCCAGCCGCTCCTCGCCCTCGCGCGTGGCGCGCAGCGTGGCGTCGAGACGGGCCAGCTCCGCACCGGCTCGGGCCCGCGCCGCCAGCCACCCCACCGCACCCCCGGCACCGAGACAGACGACCACCACGGCCAGCGTCGAAATGTCCACGTCCGTGAGCTTGCCAAACGAGTACGACGAAACCGGCCGGGTACCGTCGTGACATGGAGTGGTTTTTGCTGGTCGTGCTCATCGTGCTGATCGCCGGCGGCGCGTTCCTGCTGCGCCGGGCGAGTGCGGAGCGGCACGCCCGGGAGCTGGCGGACGCCCGGGCCGAGGCACAGCGGTGGTACGAGCGGCTGGGCGGACAGGTCATGAACCTGCACGGCGACGAGCCGGCCGTCCGGCAGGCGCTGGTGGACGCCGGCGAGCGGTACACGGCCGCCGGCAGCCAACTGGAGCAGGCGCGCACGGTGCGGCAGTACGCGCTGGCGCGGGAGACGGCGCTGGAGGGGCTCGCGTACGCGCGGGCGGCCCGGCTGGCGATGGGGCTCGACCCCGGCCCCGACCTGCCGCCCCTGGCCGCCGCGCAGGGTACCGGCCAGTTGACGGTGGAGCGCGAGGTCGACGTGCAGGGCCAGCACCTCAAGGCGGGGCCGCGCCCCGGCAGCGACACGCCGTACTACTACCCGGGCGGGCGCGTGCAGGGGCGCCCGGTGCCGGCCGGCTGGTACTCGCAGCCGTGGTGGAAGCCGGCGCTCGCCGGTGCCGCCGGTGCGGTCGGCGGCCTGTTGATCTTCGACGCCCTCTTCTCGCCGGCCTTCGCCGACCCCGGCTACGGGTACGACGCCGGCTACGCCGAGGGCTTCGGTGACGGCGCCGACCACGCAGGTGGTGGCGACTACGGCGGTGACTACGGCGGCGGCGACTTCGGCGGTGACGCGGGCTTCGGCGGCGGCGACTTCGGCGGCGGCGACTTCTGACCCGTGAGCCCCGCTCCCTGGCGGGCGCTTGGCCGGCGTGGGCCGCGAGGCCCGGCGCGGCGGGCCAGCCGGAGCGCGGAGAGTAGGGCTAGCCGGATGGTGTCCGGCCGGTGCGCCGGGCAGAGTCGACAAGCGTGAGCCTAGAGACGCAGACGAGGGCGGGGGTCCAGTCGGTGCGGATCCAGCCGCTGCGGGCCTGGTGGTTCGCGGCGGCCGCGGTGGCGATGGGCGCCGCGACGGTGACGGCGATCGCCCAGGCGACCGGGCGTTTCCACTGGTGGGCCGGGTTTGTGCTGGTGCCTGGTGCGTTCATCGCGGCGGCCGGTGCGCCGCTGCTCACCAGGGGCGGCGGCCGGGCGGTCACCGGCTACCTGATCAGCTGGGTCGGCGCGATCGTCTTCGCGGTCGGCGCGATGCTGATGTTCGGCGTGATGGCCGAGGGCTGGCCGGTGATGATCATCCTGCCCACGCTCGCGGTCGCCGGCACGTACATCTGGCGGCCGGAGCATCCGCTCGCCCGGGCCTTCCACCGCACGATCGCCACGCTGGCCCTCTGCGGCGCCGCGCTCGGCGTGATGTTCCTGCTCATGAGCGGCGACGCGGTCGACTTCGGCGACACCGACTGGTGGGGTGGCTTCATGATGGCCGCCGCCGTGGCCGTCGCGCTCAACGGGCTGGCGCTGCTGCGCCATCAGATCGAGTACCGGCTCCAGGCGGTCACGCTCGCCGTCTTCCCGGCTCTGATCCTCTTCCTGCTCGGCCTGCGCTTCATCCGAGGCGACTGGCCAAGCCACTTCTGACCGCGTTCTCGGGCGAGCCGGCCCGACCCACCGGCGGGCCGAGCCCGACCCACCGCATCGGGCCGGGCCAGCCCGACGGCCCGACCCACCGGTGGGCCGAGCCCGACCCACCGCGCCGGGCCAGCCCGACCTACCGCGGGTCGAGCCCGACCCACTGAGGATCGGGCTCGACGGCTCAGAACGCGCAGGCGATGACCAGCTCGGGCGTCCGGTCGGGGAGCAGGTCGAGCCGCTCGATCCGCCCGGCCGCGCGGAAGTCACCGGCCACGCGGGCCAGCCGGTCTAGCTGCTCGGCCGGTCCCAGCGCCTCGGCCAGCGGCACGTCGGCCCGCATCGAGAGCTGCCGCTCCGACTTGGCCCGGCGCACCTGGGTCAGCGCCGCGCTCGCCACGCGCAGCAGCTCCGGGTCACCCTCGCTCTTCAGCTCGTACCGGGACGGCCACGGCGCGCGGTGCACCGAGCCGTACCGCCACCACGACCACACCTCCTCGGTCACGTACGGCAGGAAGGGCGCGAACAGCCGCAACTGCACCGAAAGCGCACTCGCCAGCGCCGCGCGAGCCGACTCGGCGCCCTCGCCCGAGCCGTACGCCCGCTCCTTGACCAGCTCGATGTAGTCGTCACAGAACGTCCAGAAGAACGCCTCGGTGGCCTGGAGCGCGCCGGTGTGCTCGTAGTCGTCGAACGCGGCGGTCGACGCATGGAGCACCGCGGAGAGCCCGGCCAGCATCGACCGGTCGAGTTCGTCGGTCACCGGTGCCCGCAGCGCCTCGGCCGCGCCCAGCCCGAGCGCGAACTTCGACGCGTTGAGCAGCTTCGTCGCGAGCCGGCGCCCCACCTTGATCTGCCGTGGCTCGTACGCCAGGTCGGTGCCGGGACGCCCGCTCGCCGCCCAGTAGCGCACCGCGTCGGCGCCGTGCTCCTCCAGCAGGCCCATCGGCGTGACCACGTTTCCCCTGGACTTGGACATCTTCTTGTGGTCGGGGTCGAGGATCCAGCCGGACTGGACGGTGGTGTGCCACGGCAGCACACCGTGCTCGAGGTGGGCCCGGACCACCGAGGAGAAGAGCCAGGTGCGGATGATCTCCTGCCCCTGCGGCCGCAGGTCCATCGGGAAGACCCGCGCGAACAGGTCGGGATCGGTCTCCCAACCGCCGACGATCTGCGGCGTAAGCGAGGAAGTCGCCCAGGTGTCCATGACGTCCGGATCACTGATGAAACCGCCCGGCCGTCCCCGGTCTTCTGTGAGGTATCCATCAGGCACGTCGGTGGACGGGTCGATCGGCAGCCGCGCCTCGTCAGGTGTGAGAGGGTGGTCGTGGTCCGGCTCGCCAGCGTCGTCGAGCCGGTACCAGATCGGTATCGGCACGCCGAAGAAACGCTGCCGGCTGATCAGCCAGTCTCCGGTGAGCCCGCCCACCCAGTGTTCGTACCTGTGGCGCATGTGCTCTGGGATCCAGCGCAGCTCGCGCCCTCGCGCGAGCAGTGCGTCCCGGAGGCCGGGGTCGCGACCGCCGTTGCGGATGTACCACTGGCGAGTGCCGACGATCTCCAGCGGCTGCTCGCCGTTTTCGTAGAACTTCACCGGGTGCGTGATCGGCCGTGGCTCGCCGACGAGGTCTTCGCCGAGCAGGCCGACGATGGCATTGCGGGCGGCCTTGACGGTGAGCCCGGCCAGCGGGGAGTACGCCGGCGCCGGCACGCCCGCCGGCGGCTCGGGCAGCAGCCGCCCGTCGCGCCCGATCACCACGCGCGTGTCGAGCTGGAGCTCGCGCCACCAGGTCACGTCGGCCAGGTCGCCAAACGTGCACACCATCGCGATGCCGGTGCCCTTGGCCGGATCGGCGAGCGGATGGGCGTGCACCGGCACCGCCACGTCGAAGAGCGGCGTGCGCACGGTGCGGCCGACCAGCGCCGCGTATCGCTCGTCGGAGGGGTGGCAGACCAGCGCCACGCACGCAGGCAGCAGCTCGGGCCGGGTCGTCTCGATGTGCACCGGCTCGCCGTCGGGGCCGTGGAAGCGGAGCTTGTGGTAGGCACCGGGGCGCTCCCGATCCTCCAGCTCCGCCTGGGCCACCGCGGTGCGGAAGCCCACGTCCCACAGCGTCGGCGCCTCGGCCGTGTACGCCTCGCCCCGGGCCAGGTTGCGCAGGAACGCCCGCTGCGAGGCCAGCCGCGCGGCGCGGCCGATCGTCGTGTACGTCAGCGACCAGTCCACCGACAGCCCCAGCCGCCGCCACAGCGCCTCGAACGCCTGCTCGTCCTCGGCCGTGAGCCGCTCGCACAGCTCGATGAAGTTTTGCCGCGAGATGCTGGTGGGCTCTCCGGTGGGCGCCCAGTCGGGGTCGTACGGCAGCGCGGGGTCGCACCGCACCTTGAAGACGTTTTGCACACGGCGCTCGGTGGGCAGGCCGTTGTCGTCCCAGCCCATCGGATAGAAGACCATCTTGCCGCGCATGCGCTGGAAGCGGGCCACGACATCGGTGTGCGTGTACGAGAACACGTGCCCCACGTGCAACTCGCCCGATACGGTCGGCGGAGGCGTGTCGATCGCGTATACGTCCGAACGGCGCAGTGCCCGGTCGCTCCGCGCCGCTCCCCGGTCGCTGGCACTCCCTGCGATGCTGTCGCCGAGTGCCGACCGGTCGAACGCGTACGTGCCCTCCTCCTGCCAGCGGCGCGCCCACTTCTCCTCCAGCCCGTCCAGCGTGGGACGGTCGGGGAGACCGGGGCGCGCGGTCCGCGCCGTATCAGTCATGCGATCGAGACTACGGACGGGCGGGCGGCCGGGCATCTCCTATACAAGGGAGTCGCGCCACTGGCGGTGCAGATCGGCGTAGCGGCCGCCGCCGGCGATGAGGCTGGACGGCGGGCCGTCCTCGACGATGCGACCGGCTTCGAGCACGAGCACGCGGTCGGCGATCTCCACTGTGGACAGCCGGTGGGCGATGACGAGGGCGGTGCGCTCGCGCAGGATCGTGCGGAGGGCGCGCTGCACCAGCCGCTCGCTCGGCACGTCGAGCGAGGAGGTGGCCTCGTCGAGGATGAGCACGGCCGGGTCGGCGAGGAACGCGCGGGCGAACGCGACGAGCTGCCGCTGCCCGGCGGATAGCCGCCCGCCTCGGCGGTGCACGTCGGTGTCGTACCCCTTGGGGAGCGCCTCGATGAAGGTGTGCGCGCCGATGGCGCGGGCGGCGTCGGCCACCTGCTGGTCGGTGGCGCCGGGACGGCCGAAGCGGATGTTGTCGGCGACGGTGCCGGAGAAGAGGTGGTTTTCCTGCGTGACCATCACGACCGCGCGGCGCAGCTCGGCGTCGTCCACCTCGCGCAGGTCGACCCCGTCGAGCGTGACGGTGCCCCGCACCGGGTCGTAGAAGCGGGCGACCAGCTTGGCGACGGTGGACTTGCCGGCACCGGTGGGTCCGACGAGCGCGACCGTCTGCCCGGCCGGGATCTCGAGGTCGAGCGTGGGCAGGATCGGCTTGTCGGGCCGGTAGTGGAACGCCACGGCGTGGAAGACCAGCGCGCCACCGCCGCCGGCCGGCAGGGGAGTGGCGACCGCCGGCTCGGGGACGGCGGGCTTTTCGTCGAGTACGCCGGCGAGCTTCTCCAGCGCGGCGGTGGCCGACTGGAGCGCGTTGTAGAACTGGCTCAGCTCCTGCATCGGCTCGAAGAAGCGGCGCAGGTAGAGCAGGAACGCGGCGAGCACGCCCAGCTCGGTGTGGTCGTGCATGACCTGCCAGCCGCCGTAGGTGAGGACCACCGCGATGGCGATGTTGCCGATCACCTTGATGCCGGGGGAGTAGATGGCGATGAGGCGGAAGGCGTGCAGGTTGGCCCGGCGGTAGTCGTCGTTGAGGTCTTCGAAGATCTGCTGGTTGCGCGGCTCACGGCGAAACGCCTGCACGGCGCGGATGCCGCCGAGCGACTCGACGAAGTGGACGATGACGAGCGCGACGGCCTCGCGCGTGCGCCGGTAGGCACGGGCGGAGGCGCGGGCGAACCAGCGGGACAGCCACAGCAGGAACGGGAAGGCCAGCAGCGTGACTGCGGCGAGTGGCGCGTCGAGCCAGAGCAGGATGCCGGCGACGGAGAGCACGGAGAGGCCGGCGAGCACGAGGTCGTCGATACCACCGTCGACCAACTCGGCGATCGAGTCCATGTCGCTGGTGAGGCGGGCGACGACCCGGCCGGAGGTGTATCGCTCGTGGAAGTCGATCGAGAGGCGCTGGAAGTGGTAGTAGACGCGCTGGCGCAGGTCGAGCAGCACAGCCTGGCCGATGCGGGCGGAGAGGATGAGGAAGCCGCGCTTGCCCGCGTACTCGGCGGCGGCCGCGGCGAGGAACGCGGCGGCGATCGCGATCAGCGGGGTCATGTCGCCGTCGTCGCGCAGCGGCGGGATGCCCCGGTCGATGCCGAGCATGACGAGGAACGGGCCGGCCATGCCGGCGGCGTTCTGCAGCAGCAGGAGGCCGACCGCGAGCGAGAGCGACCGGCGGTGAGGGCGGATCAGCGAGCCGAGCAGCACTCGGCTGCGGGCGCGGAGCCGCACGACCGAGCCGGTCTCGGCGAGTGTCTGGTCGGCGGCTTCGTCGGCCGCCCGGCCGCGCCAGCTATCGGCTGACGACATCGTCGAAACCATCCAACGAGAAGGCCCCGCTCCGCTCCACGTCTGGGCCCGGCGCTTCGGCGGACAGCGCGGCGCGGTATGCCGGCACGGTGTCGAGCAGCTCGGAGTGCGTGCCGACCGCGGCTATCGCACCGTCGGCGAGCAGAGCCACGCGGTCGGCCAGGGCCACCGTGGACGGCCGGTGGACGACGAGCAGCGCGGTGGTGCCGTGCAGCACACGGGCGAGCGCCTCCTCGACGAGCGCCTCGGTGTGCACGTCGAGTGCGGAGAGCGGGTCGTCGAGCACGAGCACGCGGGGCCGCCCGATGACCGCGCGGGCCAGCGCGAGCCGCTGCCGCTGCCCGCCGGAGAGGGAGAGGCCCTGCTCGCCGATCCGCGTGTCGAGGCCCCACGGCAGGTCGTAGACGAACTCGGCCTGCGCCACTCGCAACGCCTCGTGGATCTCGTCGTCGGTGGTCTCCCGGCGGCCGAGCGTCAGGTTTTCCCGGACCGACATGGAGAAGAGCGTGGGGTCTTCGAACGCCATGCCCACCAGGCGCCGCAGCGAGTCGAGCTGGATGTCGCGGATGTCGCGCCCGTCGAGCGTGATCCGCCCGCCGGTGACGTCGTAGAGCCGGGGCATGAGCGAGACGAGGCTGGTCTTGCCGCAGCCGGTGGCGCCGACGATCGCGAGCGTCTCGCCCGGACGCACGTCGAGGTCGATCCGGCGCAGCACCGGTGTCGCCGTGCCCGGATAGGTGAACGTGACCCCCTCGAACCGCACGTGGCCGCGGGACTCGGCCACGGTGACCGCGCCCGGCCTGTCCACGATGGAGGGTGGCGTGTCGAGCACCTCGTGGATGCGGTCGGCGGCGGTCATCGCCTCCTGCGCGTTGGCGATGATCCAGCCCAGCGACTCGATCGGCCAGATCAGCATCAGCTGGAGCGACACGAACGCGACCAGCTCGCCGAGCGTCATGCCGTCGGTGGCGACCGTGGCGGCGCCGACGACCAGCACCACCGCGAGTGTCAGGTTGGGCACCAGGTCGAACCGGGCCGAGCTGAGCGCCAGCAGCCGCCCCTTGCCGATCGCGGTGTCGTGCAGCTGCCGCGCCTCGCGCCCGAAGCGGTCGGCCATGAACGGCCGCCGCCCGAACGCCTTGATCGTGCGCAGCCCTTGCGCCGACTCCTCCACCAGCGTGGCCACGTCGCCCAGCTCGTCCTGCATGCGGCGGGAGGCGGCGATGTAGGCCCGGGAGAAGCGGCGGCTGAGGATGAACAGCGGGATCGCGCTCGCCGCCACCAGCAGCCCGAGCGGCCACTGTAGGTGGATGAGGAGCGCGACGACCGTGATGTAGGTGGCGGTGTTGACGATCAGGAACACCAGCCCGAACGACAGGAACCGCCGGATCACCGACAGGTCGGCGGTCACCCGCGACAGCAACTGTCCCGACTGCCACTGGTCGTGGAAGCCGATCTCGAGGCGCTGGAGGTGGGCGTAGATGTCGTTGCGGATCGTCGCTTCCATGCCCAGCGCCGCCGCCGCCTGCGTCCACCGGCGGACGAAGATGAGCACCGCCTCGATCAGCCCGAACACCGCCGCGAGGCCGCCGAGCCACAGCAGGCCGGACGGGTCGCGGTGGGCGATCGGGCCGTCGACCACGCGCTGGACCACGAGCGGCACCGCGATGCTGGCGCCCGTGGCCGCGAAGGCCGCGAGCACCAACCACACCATCAAGGCGAGATAAGGACGGACATAACGGCGGATGCGCCACAAATTGTGCACCGGATGGTGTCGGTCACCGTCATAGTGCACACAGTGACGGTAACGGTTACGTCTGACGTTTACGAGCTTGTATTCCGTTCGTGTGCCAAGAGCCACTTCTTTACGTCCAGGCCCCACCGGTAGCCGCGCAGCGTGCCGTCCGTACCCACCACTCGGTGGCACGGGACGAAGAGCGCGGCCGCGTTGCGGGCACAGGCGGTGGCGGCGGCCCGGACCGCGCCGGGGCGGCCGGCGAGTTCGGCGAAGCCGGTGTACGTCACCGGATGGCCGGGCTTGACCTCCCGCAGCGTCTCCCACGCGTGGGCCAGGAACTCGCCGCCGGTGTGCTGCTCGACCGGCACCTCGTCGATCGCCGCCAGATCACCATCCAGATAGGAGGCCACCGCGGCGGTGACGGGCCCGAGGTCCGGTCGCGGCCGTGGCTCCTCCCGCAGCCCAGGGTGTACGAGCGAGAGCAGGCCCGCCACGTCGGTGGTGAAGCCGGCCGCGCGGACGGCGCCCGCGTCGCTCGCCAGGATCGTGAGTGGACCGGCCGGCGTGGCGATGGTCGTGCTGTACATCCGGCGCCCCGTCGTAGGCGTGCCGTGATGCGGCGCGTGGCTTGATTTCATGCGTTTCTCCAGAGTCGGATCAGGGCGTACGAGCGCCACGGCGCCCAGCGGGCGGCGTGCGCGTCGAGCGCCTTCGGGTCGTCGGGGAGGCCGAGCGCCTTCGCGCCACGGCGCACCCCGAGGTCTGTGGGGAGGAACGCGTCCGGATCGCCGACGCCCCGCATCGCGACGTAGCCGGCGGTCCACGAACCGATGCCGGGCAGCGCGGTCAGGCCGCGTACCGCCTCCTCGCGGTCGGCGCCCGGGTCGAGGTCGAGCCCGCCGCCGGCGACCGCCTCGGCGAGCGCGCGGATCGTCGCCCGCCGCGCGGCCGGCATCCGGAACGCCTCGTCCGGCAGCGCCAGCACCTCCTCTGGGGAGGGAAACAGCTGGGCGCCGGGCGGGACCAGGCGGGACAGCACCTTGCGCGCGGCGGCGCCCGAGACCTGCTGGCCGACGATCGCGCGTACCGCCATCTCGAAGCTGTCCACCGACCGCGGCACGCGTACGCCTGCCTCCTTCGCGACCTGCGGGGCGAGCGCCTCGTCCTCGGCGAGCGCGGCGTCCACCGCCACCGGGTCGGCGTCCAGGTCGAGCAGGCGGCGGCAGCGGGCCACGGCCGGCGCGAGGTCGCGTACGTCGGAGAGGCGCAGGAGCGCGGCCACGTAGCCGGGCGTCGGGGTCAACTCGACGGTCGCGGTGCCGTGCGGCAGGCGCAGCGCCCGGCGGTACGTCGTCGCGTCCGCCTCCTCCACGCCCGGCACCGCCCGCAGCGCCAGGAACTCCAGCAGCGACTCGGCGTGCAGCGGTGGCCGGTACGCCAGGCGCAGGTGGATCGCGCCGGGCTCGGGCGCTTCGCTGGCCTCGCTCGCCGCCGGCCCCCGCTTCGGCCTGCGCAGCGCCGACGGCGGCGACCCGAACACCTCGCGGATCGTGTCGTTGAACTGCCGCACGCTGCCGAATCCGGCCGCGAACGCGATCTCGGCCAGCCCCAGGTCGGTCGTCTCGATCAGGATGCGCGCGGTCTGCGCCCGCTGTGCCCGAGCCAGCGCGAGCGGGCCCGCGCCAAGTTCGGCGGTGAGCATCCGGTGCAGGTGGCGCTCGGTGTACCCGAGGCGGCCGGCGAGCCCCGGTACGCCGTCGCGGTCGACCACACCGTCGCCGATCAGGCGCATCGCGCGGCCGACCACGTCGGCGCGTACGTCCCACTCGGGCGAGCCGGGCGCCGCGTCCGGGCGACACCGCCGGCAGGCCCGGAACCCGGCCCGCTGCGCGGCGGCGGCGGTCGGGTGGAAGCGTACGTTCTCCGGCTTGGGCGTGACCGCCGGGCAGGACGGCCGGCAGTAGATGCCGGTCGAGGTGACGGCGGTGAAGAACCAGCCGTCGAACCGCCCGTCGCGGCTGTCGACGGCCCGGTAGCACCGCTCGAAGTCCAACTCCACGCCATCGATCGTGCCCCGCCCGCCAGCTGGAAGCTCGCGGTTTTCGGACATGACCGTGACGGTTGGGCGGATGGGGGCAGCGCGTAGACTGGCCGCCCGTGAGTCTCACCATCGGCATCGTCGGGCTGCCCAACGTCGGCAAAAGCACGCTGTTCAACGCGCTGACCAAAAACGACGTGCTCGCCGCCAACTACCCGTTCGCCACGATCGAGCCCAACGTCGGCGTCGTCGGCCTGCCCGACCCGCGGCTGGGCAAGCTCGCGGCGATCCACGACTCGCAGAAGCTGATCCCCGCGCCGGTGTCGTTCGTCGACATCGCCGGGCTCGTCCGGGGCGCGTCGAAGGGGCAGGGGCGGGGCAACGCGTTCCTCGCCAACATCCGCGACGCGAGCGCGATCTGCCAGGTCGTGCGCGCGTTCTCCGACCCCAACGTCGTGCACGTCGACGGCAAGGTCTCGCCCGGCGACGACATCGAGACGATCAACACCGAGCTGATGCTCGCCGACCTCCAGACGATCGAGAAGGCGCTGCCCCGGCTGGAGAAGGAAGCCAAGCTCCGCAAGGAGCGGGCGCCGATCGCCGCCGCCGCGGCCGCCGCCGCAAAGGTGCTCAACGAGGGCACCACGCTCTACGCCGGCGCCACCGCGGCCGGCATCGACCTGGCCGAGCTGCGCGAGCTGCACCTGCTCACCACCAAGCCGTTCCTCTACGTTTTCAACGTCGACGAGGAGGAGCTGGCCAACGGCGAATTCCTCGACGAGTTGCGCGCGCTCGTGGCGCCTGCCGAGGCCGTCTTCATGGACGCGAAGGTCGAGTCCGAGCTGATCGACCTGCCCGAGGAGGAGGCGCGCGAGCTGCTGGAGTCGATCGGCCAGCCGGAGCCGGGCCTGCACCAGCTGATCCGGGTCGGCTTCCGCACGCTGGGGCTCCAGACCTACCTGACCGCCGGCCCGAAGGAGGCGCGCGCCTGGACCATCCCGGTCGGCGCCACCGCACCGGAGGCGGCAGGCGTGATCCACTCCGACTTCCAGCGCGGCTTCATCAAGGCGGAGATCGTTTCCTACGACGACCTGATGGCGGCGGGGTCGATGGCGGCCGCCAAGGCGGCCGGCAAGGTGCGCATGGAGGGCAAGGACTACGTGATGCGCGACGGCGACGTCGTCGAGTTCCGGTTTAACGTGTAGCGTTATTAACGCGATACGTTATACACTGGCTCGGTGATCAGGTCGTTCGGCAACAAGGACACCGAGCGACTCTGGAACAGGGAACGAGCTGGATCGATCGATCCGCGGATCCATCGGGTGGCTCTGCGAAAACTGAGGCAGGTCGGTTCGGCGCTTACCCTGGACGATCTTCGCATTCCTCCGGGTAACCGCCTGGAGGCGTTGAAGGGCGACCGCAAGGGTCAGTACAGCGTCAGGATCAACGACCAGTGGCGGATCTGCTTCGTGTGGAAGGACGGAGGTGCTGAGGATGTCGAAGTCGTCGACTACCACTGACAAGTTGGACCCCGTCCACCCAGGCGAAGTGCTGATGGAGGACTTCATCAAGGGGTTCCACATCACCCAGAACAGGCTTGCGGTCGCCGTTGGCGTGCCGCCCCGCCGGATCAACGAGATCGTGCACGGCAAGCGCTCGATCACGGCTGACACGGCCCTGCGCCTAGGCAGGTACTTCGGCACCTCGGCCCAGTTCTGGCTCAACCTGCAAGATCAGTACGACCTGGACGTCGAAGAGGACCAGATTCAGGCGGAACTCGACGCCATCAAGCCACTCAAGATCGCTTGAGGTAAGGCAAACCTCAGCATCCTTGCCAGCAGGTACGGCGACCTCGAACGACGGGTACTCGACCGTTTCGTGAGTCAGTCCGACCTGATTGAAGTGGCCGTGGACACCAGCCACACGCTGCTGCTCGACTATCTGATTCGCTTCAACGTGAGCACGCCGGTCACACGTCGCTGGTTACGGTCCGGTATGCGTCTTCGATGCGGGCGGCCAGCGTGACCTCGCCCTCGGTGATGGTCTCGCCGTCGCGGGGGATCAGGCGGATCTGCGTGTGCCCGTCGAGGCGCCGGACCTCAGGTTGCAGGTGTAACGCATCGGCGACCACCTTGATACGCTCGGTGAGTGCTGCGTGTTGTGAATCGTCGATTACCAGCGTGCGCTTGATCTGCCGGCCCTCGCGGGTCCAGCCAGGCAGCAGGGTCAGGGCGTCGCTGAGGTAGTCACGGCTGGCCCTGCTTCCCCACAGAGCGCGCATATGCCACACCTCCCAGGCGTCGTTGCCGGCTTGTGGCCAAATCGTCGCCATCTCGTCATCGTTCGGTGCCCCCAGTCTTGCCGCTAACCGGCTGGTGTGTCCACGCCCACATTTCCGTCTTCTGGTGCCGTACGGGACGCCTCAGGCACCCGAATTCCTTTTTGATCTGGAAGGCTGGTCGGCCGTGCAGTCCGAACGGATTAACCAAAGGATCATCGTCGGCGCCGCGATCATCGTAGACGGGAAGGTTTTGGCCTGCGCTCGATCTGATCCTCCTGAGATGGCCGGAATGTGGGAGTTTCCCGGCGGGAAGGTCGAGTCGGGCGAATCCGACGTGGAGGCGCTCGTCCGAGAGTGCGAGGAAGAACTCGGGGTGCGGGTCGCCGTGGGCGAGCGGGTCGGCGACGACGTGCTCCTGGGACACGGGCGTGCCGTGCTGCGGGTCTTCACCGCGGAGCTGCTCGACGGGGGCGTGCCACAGGCGCTGGAGCACGAGGAGCTGCGCTGGCTCGGCACCGAGGAGCTGCTCTCCGTGCAGTGGCTGCCGGCGGACGCGCCGATCGTGGCCGCCCTGCCACCGTTCCTGAAGCGCTGAGGCCCGCGCCCCGCTAGGCCCGCGCCGCGCGAGGCGCGGGAAGCGGGCGGAGGCGGCCGTCAGCGGCCTGGGCTGGCGTGGAAGCGCTGAGGGCGCCCCGGAGCATCTCCGGGGCGCCCTCGTCACGCTGAAACCGCTCAGTCCCGCTCGGGGTGGGCGTAGTTGAGGCCCTCCGGCGGCAGCGGGAACTTCACGTCTTCGCCGAACGGCGACGGGCCGCCCGCACGGTCGAACGTGAATTCCCTGATCGGCAGCTTGCCGTCTTCGGCGACCGGCGCGGACTGCGGCCGCGGCACCTCGCGGTGCCAGTTGACCCCTTGCTCCACGTGGGATCCCTCCGTACGTACACCGGTGAGTGCGGAGGCCTGCTCCGCCTCCTCGAGCTGGTCGCGCCGGAAGATCTTCCGGCCCAGCCACACCAGCGGATCGTACCGGCGGTCGACCACGCGCTCCTTCATCGGAATGATCGCGTTGTCGGTGATCTTGATGTGCTCGGGGCACACCTCCGTGCAGCACTTCGTGATGTTGCAGTAGCCCATGCCCATCGTGGCCTGGGCGTACTCCTTGCGGTCCTCCCGCGCGTCGAGCGGGTGCATGTCCAGCTCGGCGGCGCGGATGAAGTAGCGCGGCCCGGCGAACGCCTGCTTGTTCTCCTCGTGGTCACGCACCACGTGGCAGGTGTTCTGGCACAGGAAGCACTCGATGCACTTGCGGAACTCCTGCGAGCGCTCGACGTCGACCTGCTTCATCCGGTACTCGCCCGGGGCCAGCTCCGGCGGCGGCGCGAAGGCCGGCGTCTGCCGTGCCTTGTCGTAGTTGAAGGAGACGTCGGTGACCAGGTCGCGGATCACCGGGAACGTCCGCAGTGGAGTGACCGTCACGGTCTCGTCCTCGGTGAACGTGGACATCCGGGTCATGCAGCCCAGTCGCGGCGTGCCGTTGATCTCCATCGAGCAGGAGCCGCACTTGCCTGCCTTGCAGTTCCAGCGGCAGGCCAGGTCGGGCGCCTCCGTGGCCTGAAGCCGGTGGATGACGTCGAGGACGACCTCGCCCTCGTTGACCTCGACCTCGTAGTCCTTCAGGTCACCGCCGGTCTCGTCACCCCGCCAGACCTTGAAACGACGCTTCGCGCCCATTACTTGGCAGCCTCCTCAGCGAGCGCGTCGAACTCGGCGAGCTCCTCATCGGTCAGATACTTGGAAAGCTCGGCACGGTCGAAGAGCTGGATCAGCTCCGGCCGCATCTTCGGCAGCGGCTTGTGCTCCAGCCGCACCTTGTCGCCGTCGAGCGAGCAGACCAGGTTGACCTGCCGCCACTGCGGGTTCATCGCCGGGAAGTCTTCGCGCGTGTGGCCACCGCGGGACTCCTCCCGCTCCAGCGCCGCCTTCGCGGTGCACTCCGAGACGACCAGCATGTTGCGCAGGTCGAGCGCGAGGTGCCAGCCCGGGTTGTACCGGCGGCCGCCGGTGGCGCTCACCTTGCTGACCCGCTCGCGCAGCTCGGCGAGGCGGACCAGCGACTCCTCCAGCTCGCCCTTGCGGCGGATGATGCCGACCAGGTCGCCCATCACGGCCTGAAGGTCCTGCTGGAGCGTGTACGGGTTTTCCCCGCCGTCTCGCTCCAGCGGCGCAAGCGCGGCCTCCACCGCCCGGTCGAGGTCGGCCGGCGCGATCTTCGGGCGGGCGGGGAGCGCGTCGGCGTACGTGGCCGCGTGCTCGCCGGCCCGCTTGCCGAAGACGAGCAGGTCGCTCAGCGAGTTGCCGCCCAGCCGGTTGGAGCCGTGCATGCCGCCGGAGACCTCACCGGCCGCGAAGAGCCCCTGCACGCTGCCGGCCGCCGCACCAGTGTCCGGATCGACCTCGACGCCGCCCATCACGTAGTGACAGGTCGGCCCGACCTCCATCGGCTCCTTGGTGATGTCGACACCGGCCAGCTCCTTGAACTGGTGGTACATCGACGGGAGTCGCCGCTTGACCTCCTCGGCCGGGAGGCGGCTGGCGATGTCCAGGAAGACTCCGCCGGAAGGGGAGCCGCGCCCCTCCTTGACCTCGTTGTTGATCGCGCGGGCGACCTCGTCACGGGGCAGCAGCTCGGGCGGACGGCGGTTGTTGTCCGGGTCGGTGTACCAGCGGTCGCCCTCCTCCTCGGTCTCCGCGTACTGCTTGCGGAAGACGTCGGGGACGTACTGGAACATGAACCGCTTGCCCTCGGAGTTCTTCAGCACGCCGCCGTCGCCGCGTACGGACTCGGTGACCAGGATGCCCTTGACCGAGGGCGGCCAGACCATGCCGGTCGGGTGAAACTGGAGGAACTCCATGTTGATCAGCGTCGAGCCGGCGCGCAGGGCGAGCGCGTGGCCGTCGCCGGTGTACTCCCAGGAGTTCGACGTCACCTTGTACGACCGGCCGACGCCGCCCGTGGCCAGTACGATCGCCGGCGCCTCGAAGAGCACGAACTCGCCGCTCTCGCGGTAGTAGCCGAACGCGCCGGCCACCTTGTCACCGTCGAGGAGCAGCTCGGTGATCGTGGTCTCGGCGAAGACCCGGATCCGCGAGTCGTAGCTTCCGGTCTCGGCCTTGTCCTCCTGCTGGAGGGAGACGATCTTCTGCTGGAGGGTGCGGAT
Source organism: Phytohabitans kaempferiae (assembly GCF_042433955.1). Classification (NCBI taxonomy): domain Bacteria; kingdom Bacillati; phylum Actinomycetota; class Actinomycetes; order Micromonosporales; family Micromonosporaceae; genus Phytohabitans; species Phytohabitans kaempferiae. The sequence goes on along the minus strand of NZ_JBHLUH010000012.1, from coordinate 137,414 downwards.
CAGCTCCAGGCCGGTGCGGTCACCGACGTGCGCCAGCCGCGGGTACTCGTGGCCGCCGAAGTTGCGCTGCGAGATCTTGCCGTCTTTCGTACGGTCGAACAGCGCGCCGTACGTCTCCAGCTCCCAGATCCGGTCTGGCGCCTCCTTGGCGTGCAGCTCGGCCATCCGGAAGTTGTTGAGGAACTTCCCGCCGCGCATGGTGTCGCGGTAGTGGACCATCCAGTTGTCGCGGCTGTTGACGTTGCCCATCGCCGCGGCCGCACCGCCTTCGGCCATGACCGTGTGCGCCTTGCCGAAGAGCGACTTGGAGATGATCGCCGTCTTCTTACCGGCCAACCGGGCTTCGATCGCCGCGCGCAGGCCGGCACCACCGGCCCCGATGACGACGACGTCGTAGTGGTGTCGTTCGATTCGCGTAGTCATGTCTGGGCGCCTTTAGTTGATGAACCGGAGGTCCGAGAACCAGCCTGCGGACACGGCCATGATGTAGAAGTCCGTCAGCGCGAGCGTGCCCAACGTGATCCACGCGAGCTGCATGTGCCGCACGTTCAGCTTGGAGACGAACGTCCAGGCGCGGTAGCGCATCGGGTGCTTGGAGAAGTGCTTCAGCCGGCCGCCGACGATGTGCCGGCACGAGTGGCAGGAGATGGTGTACGCCCAGAGCATCACCACGTTGCCGACCAGGATCACGTTGCCCAGGCCGAAGCCGAAGCCCTGCGGGCTGTGGAACGCCAGGACCGCGTCCCACGTATTGATGATCGAGATGATGCCGGCGGCGTAGAACGCGTACCGGTGGGCGTTCTGGAAGATCAGCGGGAAGCGCGTCTCACCGCCGTACTTCTTGTGCCCGTCCGGCACCGCGCAGGCCGGCGGCGACAGCCAGAAGGCGCGGTAGTAGGCCTTCCGGTAGTAGTAGCAGGTGAGCCGGAAGAGCAGGAGGAACGGGAGGCTGAAGGCAGCCTCCGGGATGATCCACCAGCCCGGCAGGAACGTGCCGAAGTGTGCGGCCTCGGGTATGCACCGGTCCGTGATGCACGGCGAGTAGAACGGGGTGAGGTAGTGATAGTCCTCGACCCAGTAGAAGTCGTGCATGAAGACCCGCACGGTGGCGTACGTGACCCAACCGCCGAGTCCGACGACGGTGATGAGCGGGGCCAACCACCACCGGTCCGTACGCAGGGTCTTCGCCGCGATGGCGGCGCGCGCCCGCGCACCCGGCCTCGTTGCCGTAGTCGTCATTCTTTATGTCTCCCTAACGGCGCATCCGCGCGGTTTCGGTGCTACACGTTACGCCGCGTGTTGACGGCCACGTGCATGGGAGTCTTGCGTGTGTCAGGTGGATTACGTAAGTCCAGTGGGTTGTGCAGTAGTTCACTACCTGCCAGACCGGGGTCCGTCGCCGGGTCCGAGGCGGGCCGGCGGAGGTCCAGGAGGCGATTCTCAGAGGTCCGGGCTGGCCAGACGGCGGACGGATCCGTCACAGGAGTCGGGTCCCGCGTCGACCAGTCGCTCGACCACCGGCTTGCCGCGCTGACCCTGCGGCGGCACGAAGAACGCCGGCTCCCCGCCGGCCGCCTGGCCCTCCAGCGCGCCAGCGTAGGCGGCCCGCGCGTCGACCAGCCGGCTCCACGCGTCCAGCCAGTCCTGTCGATGCTCTCGGCGGTCGCCCGGTAGCTGGTCGAGCTCGGCGAGGAAGGGGCGGACGGCCGCGTTCTCGTTGCGCACGGCGGTGGCCCGGGCCCGCGGGTTGGCCGTCGAGCCGGGCGGGGCCACCCGGTTGAGCCGCCGCTCGAGCTCCACGCAGGCGGCCTCGGTGCGGGCCACGCTCCGCTTGTTCTCCTTGGCGCGGTCGGCCAGGCCATCGATCGTGCTGATCACCGCGATGCCGCCGGCGCACGCCCCGACGACGAGCAGGGCGAGCAGCCCGCCGCCGATGGCGAGCAGCCGTCGACGGCGCCGGGTCGCCGGGTCGGCGGGCGGTCGGTCCGGGGCGGTGGCCGGCTTGTCCGGGGGCGTCTCCGCGGGGGTGAGCGCGTCGTCGTCCGTCACGGCGCCAAGTCAAGCACTGCGGCGCTGTGTGATCCACCCCATGATCGCGGGGCGCCCGGCCGGGCGCCCCGCTCCACACGCCCTAGCCCGACGCGCCGCCGGTGAAGTTCCACGAGGCGAGGCGGATGGCGGGCGCCGTACGCCACGCCGCGCCCCAGCCGTCGGGCACCGTGGTCACCTCCGTGCCCACCCCGAGCACCGCGCCCGGGGCCAGCGCCTGCGGGTACGACTGGGTGAACCGGAAGTTCCGGACCGGCTTGGTGATCTCACCGTCTTCGATCAGCCACACTCCGTTGCGGGTCAGGCCGGTCACCACGAGGCTCTTCGGGTCGAGCACGCGTGTGTACCAGAGGTCGGTCACCAGCAGTCCCCGCTCGACGGCGGCGACCAGCGGCGCGGCGGCCGGGTCGACGACCGCGCCGAGTTCGACCCGCGCGCCCGCGGGCCCCGGTTCGAGCCGCATGTTGGTCGGCACCGCCCCGAACCCGCCGCCGCCCGCCACCGCGTGCGCGGTCGACTGCGCGCGTGCCTCGGCCGCCGTACGCCGGTCGTGCGCCACCGTCATGGTCATGCCGGAGGAGACGAACACCACACGGCGCTTCGGCATGCCCTCCGCGTCGAACGGGAGCCCCAGCCCTCCCGGGCCGGCCGTGTCGTCGACCAGCGTGATCGCGGCGTCGAACTGCTCCGCGCCGGGCTCGGCGAACGACCGGCGCTCGTTGTACGCCTTGCCGTTGAAGCCGTACATCGCGAAGTTCTGGAGCAGGTCGGCCACCGCCGGGGCTTCGAGCACGACCTCGTACCGGCCCGGTGGCAGCTCGACCGCGCCGGTGCTCGCGCGGGCCTTCGCGGCGGCCCGGGCGCCGAGCGCGGCACCATCCACGTCGGAGAGCCGGCCGCTGGCGAGGCGGGCCAGCCCGTCCGCGCCGTCGATCCGGGCGATCGCGTCCATCGCCACCTCGGCGGTGCGGCCGCTGACCGACTGGCCGGCCGAGTTGGCGAACGTCCCGGTCACGTGCAACGTGCGGCAGTAACCGGCCGTCTCCAGCCCGCCGGCGGCGGCGACGAACGCGTGTACCCGATCCGCCCGCGCGTCGGGCGACGCCTGTGCGGTGGCCTCGTCCCAGTTGCCCTCGCCGTCCAGCGGCGCGGGCGGGGTGAGGCCGGGCCAGCCGGCGTCGGGCGGCAGCAGCCGGGCCGCCTCACGGGTCCGCCGCACCAGCCCGGCCAGGCCCTCGTCGGTGGTGACGGTGGTCGAACCGGTCGCGGTCCGCCCGTCCGCGTGCAGGCGCAGGCGTACCGACGTGGTGGCGTCGGCGACGTTCTGGTGGATGAACGAGTTGGCGAAGCGGGTCAGCGCCAGCGCGGTGTGGCCGACGAAGACCTCCGCCTCGACGCCCGGGCCGGCCATCTCCAGGACCCGGCGAGCGATCTCGTTCATCAGCCCTTCACTCCCACCCGAACGTTCTGGAACCTCGCCGGAGCGGCGGGGTGGCCGGTGTGGCCGATCTGGCCGGGCTGCCCCTTGCCGCAGTTGGGGGTACCCCACGGGACGATCTCGGAGGAGAGCATGTCCATCGAGCGCCAGAAGACCGGCCCGATCCCGGTGTACGTGGGGTTGCGCAGCAGCCGCCCCTGCCTGCCGTTCTTGACCTCGTACGCGACCTCGGTGCCGAACTGGAAATTGAGCCGTTTGTCGTCGATCGACCAGGAGCGGTTGGTCTCCATGAGGATGCCGTCGTCGGTGGCGGCGATGATCTCTTCGAGCGTGTGCGGCCCGGGCTCCAGCCCCACGTTGGTCATGCGCACCATCGGCAGGCGGGCCCAGCCGTCGGCGCGTACGCTGCCCGCGTAGTCGAGCCCGGCGACCGCGGCCGAGTCGCGCCCGGCCAGCACGCCGACCCAGCGCCCCTCGCGCACCGCGTCGCGGCGGGCGGCCGGCGTGCCCTCGTCGTCGAAGCCGAAGCTGCCGAGCGCGCCGGGGATCGTCGGGTCGATCGTGATGTTCATCAGCTCGGACCCATAGTGGAGGCTGCCGAGCTGGTCGAGGTCGAGCCAGGACGTACCGGCGAACGCGGCCTCCCAGCCGAGGATCCGGTCCAGCTCGATCGCGTGCCCCACCGACTCGTGGATCTGTAGGGCCATCTGTTCGCCGCCCAGGATCAGCGTGGTCTCGCCCTCCGGGCAGAGCGGCGCGCTGAGCAGGGCGCGCGCCTCCTCGGCGGTGCGGGCCGCGTGCGCGCCCAGGTCGAGCGCCCGGACGAGCTCCCAGCCGCTGGTGCCGTACTGGCCGCGGTAGGCAGGGTAGCTGCGCCGCTGCACCTCACCGTCACCGATCGCGGTGGACGAGATCCCCGCCCCGCACTCCCGGATGTGCTGGTCGATCCGGTGCCCCTCGCTGGAGACGAACCACTTCTCGGTGTCCCAGATCTGGTACAAGCCCTCGGCCACGTCGGCGCCGTGCTCGCGCATCGTCTTGGTCGCGTACACCAGCAGGTCGCCCTTGTCGGAGAGGGGCACCGCGAGCGGGTCGATCTCGCAGGCCGAGGCCCACGAGCCGGCCCCGGCACCGACCGGCGCCAGGTCCGCGGCGGGCCCTGGTACGCGCGCGCTGGCGGCCGCGGTCTTCGCGGCCCGGCCACCGGCCGCGCGGGCGGCGGCATCCGACAGATCGGGTACGGCGTAGAAGCCCCATCCGCTCCCGACGAGCGCCCGGACGCCTATGCCGGCGTCCTCGTTCTGGCTGAGATCCTCGATTTCGCCGTTTCTGGCGGACATCGCCTCGTAGCGCCGGTGCATCACCCGGGCGTCGGCGTAACGCGCCCCGGCGTCCAGCGCGGCTTGCACCGCGGCGGTAGCCACGTCGAAGTGGGTCATGAGAAACGACCCTATGCGCCGATCAGCGCGGTGGCAGCAACGACTCCGGACGGATGTCGACCGTTACCGGCTCGATGAGCCGCAAGACGTCACCAGGCCGAACGGTAGCGTGCCGGACGTACGCGTTGTTCTCCAGTCGGTGCAGCACCAAGGTCCCTGTCTCGTGGTCGATCAGCAGGTACCACGGGATGCCAGCCTCGGCGTAGTAGTGCATCTTGAGCACCTTGTCCGTCGCCGCGTTGCTGGGTGAGGTGACCTCGCACACCAACCTCGCCCGGTCAGCCGGAACAACGCGATCGTCGAAGTCGATCGCCGACGTGATAGTCAGGTCGGGAATCACGATGGTGCCCGGTTTCAGCCGCAAATTGATAGCCGCGTGGACGTATAGACCGCGTGCCTCGCAGGGGGCGTCGAGCCTAAGCAGAAGTTTGCCGCAGATGCGCTGGTGGCGTGGGGTAGGGGAGGAGCTCACATGCAGGTCGCCCTCGAAAAGCTCGACCCGGTCCTCGGTCTCGCCGAGCGCAAGGTACTCCTCCTCAGTCCAGGGAAAGTGGTGATCGGTTGGGATCACCGCCGTCATCGTCATCACCTCCAGAGCGTCTCGATCCCGTGCATGTTGGTGCAATCCTCCCACGGGATTTACCTACGCAGGGCACTGTGGTGGACGCGGTCGTACCTTTGGCCGGTGGCGACGGCGGCGGTGCCGGCCTTGAGGTCGTAGACCACCGACCACTGCGTGTGGCCCTGCCGGAGCGTGCGCAGCAGGCTCATCGCGCCGCCCGGGTCGAGCCGGCCGCCCGCCGAGGTCAGCTCCTTCGAGCCGGTCGCGTAGCGCCAGTCGGCGTCGCGCTCGGCCGCGCTTGACGTACTCAGGTTGAAGTTGGTCATCAGCTGCCACCGGCCGTCGCCGCGGGTGACGGTCATCGTGCCGGTCGCGAACTCGATGACCGCGGAGTCGCCCTTGGCGTCGGCGACCAGGTAGTGCAGCGCGGGCGCGCCGCTCCAGTCCAGCGTGTACGACTCGAAGACGCGGACGGCCTCGTCGACCGTGCGAGCGGTGTCGAGGGCGAGGCGGACGACCGCGAGCGAGCCGACCACCGGGGCGCCCGGGCGTACCTGCGCCTGGCCGTCGACCTGGGCCATGCCGACCGCGAGGCCGTGCTCGTTCAGGCCGTCGAAGGGGAGCGTGGGGGCCAGCAGCAGGTCGCGCCTTGACGCGGGGTCGTCGAGCTTCGCCAGCCGGGCGTGGTCGAAGCCGAGGTAGGAGAGGTCGACCAGCGAGATCGAGTCGTACGCGTCGGGCGGGCGGGAGTGCAGCACGAGCGCCGGGTTGTGGTCCCAGTCGAAGTTGCGACCGAGCACCGGGCGGGCGGCGTCGCCCGCGGCGAGGAAGACCGTGCACGCGAACGTGTCGCGGTCGGCCGGCAGCGCGATCTCCCGGGGCTTGGCGCCGGGCGGTGCGAGCCTCGGCGCCGGCCCGTCGTACGTCATCTCGAAGAGTGGATGGTCGTCGATGCGACGTAGGCTGGCGAGCGCGCGCTCGGACTGGTCGGCGCCGGGCGAGTAGGTGAGCGTGTGAAACGTGAGCGCCTCGGCCCGGGAGGCGGGCGCGGGCGTGGCGCCGTGGCAGCCCGCCAGCGCGAGCAGTCCGGCCGTGAGGGCGCGCCCCAGGAGGGTGGAGCGCCGAGCCGCCATCTCATTACGGTAGCGGCTGCTGACAGGAGACCTCGTTGTAGCTTATTTTCATCTCCAGCGATGTACTGCAAGGTTCTCTACGAGTGCGAGGTGCCGTGGGATCGACCGCCGACCCGTACCTCCAGGTGCGTGACCTTCGCGTGCGGTTCACCACCGAAGACGGCGTGGTGCGGGCGGTCGACGGGGTCTCGTTCGCGGTGGAGCGAGGGCGGACGCTCGGCATCGTCGGGGAGTCCGGCTCCGGCAAGAGCGTCACCAGCCTCGCGGTGCTCGGCCTGCACGATCCCAAGCGCGCGGCCATCAGCGGCGAGATCCTCGTCGGCGGTCGCGACATCGTGGGCCGCACAGACGAGGAGGTACGCCGGCTGCGCGGCCGTGACATGGCGATGATCTTTCAGGACCCGCTCTCCGCGCTGCATCCGTACTACCCGGTGGGCCGGCAGATCGAGGAGGCGTACCGGGTGCACCATCCGCGCGCCGGGCGGGGCGAGGCGCGGCGGCGCACGATCGAGATGCTCGACCGGGTCGGCATCCCGCAGCCGGAGCGGCGGGCGCGGCAGCATCCGCACGAGTTCTCCGGCGGCATGCGGCAGCGGGCGATGATCGCGATGGCGCTGGTCAACGACCCCGACCTGCTGATCGCCGACGAGCCCACGACCGCGCTCGACGTGACCGTGCAGGCGCAGATCCTCGACCTGCTCGAAGACCTGCAGAAGGAGTTCAACTCGGCGATCGTGCTGATCACGCACGACCTGGGCGTGGTGAGCCAGGTGGCCGACGACGTGCTCGTGATGTACGGCGGGCGTGCGGTCGAGCACGGCAGCGTCGAGCAGGTGCTGCGGGCGCCGCGACATCCGTACACCTGGGGGTTGTTGTCGAGCGTGCCCTCCCTCCACGGCGACGCGGACGCGGACCTGGTGCCCGTCCCCGGCAGCCCGCCGAGCCTGATCAACCTGCCGCCGGGCTGTGCGTTCCATCCCCGCTGCGCGTACGCGGACGAGCGCTCGCGCACCGAGGTGCCGGAGTTGCGCGCGGTGGCCGCCGGGCACCTCGTCGCCTGTCACCGCCCGGGAGTGGTCAATGCCGGCTGAGCTGCTGCGGGTCGAAGGGCTGACCAAGCACTTCCCGGTGCGCGGGCGGGGCCTGGTGCGGGCGGTCGACGGGATCGACTTCGAGGTGGCCGGCGGCGAGACGCTCGGGCTGGTGGGCGAGTCGGGCTGCGGCAAGACGACCACCGGGCGGATGCTGGTGCGCCTGCTGGAGCCGACCGGCGGGCGGATCGTCTTCGAGGGGCGGGACATCAGCCACCTCGGCCGGCGCGGGCTGCGGCTGCTGCGGCAGGACCTCCAGATCATCTTCCAGGACCCGTACGCCTCGCTGAATCCCCGGCACACCGTCGGGCGGATCGTCGCGATGCCGATCGAGGTCAACGGCGTGCGGCCGCCGGGCGGCGTCAAGCAGCGCGTACGCGAGCTGCTGGAGCTGGTCGGCCTCAATCCGGAGCACTACAACCGGTATCCGCACGAGTTCTCCGGCGGGCAGCGGCAGCGCATCGGCATCGCGCGGGCGCTCGCGCTGAGCCCCAAGCTGATCGTCGCGGACGAGCCGGTCTCCGCGCTCGACGTGTCGATCCAGGCCCAGGTGATCAACCTGCTTCGCGGGCTCCAGCGCGACCTGGGGCTGGCGTTCGTGTTCATCGCGCACGACCTGGCGGTGGTGCGGCACTTCTGCCAGCGGGTCGCGGTGATGTACCTCGGGCGGATCGTGGAGATCGGCGACCGGGAGCAGATCTACGAGTGGCCGCGCCATCCGTACACGCGCGCGCTGCTCTCCGCCGTACCCGATGTCACCGCCCCGGCGAAGGCGAACGGGCGGATCCGCCTGGCCGGCGACGTGCCCACGCCGCTCGACCCGCCCTCGGGATGCCGCTTCCGTACGCGGTGCTGGAAGGCCCAGGACGTCTGCGCCACGATCGAGCCACCGCTGGAAAACGGCGTGGCCTGTCACTTCCCGGAGGGAACCAACCAGCTCAGCCCGGAGGGAACCAACCAGCTCAGCCCGGAGGGAACCAACCAGCTCAGATCGGAGGGAACCGGCCAGCTCAGCTCGGAGGGAACCGGCCAGCTCAGCTCGGAGGGAGACGAGGGATGAGCCTCTCCACGGAGATCCCGACCGTCGCGCCGCCACCGCCCACAGAGGTCGACGTCGCCGGCCGCTCGCCGGGGCAGCTCGCCCGGGCCCGCCTGCGCCGCGACCGAGTGGCGATGGTCAGCGGTGGCGCGCTCGTCTTCTTCCTGCTCGTCGCGATCCTCGCCCCGCTGATCGAGCTGGCGTACGGGGTGGGGCCGTACGAGCAGTTCCAGGACAAGCTCAACCGGTACGGCATGCCGCTCGGCTACGCGGGCGGTATCTCCGGCGACCACTGGTTCGGCCTCGAACCCAACTCGGGGCGGGACATCTTCATCCGCCTCGTGTACGGCATCCGCACCTCGCTCTTCATCGCCATCACGGCCGCCCTGCTCACCTCGCTGATCGGCATCACGCTCGGCGTCCTCGCCGGCTACCTGGGCGGCTGGGTCGACGCGGTGATCGGCTGGATCACCGACTTCGCGCTCGCGCTGCCCTTCCTGATCTTCGCGCTCGCCGTGATGCCCACTGTGGAGCTGCGCTTCTACGGGCCGCGCGACGAGGTGCCGACCTGGTTCCGCGTGGTGGTGCTGATCGCGATCTTCGCCGCGTTCGGTTGGACCGGCATGGCCCGCCTCGTCCGTGGGCAGGTGATCTCGCTGCGCGAGCGGGAGTTCGTGGAGGCGGCACGGGCGAGCGGTGCCGGGCTGGGGCACATGCTCTTCCGCCAGCTCCTGCCCAACCTGTGGGCGCCGATCCTGGTGTCGTTCTCGCTTGCCGTGCCGGCGTACGTGACCGGCGAGGCGGCGCTCTCGTTCCTCAACATCGGCATCCGCGACCCCACGCCCGACTTCGGAGTGATGATCTTCCGGAGCATCGACTACCTGCAGGGCGACCCGGCGTACGTCTTCTTCCCGGGCGTCACGATCTTCGCCCTCGTGCTGGCCTTCAACCTGTTCGGCGATGCGCTGCGCGACGCGCTCGACCCGAAGTCCTCGCGATAGGAGCAGACCGTGGCACGCTTTCTGATCAAGCGGTTGCTCTCCGCGACGCTCACCCTCTTCGCGATCAGCGTGGTCAGCTTCCTGATGTTCTTCGCGCTGCCCCGCGACCCGGTCACCGGCATGTGCCCGAAGAACTGCAACCCCGAGCGGCTGGAACGGGTGCGGGAGGAGCTGGGGCTGCGCGACCCGAAGATCGAGCAGTACGTCGCGTACATGAAGGGAATCGTCGTCGGGCGCGATCTCGGCAGCGCCCAGGGCGGCCGGTGCGACGCGCCCTGCCTCGGATACTCGTACGTCAACAGCGAGGCGGTCACCGACACGCTGGCCCGCGTACTCCCGGTCACGCTGAGCATCGTGATCCCGGCCGCGATCCTGTGGCTGGCGCTGGGCGTGGGGCTCGGCGTGATCTCGGCGCTCAAGCGGGGTACGTGGGTCGACCGGCTGGCGATCGGCTTCTCGCTGACCGGGGCGTCGCTCCAGCTCTACTTCACCGGCGCGGTGCTGCTGATCGTCTTCGTGTACCAGCTGAAGATCTTGCCCACACCGCACTACACGTCCATATTCGACGATCCCGTCGACTGGGCGAAGGGGTTGGTGCTGGCCTGGGTCGCGCTGGCGTTCCTCTTCTCGGCGATCTACGCGCGGCTGGCCCGGGCACAGATGCTGGAGACGCTCTCGGAAGACTTCGTGCGCACCGCGCGGGCGAAAGGGCTGGCCAAGAAGAAGGTGTACGGCCGGCACGCGCTCCGCGCCGCGATGACGCCCCTGGTCACGATCGCCGGGCTCGACGTCGGCGCGGCGCTCGGCGGCACCGTGATCACCGAGACGACCTTCGGCATCCAGGGGCTCGGCCGCACCGCCGTGTACGCCGTCCGCGGCGGCGACCTGCCCATGATCATGGCGACCGTGCTGATCGCCGCGGTCTTCGTCGTGCTGGCCAACGTCGTGGTCGACCTGCTCTACGCGGCTATCGACCCGCGTGTCCGTCTCCGATAAATTTTACCGTACGGTGACGTGGAAGCTGTAGCTTTCCTTCAAGTTGACGTTTGGGAGGAAACCTATGCGCACACGAGTGGCAGCCGCCCTCGCGCTGGTTTTGGTGGCCGGCGCCTGTAGTGAGACCACCGACGACGGTCCCTCGGTGGACCAGCAGCGCACCGCGACCGGCGTGATCGCGACCGACCCGAAGGACTCGCTCGGCCCGGCGCCGGAGGTGCCCGGCGCGGCCAAGGGAGGCACGTTCACGATCATCCGCGAGGTCAAGATCTCGCACCTCGACCCCCAGCGCGTGTACTCGTTCGCCGGCCTCATGAACGCACCGCTCTACGCCCGCTCGCTGACCACGTGGAAGGACGACGGCAAGGGCAACCTCACGCTGGTCGGCGACTTGGCGGAGACGCCGGGGACCAACGTCAACAACGACTGCAAGGTGTGGGAGTTCAAGGTCAAGGACGGCGTGAAGTTCGAGGACGGGCGCCCGATCACCGCGAAGGAGATCGCGTACGGCATCGCCCGCTCGTTCGACCCCGACCTCACCGGCGGCCCCACGTACGTGCAGGAGTGGCTCGCCGACACCGCCGACTACGACACCAAGTGGGACTTCAAGGCCAACAAGACGTCGCTGCCGCCCGGCCTGACCACGCCGGACGACAAGACGGTGCGGTTCGAGTTCGCCAAGGCGCACTGCGACCTGCCGTTCGCGCTGTCGCTGCCGTCGAGCGCGCCGCTGCCGCCGGACAAGGACACCGGCGTCAACCTGGACAACCAGCCCTTCTCCTCGGGGCCGTACAAGATCACAAAGCACACGCCCGGCGTCGAGCTGGTGCTGGAGCGCAACGAGCACTGGGACCCGGCCACCGACCCGGTCCGCCACCAGTACCCGGACAGGTTCGTGTGGAACTTCGGCCCCGACCCCGCCGCGGGCGCCAACCGCGTGATCGCCGACAGCGGCCCCGACCAGTCCGCGCTCGCGTTCAACGGCGTACCGTCGGCGCTTGTCTCCCAGGTCGCGGGCAACGCGGCGCTCAAGGACCGCTCGGTCATCTCGCCCACGCCCACCGCGTGGCGGCTCACCATCAACACGCAGCGGGTCACCGACCTCTCCGTACGCCAGGCGCTCAACTACGCGATCGACCGTGACGGGTTCATCAAGTCGATCGGTGGCGAGACGGTGGCGTCCCCGCTCACCACGCTCATGCCGCCGGCCACGATCGGCTACCAGAAGTACGACGCCTACCCGGCCGGTCCCAGCGGCAACGTGGAGAAGAGCAAGGAGCTGCTCGCCGGCAAGACCCCCGAACTCGTACTCGGCGTGGGCGACGACTCGGTCGAGTTGGGTACGCAGCTCAAGGGCAACCTGGAGAAGGCCGGCTTCAAGATCACGGTGAAGACCATCCCGGCCGACGCCAAGCTCGACGAGACCAAGAAGAAGGACAACCCCTGGGACCTGTACCTCGACTCGTGGGCCGCCGACTGGCCCAGCGGCGCCTCGATCCTGCCGGTCCTCTTCGACGGGCGCTCGATCAAGGCTGAGGGCAACAGCAACACGTCGTACCTCAACGACGACGCCATCAACGCCGAGTTCGACCGTGTGCTCGCCATGGACCCGGCCGCACAGGCCACCGAGTGGGCCAAGCTCGACGAGCGGATCATGAAGGAGCTGGCCCCCGCCGTCCCGATGTACGTCGAGGTCGCCTACTACCTGCACGGCTCCAAGGCCGGCGGCGTCTTCATCTCCAGCGTGTTCGGCTACCCGGCCTTCGTGAACGCCTTCGTCAAGCAGTAACTCCCCCACCCCCCGGCGCGAGCCCGTACCGGAAGTCCGGTGCGGGCTCGCGCTACATGTTGCGGCGGAGGAAGTCCAGCTCAACCCGGAGCAGTTGCTCGGCCACGCCACCGGCGGCCATGTGCGTCGCGCCGGTCAGCGGGATCACCGAGTGGGGGCGGCCGGATGCCAGCAGCGCCGCGGAGAGGCGGAGCGTGTGGGCGGCTACGACGTTGTCGTCGGCCAGGCCGTGGATCAGCAGCAGCGGACGGGCGTCGTGAGCGGGCTCGGCGGCCAGCTCGATGAGTGAGTGGTGGGCGTAGACGTCGGCGTTTTCGCTCGGCAGGCCGAGGTAGCGCTCGGTGTAGGCGGTGTCGTACAGGTGCCAGTCGGTCACCGGGGCGCCGGCGATGCCGCAGCGGAAGATCTCCGGCCGGCGCAGGATCGCCAGGCCGGCCAGCCAGCCGCCGAACGACCAGCCGCGGATCGACACGCGCTCCAGGTCGAGGTCGGGGTGCTTGTCGGCGAGTGCGGCCAGCGCGTCGACCTGATCGGTGAGGGCCACGTCGGCCACGCGGCGGTGGATCACCTTCTCGAACGAGGGGGCGACGCCAGGAGTACCCCGATTGTCGACAGTGACCACCGCGAACCCGGCGTCCGCCCACCACTGCCGCTCGAGCCACCTCGACCGCGCGGACAGGACCTCCTGGTGGCCGGGGCCGCCGTAGACGTCGAGCAGTACGGGCAGGCGGCGGCCGGTCACGTGGTTGCGGGGGTACAGGACGGCGGCGGGGAGGCGGCGATCGGCGACCCGCTCCAGGACCGGGCGGGGTGAGTACGGCGGCTTGGCGGCGTGCGAGGTGATCCCGGCGACCTGCTTGCCGGCGCGCCACACCGTCCACTGCGTGCCGGCCCGGTCGAGCGAGGCGGAGCCGACCACCAGCACGTCACCACCGACCGCGCCCATGTGCCAGCCGGGCGCGCTGGTGAGCGGGCGGATCTCGGCACCGCCAGCGCCGATCGCGGTGCGTACGCGGAAGAGGTGCTGCTCGCTCGGCTCGCCCTCACTCGCCTCGACGAGCAGGTCGGGCGAGCCCGCGCCGGCGCCGGCGGACATGCGGCCGACGACGCGGCGCACGTACAGCGAGGGCGGGGTGAGCAGCGTGCCGTCGGCGAAGAGGCACCGGGCGTCGTATCCGTCGTGGGCCAGCTCGCCGCCGACCAGCACGCGCCCGTCGGGCAGGTGGCTGGGCGTGCCGGCGACGGGCTCGACCCAGCGCGGGTCGGCCAGCTCGGCGTGCACCTGGGTCTCGCCCGTGCGGGGGTCGACCGAGAGCACGAGCCCGTGCTGCTGGAGGCGGCGCAGCACGGTGATCAGCGGGCCGCCCTCGGCCCAGTGGACCGACACCAGGTAGGGGTAGGTCTCCCGGTCCCAGTGCACGTCGACCCAGCCGCCGTCGAGGTCGAGCAGGTGGAGGGTGACCTCGGCGTTGGCCGCCCCCGCGTACGGGTAGGCCACGCTGGTCGGCGCCACCTCCGGGCGGGCCGGGTCGTGCAGGTGCCAGCGGGGCACGCGGGACTCGTCGACCCGCGCGGCAAGGATGCACCGCCCGTCGGGCGCCCACCAGAAGCCGCGGTAGCGCCCCAGCTCCTCCGCCGCGATGAACTCGGCGAGCCCCCAGGTGACGTCACCGTCCTCGCCGGCCAGCAGCGCGTCGGTGCCGTCGGGGTGGATCACGTGAAGGTTGCCCGACGTCACGTACGCGATGCGGCGCCCCTGCGGGTCGGGGCGGGGGTCGACGACCGGGCCGGCCGTCGCGACCTCGACCACGTCACCGGCGACCAGGTCGGCGCGGAAGAGGCGACCGCCGAGCGGGAACGACGCGACCCGCGCGGCGGGGTCGGTCGCGTACGACCCGATGCCGCTCGCCGAGAGGCGCAGCCGCTCGCGCAGCGCCCGCTCCTGGGCGGGCAGGTCGTCTGGGGCGTCGGCGAGCAGCACCGCCGGATCGGCGATCAGCCGCTCGGTCGCGGTGCCCACGTCGAACACCCACAGGGCGTCGGCGGGGTCCTCCGGGCCCGACGAGCGCAGAAAGACGACCCGCGAGCCGTCGCTCGCGACTGTCACGGCCCGCGGCGCTCCGCGGGTGAACCTCCGGGTACGGGCGGCCAGCTCCGGGTACTCCACCACCGGATCGTAAATCCGGGTGATTGGTCAGCCCGACCGTGTTCGGCGTGTCCGCACGTGAAACGCCATATCCGGGTGGTGACGTGGCAGACGATGGGGGAGGGCACGCCGCGTAGAGTGGCCCGCGTGAGTGAGCCAGAAGGCACGGCGGCGCGACGACTCATGCTGGTCCACGCCCACCCCGACGACGAGACGGTCGGCACCGGCGCGACCATGGCCCACTACGCCGCCCAGGGCGCCCAGGTCACGCTCGTGACGTGCACGCTCGGCGAAGAGGGCGAGATCCACGTGCCCGAGCTCGCGCGGCTGGCCGCGTCCGAGGCCGACCAGCTGGGCGGCTACCGGCTGGCCGAGCTCGACGCCGCGTGCGCCGCCCTCGGCGTCACCGACCACCGCTTCCTCGGCGGCGCCGGGCGCTACCGCGACTCCGGGATGGCCGGCCTGGAGACCAACAAGCACCCCCGCTGCTTCTGGCAGGCCGATCTCGACGAGGCCGCCGCCCTGCTGCTGGAGATCATGCGGGAGACCCGCCCGCAGGTGCTGATCACGTACGACGAAAATGGCTTCTACGGCCACCCCGACCACATCCAGGCGCACCGGGTCGCGATGCGGGCGGCCGAGCTGGCCACCGCCGAGGGCTTCGGGCCCGCCAAGATCTACTGGACCGCGGTGCCGAGGAGCGTTCTCGAGGCGGGCATCAGCGCGTTCGCGCAGTCGAGCGACAACCCGTTCGCCGGCCTTGAGCAGGTGGACGACTTCCCGTTCGGCACGCCCGACGACCTGGTCACGGCCCGGGTCGACGCCACCGACCAGCACGACGCCAAGGTCGCCGCGATGCGGGCCCACGCGACCCAGATCCCGGAGACCTCCTGGCTGTACTCGATCGCGGGCAACTTTGGCAGTGAGTTCATGGGCGTGGAGTACTACACACTGGCCTCCGGCGAGCGCGGACCCGGCGACGGCCCGCACGGCTGGGAGAGCGACCTCTTCGCCGGCCTGCCGTCATGAGCATCCGCTCTCGTCCGAGGTCCCGGTGACGGCGACGGTGTCCAGCGCGAGCAGCCCACCGAGCGCCGGCCTGCCCGGCGACGGCACCGAGCCGGCCCCGGGCGGCGTCGCCGCGCCGGTCGAGACGCCACCGGCCGAGCCGCGCCCGCCCTCCCGCCACAGCTGCATGGCCCAGACCGGGCTGCGGGTCGCCGGCGGGGTGATCGCGGTGGTCGCCGCGTTCGCCTCCGCCCTGGGCGAGCTCATCCTGGCGCCGCTCCGCGTGGGCGGCCACCTGATCGGCGTGGCCGTGATCGCGGCCGTGGTGGTCAACTACGCGCTTGGCTGGTTCGCGTACACGACCGTGGGGCGCAAGTGGGCCGTCGCGCTCCCCGCCACCGCCTGGCTCGTGCTCATGTTGGCAGCCTCGGGTCGCACGACCGAGGGCGACCTGCTGCTGGTCGGGCCGCAGGGCGACGCGCTGGTCGATCGCAACAGCTGGGTCGGCGTCAGCATGATCCTGGCCGGCTCGATCGCTTTCGCGGCGGTCGCGTTCCGCCTGATCCTCTCCCAGCCGCCGCACTCCGCCCCGAGGCTGTGACCGGAGACACCTTCCGCACTACTCTTCTCAGGCGAGGAAGTTCACCTGTTGTTGGGGAGGGTGTGCGATGAAGGACCGTTGGCTGCCGGTCGGCGTGCTCGCGGGTGTGCTGTTCGCGGTCAACGTGGCGGCGCGCCTGGTCGCCCGCCTCGGATTCAACGAAGACGGCGAGGCGCAGGATCGCATCTCGCTGGGCATGTTCGTGGCGCTCGGGCTGATCCTGGCGGTCACGGCGTTCCTCTGGGGGCGCCGCAGCCCGGCCGGGCGGTGGATCGCCGACATCGGTGCGGCCGCGATCGTCGCGATGCTGCTGACGATCCTGGTGGGTCCGTTCGTCAGCGGCGACACTCCGTTCGAGAGCGGTGCCGGCGACTTCTTCGCGCAGATCTGGCTCTACGGCGCCTTCGCGATCGGCGGCTCGCTGGTCGGCTTCCTGATCCTGGTGACGCTCGGGCTCGACTACCGCTCGCAGGGGCTCAAGCGCTACGCCGAGGCGAAGATGGCCAAGCCTCGTCGCGTGGTGCGTCGCTAGGCCCTAGGGCGTGTCTGGTGGATCTTTGCGGGGCTGCGGCGGGCCCAGACGGCGCCCGGCGGCACCGGACGAAAGGCCACATACAACACCGGTATGCGACCTTCCGCCCGGCACCACCGGACCGCCGCCTGGACCTCGCCTCGCACCCACAAGATCCACCAGACACGCCCTAGGTCGGCCCCAGCCCTGTCGTGAGCGCCTGACCCGCGAGGGGCCTAGCTTGGCTGCGGCCCCTCGCGGGTCAGGTAGCTGTGGTGGGTCGTGAAGCCCAGCTTCGCGTACAGCGCCACCGCCGCCGTGTTGCGCTCCTCTACCTGGAGGAAAGCCCGGCTCACGCCGGACTCGGCGCCCCAGCGGGCGAGCGCGGCCACGACCTCCTGGGCCAGCCCGCCGCGCCGTGCCTCGGGCACCACCTCGATGAGGGCGAGGCCGAGCCAGCGGCCTTCACCGCCGATCGCGCCGCGGCCGACGGCGAGGAGCGTGCCGCCGTCGTCGTACAGGTGGGCGAAACGGACCTGGCGCACGGCGGTGAGGATGTGGCGCGCGGCGTCGGGGAGGCTGCCCTTGCGCCCGGCGGCGATCTCCAGCCAGGCGTCCGAGGGGGTGCGCGTGAGCTCGACCCGGGCCTTGGCCGGCGTGGCGTCGAGGATCGAGCGGAGCGGTGTGGTCTGCACGAGCGTGAGCGGGCGGGCGCTCCAGCCGCGCGCGTCGAGCGCGGCGCCGACCGGGGCGGCGAGCGGGAGGGGCGTGTTGATCAAGGGCTGGGCGCCGCGCCCCAGGTACCACCGCTCGACCGCGTCGATCGCCGCCTCCAGCGGGCGGTCGGGGTCACCGATGGGGAGCGCCGAGTTGGCCCGCCCGGTCCAGCCGTCGGCCGCCCGCAGCAGCCAACCGCCCAGGCTGTCCTGCACCGGCGCCGGCCACACCTCGTTGGCGGCCAACTCCAGGGCGATGACGTCCGTCGCGTTCGGCCGGCGCGTCGGTGGCACTCGCTTCGCGCGGTGAATCTCACTCAGTGGTACGCGCAGCGGCCCCTTCGACGTCGCGATCGTGAGATCGGTCTCGGTGATCTCGACCAACTCGCCGAGCGCGTCCGAGTAGAGGGGTCTATCGTTACGAACACCGACAATTCGCCGCACCACGACCCGGTGTCCCACATCCTGCCGGCGGAGCACCAACCACTCCCTCCAGGGCGAGATACTAGGCCTCTAGGGCGAGATACTAGGCTCCTACTGCCGCGGTCAAAGAGCGGCGTGGCTTGCGGAGAGGATGACCCGTGACCTACATCATCGCCGAGCCGTGCGTTGATCTGCTCGACAAGGCGTGCATCGAGGAGTGCCCTGTCGACTGCATCTACGAGGGCAACCGGATGCTCTACATCCACCCCGATGAGTGCGTTGACTGCGGGGCGTGCGAGCCGGTCTGCCCGGTGGAGGCCATCTTCTACGAAGACGACGTGCCCGAGCAGTGGAAGGACTACACCGCCGCCAACTACGAGTTCTTCGAAGACCTCGGCTCGCCCGGCGGCGCCTCGAAGATCGGCAAGGTGGAAAAGGACGCCGCCTTCGTGGCCGCGCAGCCCCCGCGCGAGACCGAGCACTGAGCGAGCGGCACATGTCCGTCAGCCGCCTTTCCGAGCGGCTGCCCGACTTTCCCTGGGATCTGCTGGCACCGGCCAAGCGGGTCGCCGCCGCGCATCCGGGCGGCCTGGTCGACCTCTCGATGGGCACGCCGGTCGACCCGGTGCCGGCGGTGGTCCGCGCGGCCCTGACCGAGGCGTCAGACTCGCCGGGCTATCCGCTGACGGCTGGCACCCCGGCGCTGCGGGCGGCCATCGCCGAGTGGGCGGCCCGCAACTGCGGTGCCCTCGCCGACGGGCTCGGCGTGCTGCCCACCATCGGCTCGAAGGAGCTGGTGGCGTGGCTGCCCACGCTGCTCGGCATCGGCCCGGGCGACACTGTGGTCATTCCCACCGTGTGCTACCCGACGTACGAGGTGGGGGTGCGCCTGGCCGGTGCCACTCCGGTGCGCACCGACTCGCTCACCTCGCTCGGCCCGGCCCGCGTGCGGTTGGTCTGGGTCAACTCGCCGTCAAACCCGACCGGCCAGGTGCTCCCCGCCGCGCACCTGCGAAAGGTCGTCGAGTGGGCGCGCGAGCGGGGCGCTGTGGTCGCCAGCGACGAGTGCTATCTCACTCTCGGCTGGGAGTCGACGCCGATATCGGTGCTCTCGCCGGAGGTCAACAGCGGGCGGCTGGATGGCGTGCTCGCGGTGCACTCGCTCTCCAAGCGCTCCAACCTCGCCGGCTACCGGGCTGGTTTCGTGGCCGGCGACCCGGCGATCGTGTCCGAGCTGCTGGCCGTACGCAAGCACGGCGGCCTGATCGTCCCCGCGCCCGTGCAGGCCGCGATGGTCGTCGCGCTGGGTGACGAAGACCACGCGACCGTCCAGCGGTCGGTCTACGCGGCCCGCCGTGGCGTGCTGCGTGACGCGCTGGCCAAGGCCGGTTTCGAGATCGAGCACTCCGGTGCCGGGCTCTACCTGTGGGCGACCCGCGACGAAGACTCGTGGGCCACCGCCGACTGGTTCGCC
This sequence comes from Phytohabitans kaempferiae, assembly GCF_042433955.1. Classification (NCBI taxonomy): domain Bacteria; kingdom Bacillati; phylum Actinomycetota; class Actinomycetes; order Micromonosporales; family Micromonosporaceae; genus Phytohabitans; species Phytohabitans kaempferiae. The sequence continues at coordinate 117,998 of NZ_JBHLUH010000012.1, read as the reverse complement.
GAGCGGGGCATCCTGGTCGCGCCCGGCGCCTTCTACGGTCCGGCCGGCGAGCGGCACGTGCGGGTCGCGCTCACCGCCACCGACGAGCGAGTCGCGGCCGCCGTCGAGCGACTGGAAATCTGAGTCAATTTCGCGTCCGCTGGTTGTCGCGGCCCGTCCGCAGGTTCGGCGATAACGCGCCCGTGATCGGCTGAAAAGCATAGTCCGCGGACTATGGCGTACCGCTTCGGCGACTGGTAGAACGTTCAACGGACCCGTCGTGGCGGTCCAATCGCGTCGCTGGCCGCGAAGGGGAGGCTCGTGTCAGCTCGACGAGTCATGACCTGCTACGGGCTGTGGATGACGGCCCTGGGCGCTGGCGCGTTCGCGTTGCCATCGCTGCACCTCTATTTTTGGGCAGCGATCGGCGCCAGCAGTGTCGTGGCGGTCGTCGTCGGTGTCGCTCGATACCAGCCGAGGCGCCGGTTTTCGTGGTGGTTTCTCGCCGGTGGCCTGGCCGTTTTCGCCGCCGGCGATCTCGTATTCAATATCGGTGCGCGCACGGGCAACCCGCCGCTTCTGGCCGACATTCTTTACCTGAGCGTCTTTCCGTTGGTCGTGGGCGGCTATTACGGCTTCACCCGGGCCAGCCTCACGATCCGCGACCGGTCACGGATGCTCGACCTGCTCGTCTTCGCCGCTGCCGGCGCGATGGTGCTCTGGGTCTTCGTGGTCGGGCCCGACCTCACCTCGCCAGCGGTGAACTCGTTCGAAAAGTCGACGCTGGCCGCGTACGCGCTGGGCAACCTGCTCGTCTTCGCCATCACCGTGCGCCTCTTCGCCACCTACCAGCGCACCGTCTCGGTGGTGCTGCTCGCGGTGGGCTCGGCGGGCGTGTTCGCGGCCGACGTCTTCTACGGTCTGACCACTTTGGACGGTGCATACCGCAACGCCGGCCCGATCGACATCGGCTGGTGGGTCTTCTACACAGCCTGGGGCGCGGCCGCGCTGCATCCGTCGATGACCGGGCTGACCGCGCCGGTCGACGCGCGGCGTGGCGAGATCAAGACGACCTGGCTGGCGCTGCTCGGCTTGGCGACGCTGGTGCCGCCGGGCGCGCTGCTGGTGCAGGCGATGACCGGCGAGATCCGGGATGCCTCGCTGATCGCGGTCACCTCCGGCGTGGTCTTCATCGTCGTGCTGAGCCGGCTGACCGACTCGATCTTCGCGCACCGCCACTCGGTCGGCCGCGAGCGGGGCATGCGCGAGTCGGTCGCGGCGCTGGTCTCGGCCACCGACGCGGGCGAGGTCAACCGGGCCGTACGCGCGGCGGTCGCCCGCCTCATCCCGCCAGACACCGGATACCGGGTCGTTTTCGCGGTGCACCACTCCGACGGCGTGCCGGCCACGGCGATCAGCATCTGGGGCCCGACGGTCGTACCGCCGGGGTCGCCACACGACGCGCGCGGTGCGGCCGCCGCCCGGCGTACACGCGTGCTGCGCGTACGGATGCTGCATCCGGCGCTGGCCGAGCAACTGGGCGGCTTCGAGTGCGCGGTGATGTGCCCGCTGGTGCTCGACTCGCCGGCCGGTGGCGCGCCCCGCGTGGGCGCGCTTATCGTTTCCGCCGAGGCGGGCGTCCTCGACAGCCTTCGCGACGCGCTGGAGGTGCTGGCCGGGCAGGCCGCGCTGGCGTTGCAGCGGATCGCGCTGAGCGACGAGGTCAACCGGCGGCAGAGCGAGGCGTACTTCCGCACGCTCGTGCAGAGCACCGCCGACGTGATCCTGATCGTGGGCGACGACGACTCGATCAAGTACGCCAGCCCTTCGACCGCCGCGGTGCTCGGCGTCGACCCGGCCGACTGCACCACGCTCTCGGCGGTGATCCATCCCGACGACCGGGCGGCGGTGCGGCAGACGCTCGACCTCGCCCGCTCCGGCCAGGCGCCGGCCAGCGAGTGGACACAGTGGAGCCTCCAGCATCCCGGCGGCAGCCGCGTGCAGGTCGAGGTGAGCTGCCGTGACCTGCGGCGTGACCGCACCGTACGCGGGCTCGTGGTCACCATGCGCGACGTCACCACGCGCGATCGGCTGGAGCGGGAGCTGAGCCACCGGGCGCTGCACGACGCGCTGACCGGGCTGCCCAACCGCGTGCTCTTCCACGACCGCGTACGCGAGGCGCTCGCCCAGGCGCCAGAGGCCGGCGGCGAGGTGGCCGTGCTGCGGGTCGACCTCGACGACTTCACCATGATCAACGACACCTCTGGCCACGCGGTCGGCGACGAGCTGCTGACCGCGGTGGGCCAGCGGATCGCGGCGGCGGTCGGCGAGCGGCACACGGTGGCGCGCGTGGGCGGCGACGAGTTCGCGGCGGTGGTCGACGGTGTCGCCGACCCCGTGGCGGCCGAGCAGGTCGCCGCCGACGTGCTGGCGGCGCTGGCCCAGCCGTTCCGGCTCAGCGACACCGCGGTCAGTGTCTCGGCCAGCCTGGGCCTCGCCACCACCGCCGACGCGTCCGATGTAGACGATCTGATCCGCCAGGCCGATCTCGCGCTGCGCCTCGCCAAGGGGGCGGGCAAGGGTCGGTGGCGTCGCTACCAGGCCGCACTGCACACCGCCGTGCTCCAGCGGATCGAGATGCGGGCGGCGCTGGAGCAGGCGGTCACCGACCTCAACTTCACCGTGGCCTACCAGCCCATCGTCGCCGTCGAGAGCGGCGACACGGTCGGCTTCGAGGCGCTGGTGCGCTGGCGCCATCCGACGCTGGGCCTGGTCTCGCCCGACGAGTTCATCGACGTGGCCGAGGAGAGCGGGCTGATCGAGCCGATCGGCGACTGGGTCCTCCAGCAGGCGATCACGGCGGCGACCACGTGGCCCGGCACGCCGTACGTCAGCGTCAACGTCTCGGCCCGCCAGTTCCGGGCCACGTGCTTCGTCGACAAGGTACGCAAGGCGCTGGCCGACGAGGGCCTGCCGCCGGAGCGGCTGATGCTGGAGATCACCGAGCGGCTGCTGCTCCGCGACGACGAGCAGGTGTGGCTCGACCTGACCGGGCTGCGCGAGATGGGCGTGCGCATCGCGATCGACGACTTCGGCACGGGCTTCTCCTCGCTGAGCTACCTCCAGCAGGTGCCGATCGACGTACTGAAGATCGACAAGACCTTCACCGCCACCGTCGCCTCCTCTGCCCGGCAACAGGCCATTGTGGACGGCATCGTGCGGCTCGCCCAGACGCTCAGCCTCGAAGTCGTCGCGGAGGGAATCGAGACCGAGGCCGACCGCGACCTGCTGCGGGTCATCGCCTGCCCGTACGGCCAGGGCTACCTCTATTCCCAGCCGCTCGCGCCCGACGAGGTCGACGGTTGGCTGCGCTTCGAGCGCGACACCGCCAGCGCCGAGATCGCCGCCATCACACCGAGCTAGGGCCTTCGATCCAGACCAAGATCTGGGCTACCGCGATTCCCGTCGTGGTCCGGACCGCCGCTCCCGCTGTCTCGCCCTCCGCGTCCACACGACCCCGCCCCGGCCGTGCCTCCTCGAAATGGCGGCCCGCCCCTCAGCCCGGCTCCGCCGACCCGGTGTCGCCGGTCGTCTCGGCGACGATCCGCTCGGCGATCTCGCGGAGGGTCAGCTCGTGTGTGGCCGCCGCCTCCTGGAGCCAGGTGAAGGCGTCCGGCTCGGCCATCCCGCGCTCCGTGATCAGCTTGGCCTTCGCCCGCTCCACCACGGTATGGGTGAGCAGCCGCTCGGCGAGCGTCGACGCCTCGGCCTCCAGCGCGTTCAGCTCGGTGAAGCGGGAGAGCGCGACGGCGATGGCCGGGCCCAGCTCGTCCTTCTGGAACGGCTTCAGGAGGTAGGCCATCGCACCCGCCTCCCGTGCCCGCTCGACCAGGTCACGCTGGCTGAAGCCGGTCAGGATGATCACGGGGGCGAGGCGGGACCCGGCGACCCGCTCGGCCACGGCGATACCGTCCATGATGGGCATCTTGATGTCGACGATCACCAGATCGGGCCGCAGCTCCTCGGTGAGCTCGATCGCGGTGCGCCCGTCGCCGGCCTGGCCGATGACCTCGTAGCCCTCTTCCAGCAGCATCTCCGCCAGATCCAGCCGGATGATCGCCTCGTCTTCGGCGATGACCACGCGGCGGCGCGGCTCGGCGGCACGCGCGTTGGTGCGGGGTGGCACGGCGTCCAGTGCGGGGTCGAGCCGGCCCCCCTCGTCGTCCCTCATGGCCGTCCTCGCTGTGTCGCGGGCGGCCATGAGGCTCCATCCGCGCTGAGCCTGAGGAGTGGCTCGCTTCGCTCGCTCATGGCTGTCCTCGCTTCGCTGTGGGGCGCGCACGAGGCGCCGAACGCGTCGCGCTCGCTCATGACGCACCTCCCTCCGGCGACCCCGATCCGTCCATCATGGGCGCAAGGCGTTGGCGCAGCCGCGGCAGGGCCTGACGTAGGCCCGCCCGCACGGCAGCGGTGCTCGCGCTCAGCGGGTGCGCGATCTCCACCGCCGAGATCCCTTGTAGTGCCCGGCACCGGGTCTCACTCGCCATGCGAGACCGCACCGACACACTCGGATGACCACAGTGTCCGGCCTGGCCTGCGCGGCCACCATCGCCTGACGAGTCGCCATCACGACAGCGGCCCGGACCAGCACCGCCGCCACCATCTCGATCAGTGTCCGCACCAGCCAGAAGCCCCAAAACCAAGCACGATCGGCCATTCGCGTCAGCGCGGTGCCGCGATTCGGTCGCTGCGATTGCGGGGCTGCGCAATACATACCCGGTATGCAACCATGGCTTCAATCGAAACGGGGCTAGACGTCTATATAGACGTCTATTAAGGAGGTTGCGTTGCAACTCCGAAGAAGATTCCTCGCCACGGCACTCGCCACCGGGCTCGTTCTCGGTGGTGCGCAGGCTGGCTGGGCGGCGCCGCGAGGTGCCGACTCGGCCGGCCTGGCCGCTCGATCGGCCAAGGGCGTCACCGTGACGCTGCTGACCGGCGACCGCATCACGCTCGCGTCGGCTGTGGCCGGCGCCGTCGCGGTCCAGCCCGGCGAAGACCGCGAGGGGGTTCGGTTCGCGGTGCGCCGCGACCGCGACTCGCTCTACGTGATCCCGAGCGACGCCGAGCCGCTCATCCGCTCCGGCAAGCTCGACCGGCGCCTCTTCGACGTGCGCGGGCTGATCCGCGCCGGCTACCACGACGGGGTGCGCGACACGCTGCCGCTGCTGGTGCGATACGGCGCGGCCAACGCCCGCTCCGCCGCCGGCACGCTGTCGGCCGCGGGCGCCGCGGTCACCTGGCCGCTGTCGGTTGTGGACGGTGCCGCGGTGGCCGCCCGCAAGGACAGCGCGCCACGGCTGTGGTCGACGGTGGCGAGAGGCGGCTTCGACAAGATCTGGCTCGACGGCAAGCGTGAGATCTCGCTCGACACGAGCGTGCCGCAGATCGGCGCGCCGGCCGCGTGGGAGGCCGGCTACACGGGCCGGGGCGTGACCGTCGCGGTGCTGGACACCGGCGTCGACACGGCACACCCCGACCTGGCCGGCAAGGTGTCCGAGGCGCGCAACTTCAGCGAGGCGCCAGAAGGCGGTGACACGATCGGCCACGGCACGCACGTCGCCGCCACGATCGCGGGCAGCGGTGCGGCCTCCGGCGGGAAGTACAAGGGCGTCGCGCCGGACGCCGAGCTGATCTCCGGCAAGGTCTGCGAGAGCAACTTCTGCACCGAGTCCGCGCTGCTGGCCGGCATGGAGTGGGCAGCCGAGGAAAAGGGCGCCAAGGTCGTCAACATGAGCATCGGCGGCTTCGACACGCCGGAGATCGACCCGCTGGAAGAGGCGGTCAACACGCTCACCGCCGAGCACGGCACGCTCTTCGTGATCGCGGCCGGCAACAGCGGCTCCTCCGACGGCACGGTCGAGTCGCCGGGCAGCGCGGAGGCGGCCCTCACGGTGGGCGCGGTCGACAAGTCCGGCGAACTGGCCGACTTCTCCAGCCGCGGCCCGCGCCTCGGCGACGAGGGCCTGAAGCCCGACATCACCGCGCCCGGCGTCGACATCGTCGCCGCTCGGGCCGCCGGCACCGCGATGGGCGACCCGGTCGACGAGCACTACACGAGCGCGTCCGGCACCTCGATGGCCACGCCACACGTCGCCGGCGCGGCCGCGCTCGTGGCCCAGCGGCATCCCGACTGGTCGGCTGGCCGTCTCAAGTCGACACTCGTGGCCTCGGCCAGGCCCAACCCGTCGCTCACGGCGTACCAGCAGGGCGCTGGCCGCGTCGACGTGGGCCGCGCCATCACGCAGGCGGTGACCACCGACCCGGTCGGGGTCTCCTATGGACGGCCGTTCTGGCCGCACGATGACGACGAGCCGGTCGACAAGACGATCACCTACCACAACGGCGGCACCGCCGACGTGACGCTCGACCTGGCCGTCTCCGCCCTCGGGCCGGATGGCGAGCCGGCGCCGGCCGGGCTGTTCACGCCGAGCGCGACCTCGCTCACCGTGCCGGCCGGCGGCCAGGCGCAGGTGACCGTCACCGCCGACACGCGCGTCGCGGGGCCCGACGGCCTTTACTCCGGACACCTGGTCGCCACCGGTGGCACCACCGAGGTGCGCACGCCGGTCGGCGTGCACAAGGAGGTGGAGAGCTACAACGTGACGGTGTCCCTGGTCGACGCCAACGGCCAGCCGTCGGTGGACGGTTCAGGACTGCTGCTCGGCCTCGACAAGTTCCGCACGTACGACCTGTACGACCCGGGCGGCACGGCGACCGTCCGCGTGCCGAGGGGGAGCTACAACCTCTCCGCCTACCTCCGCACACCGCGCACCGAGGAGTCCTCGGACGTATCGTTCCAGGTCCGGCCGGTGTTCGAGGTGACGGCGGATGTCGCGGTGACGCTCGACGCCCGTGACGGCGAGCCGGTGTCCACGACGGTGCCGGAGCCCTCGGCCACGCCCGCGCTGATCGACGTCACGTTCTCGCACGAGACGCCGGAGGCCGGCTACGGCGTGGGGGTCATCGCCGACACGTTCGAGGGGCTCACCACCGCGCACATCGGGCCGCCGGCCGGCGAGGCCTTCACCTCGTACGTCGCCAGCCAGTGGGCAAAGGGCAACGGGGAGGGAGACTTCCGCGACTCGCCGTACTTCTACGCCATCGCGGAGGGCTTCAGCGGGCGGCTGCCGACCGGATACACCAAGCACGTGCGCAAGGGCGAGCTGGCGACGGTGCGGCAGGACTTCGGCACGGCGGCGGACGGGCTGTTCGGCGAGCGCCTGCTCTTCCCGGTGCTGGCGCCGAACACGGGCTCGTCGGCCCGGGCCATCCCCACCGAACTTCCCGGCAAGCGTGTGGAGTACCTGTACACCAAGGGCGTGCGCTGGTCGCCGGAGCTGTGGATCAGCAAGCCGAGCGAGGATCCGGAGGGCTTCCCGGAGCCGCAGGAGTACTTCTTCCAGGCGCCGGTGCAGTACCGGCCGGGCAAGCAGTACACCGACACGTGGCACACCGGCCCCTTCGGCCCGGTGCTGCCGCTGCCCGAGTCGGGGGTCAGCCGCACCGGTGACCTGATCATCGTCGACGTGTCGCTTTACGGCGACCGTGCCGGCCACGTCGGCTACTCGTGGACCGACACGTCCCGCACCGCGCTGTACCGCAACGGCGAGCTTGTCGGCGAGACCGACTGCTCGGCGTGCGGCGTCTTCGAGGTGCCGCCCAGGAAGGCCGGCTACCGGCTGGAGGTCGCGGACACGCGGAGCGTCGGGGACCTGACGACCGAGGTGCGCGGCGTGTGGACGTTCCGGTCCGGGCACGTGCCGGGCGAGGACGTCGTGGCCAAGCTGCCGCTGTCGGTGGTGCGCTTCGCGCCACGGCTGGACGCCGACAACGCCGCTCCCGCCGGCCGGCGGTACGAGATACCGGTCACTGTGCAGCGGCAGCCGGGGGCGCCGGACGGCAAGGTCACCTCGCTGACCGTCGACGTGTCGTACGACGACGGGAAGAGCTGGCAACGGGCATCGCTGCGGCGCGGTGGTGACGGCTGGGTCGCCTCGGTACGGCATCCGGGCGCGGCCGGGTTTGTGTCGCTGCGCGCCGCCTCGACCGACTCGGGCGGCAACACGGTGACGCAGACGGTTGTGCGCGCGTACCGCCTGCGATGAGATCCGAGGGGTGGGCCGCCACGGCGGCCCACCCCGCCGGGGCCTCAGTCGTTGACGTGCAAGGCGGCGTTGAGTTCGACGCCGGTGCCCTTGCGCGGGCGGGCCTCCAGCGCGCCGGTGACCGAGTTGCGGAGGAAGAGCAGGCCGGGCTGGCCGGAGAGCGCAACCGCCTTGACGATCTCGCCCGTGTGGAGCGTCACCTTGGAGCCGGCGGTCACGTAGCAGCCGGCCTCCACGACGCAGTCGTCGCCGAGCGAGATGCCGACGCCCGCGTTGGCCCCGATGAGGCAGCGCTCGCCGATGCGGATGCGCTCCTTGCCGCCGCCGGAGAGCGTACCCATGATGGAGGCGCCGCCGCCCACGTCGGAGCCGTCGCCGACGACGACGCCCGCGCTGATCCGGCCCTCCACCATCGAGGCACCGAGCGTGCCGGCGTTGAAGTTGACGAAGCCCTCGTGCATGACGGTCGTGCCGGAGGCCAGGTGGGCGCCGAGGCGCACGCGGTCGGCGTCGGCGATCCGCACGCCGGCGGGCACCACGTAGTCGATCATGCGGGGAAACTTGTCGAGCCCGTAGATGGTCAGGTGGCGGCCGGCGGAGCGCTCGATCAGCCGCAGCTCGTCGACCCAGTCGGGCGGGCAGGGGCCGGCCGAGGTCCACGCCACGTTGGGCAGCACGCCGAAGATGCCGTCCAGGTTGATGTCGTTGGGCCGCACCTGCCGGTGGGAGAGCAGATGGAGCCGGAGGTACGCGTCGGCGGTGTCCTTCGGCGGGTCTTCCAGCGAGCCGATCTCGGTGCGGACCGGCACGGTGCGCAGCAGCGGGAGCGACCGGTCGCCCACGACAGTGACCGGCGTCTCGTCGGCCGGTGCGACGCCCAGACCCAGCTTGTCCGCCGGGTACCAGGCGTCGAGCACCTGGTCATCGGTCGTGACGGTGGCAAGTCCGAGGCCCCAGGCCGGCAAGCTTTGCATGACGAAAAGGTACCGTGCCTGACATGGCGAACCCGCTCACCCCCGACGTCATGGCCGACCCGGTCGCGCTCACCCGCGCGCTGGTCGACATCGAGTCCGTCTCTCTCCAGGAGAAGGAGATCGCCGACTGCGTGGAGGAGGTGTTGCGCGCCGCGCCCCACCTCTCCGTGTGGCGGCACGGCAACACGGTGATGGCCCGCACCGACCTCGGTCGATCGCAGCGGGTCGTGCTCGCCGGGCACCTCGACACCGTGCCGATCAACGACAACTTCCCCGCCACGATCCAGGGCGACCTCATCTACGGCTGCGGCACCTCGGACATGAAGGCGGGCGTGGCGTTCGCGCTGCACCTGGCGGTGAGCGTGCCCGAGCCGCGGTTCGACGTGACGTACTTCTTCTACGAGGCGGAAGAGGTCGACTCCCAGTACAACGGGCTCAACCTGATCGCCGGCGCGCATCCGGAGTGGCTGGCGGCCGACTTCGCGGTGCTGCTCGAGCCGACGTACGGCGTGGTCGAGGCGGGCTGCCAGGGCACGATGCGGGCGGTCGTCCGGGCCACCGGGCGGCGGGCGCACTCGGCGCGCTCGTGGCGGGGCGTCAACGCGATCCACGCGGCCGGCGAGGTGCTGCGGCGGCTTGAGGCGTACGAGCCGCGGACCGTGCCGATCGACGGATGCACATACCGGGAAGGGCTCAACGCCGTACGCATCCGCGGCGGCGTCGCCGGCAACGTGGTGCCCGACCTGTGCGAGGTCGAGGTCAACTACCGCTTCGCGCCGGACCGGAGTGAGGCCGAGGCGCACGCGCACGTGCGGGAGGTCTTCGCCGGCTTCGAGGTGGAGGTGGTCGACTCGTCCAGCGGCGCGCTACCCGGGCTCACCGCGCCCCCCGCGCGGGAGTTTCTGGCGGCCGTCGGCGAGGCGCCGGTGGCGAAGCTCGGCTGGACGGATGTGGCACGCTTCGCCGCACTGGGCATCCCAGCGCTCAACTTCGGCCCCGGCGATCCCAACCTGGCGCACGCGCCCGACGAGCACGTCGAGATCGGTAAGATCCGCGACGGCGCGGCGACGCTGCACCGGTGGCTGAGCTAGGCCCTAGGCGGCGTTGACCGGCGAATCCGTATCGGACGTGGCGGCGGCGCGCTGGTTGGCCGCCGAGCGGCGCTCAGCCACGACATCCTGGATCCGGCGCTGCATCTGCCGGCGCAGCCGGATCAGCTCATTGCGGGTCATCACGGTCGTCCCCTCCCCGTTCCGTGGCTACCCAGTATGTGATAGCTATGACGCCCGCGACGCGGGTTTGGTTGCATCACTTAGTACGAGTCTCGGACCACTACGGTTGATCCCATGAACCACATAAACCGCGGCCGCATTCCCGGCCCGGAGCGTCATCGGGGGGCGGTCACGCTGCGTCGTGAGGCAATTCCACGGAGTACGGCGGATGAGCGGCTTCTGGACTCCCGCCAGCGCGGCGAGTGGAAGACGAAGGACGCGTGGCGGGCGCTGCGGATCCTGTCCGAGTTCGTCGAGGGCTTCGACACGCTCGCCGACCTCCCGCCCGCCGTCAGCGTGTTCGGCTCGGCGCGGAGCAAGCCGGACAGCCCCGAGTGCGAGATGGCCCAGCGGCTGGGCGGGGCGCTGGCCCGCGCCGGATACGCGGTGATCACCGGTGGGGGACCGGGCGTGATGGAGGCGGCCAACCGGGGCGCCAACGAGGCCGGCGGGCTCTCGGTGGGGCTCGGCATCGAGCTTCCGTTCGAGCAGGGCATCAACGAGTGGGTCGACATGGGGATCGACTTCCGTTACTTCTTCGCCCGCAAGACGATGTTCGTGAAGTACGCGCAGGCGTTCGTGGTGCTGCCCGGTGGGTTCGGCACGATGGACGAGCTGTTCGAGGCGCTGACGCTGGTGCAGACCGGCAAGGTGACCCGCTTCCCCGTGGTGCTGATGGGGTCGACGTACTGGGAGGGCCTGCTGGAGTGGCTGCGCGGCACCATGGCGGCGGAGAGCAAGATCGGACCGGCCGACCTCGACCTGATGTGCGTGACCGACGACGTCGACGTGGCCGTGCAGCACATCATCGACGCCGACGCCGCGCTCGCGGCCGAGCAGGAGGCGTTGAAGGAGGCCGCGGCCGCACAGGCCGAGGCGAGCGCGGCGGAGGGCTGACGTGGCGGCGATCTGTGTCTTCTGCGCCTCGTCCCGCAAGCTGGAGAAGCGGTGGCTCGACCTCGCCGACGAGACCGGCCGGGAGATCGCCCGGCGTGACCACACGCTGGTCTCCGGCGGTGGCTGCGTCGGCATGATGGGCTCGGTGGCCGACGGCGCCCGGGCCGGCGGCGCGTACACGCTGGGCGTGATCCCGCAGTCGCTGGTCGACCGCGAGATCGCGGACACCGCGGCGGACGAGTTGGTGGTCACCGACGGCATGCTCAGCCGCAAGGCACTGATGATCGAAAAGTCGGACGCGTTCCTCACCCTTCCGGGCGGACTCGGCACGCTCGACGAGCTTTTCGAGGTGTGGACGACCGCGATGCTCGGGATGCACCGCAAGCCGATCGCGCTGGTCAACTGCGACGGCTTCTACACCGGGCTCGTGGAGTGGCTGCGCGGCTTGGCGCTGACCTCGTTCGCCCGGGTCGACGCACTCGACCTGCTGATCGTCGCGGACACGGTGCCGGCGGCGCTCGACGAGATCGAGGCGCGGCTGGGATAGGCGCCACCTGCTGTGGCGGGTGGGGCGTTGTCGTACCGGCGTGGTTCGATGAGCCTCGTGCAGGCGTACCGGTTGGTCCGCCGGCCGGCCGAGGCCGTGCCGGAGCGGCTCGAAGACCCGTTGCAGGGGCATGTCGTGGGGCACACCGACGGGCCGTTGCTGGTGCTCGGGGGCCCCGGCACGGGCAAGACCGGCACGCTGGTCGAGGCGGTCGCCGCGCGGGTCGACGAGGGCACCGACCCGGAGCGGATCCTGGTGCTGACGTTCGGGCGCCGCTCGGCCACCGCGCTCCGCGAGCGGATCGAGGCGCGGATCGCCGGGCCACGCGCGGGCGAGGCGAGCGGTGACGGGCGGGTCGAGGCACCGGTCGCCGGGGCACGCGCGGGCGGGGCGCGCCGCGACGGTCGGGTCGAGGTGCCGGTCGCCGGGGCGCACGCGGGCGGGGCGCGCCGCGACGGTCGGGTCGTGCACGAGCCGCTGGTGCGCACGTTCCACGCCTACGCGTTCGGCCTGCTCCGCCGGTCCGCCGCCGAGCGCGGCGAGCCCTCGCCCCGGCTGCTCACCGGTCCGGAGCAGGATCTGGTCATCCGCGAGCTGCTCGAAGAGGCCGAGGAGAAGTGGCCGCCCGCGCTGCGGCCGGCGCTGCCCACGCGGGCGTTCGCCCAGCAGTTGCGCGACCTGCTCCAGCGGGCCGCCGAGCGGGGCGTCGGCCCGGCACAGCTCGCCGAGCTGGGCGAGCGGCTGGGCCGCCCCGACTGGCCGGCCGCCGCGCGCTTCCTCCGGGAGTACATCGCGGTGCTCGCCCTCCGCGACGCCACCACGCGAGGCTCGGTCGGCTTCGACCCGGCCGAGCTGATCCGGGCCGCCGCCGGGCTGCTCGCCGACGACCCCGCGCTGCTCGAGGCGGAGCGTCACCGGTTGGCCTACGTCTACGTCGACGAGCTCGCCGACACCGACCCGGCCCAGCTCGACCTGCTCTCGCTGGTGGCCGGTGGGGGCAAGCCGCTGGTGGCGTTCGCCGATCCCGACTCGTCGACGTTCGCCTTCCGGGGCGCCGACCCGACCGGCGTGACCACGTTCACGCACCGGTTCCGCACCGTGTCCGGGGCCGTCGCGCCGACCGTCACGCTGCACAGCAACTACCGCACCGGCGGCGAGCTGCTGGCGGCGACCGGGCGCCTCGCGCGGCGGCTGCGCGGGCCGGCGGGGCATCGGCGGCAGACGCCGGCGGCCACCGACATCACCGCCACCGTCGAGGTCCGGAGCTTCCGGTCGGGCACGAGCGAGTCCGGATACGTGGCACACAGGCTGCGCCAAGCCCACCTGCTCGACGGCGTGCCGTGGTCGCGCATGGCGGTGCTCGTCCGCTCCACGCACCTCCAGCTCGCGCCCCTCCAGCGGGCGCTGCACGCGGCCGGCATCCCGACCGTGACCCAGGCGGAGGATCTGCCGCTGCACCTCCAGCCGGCGGTGGCGCCGTTCCTGCTGCTCCTGCGGTGTGCGCTGGAGCCCGAGCGGCTCGAGGAGGAGGCAGCGGTCGCGCTGCTCCACTCGCCCCTCGGCGGCATCGACCCGCTGGGCGAGCGGCGGCTGCGGCAGGGGCTACGGGCGCTCGCACTGGCCGCCGACGATCCCCGCCCCTCGGGCGAGCTGCTGGTCGACGCGCTGCGCGAGCCCGCCGAGCTGGTCGCGATCGAGCGGCGGTGGGCCGCGCCGGCCAAGAGCATCGCGGGCCTGCTGGCGACCGCGCGGGAGGCGGCCGGCGCACCGGGCGCCACCGTCGAAGACGTGCTGTGGTCGGTGTGGCGGGCGAGTGGCATGGCCGAGCGGTGGTACGGGCTGACCGCCCGCTCCGGCCCGGTCGGCGACCCGGGCGAGGAGCGCGGCCTCCAGTGGCGGGGCGTGGCGGCCGACCGCGACCTCGACGCGATCGTGGCGCTCTTCGACACCGCGGCCCGCTTCGTCGATCGGCTGCCCGGCGCCCGCACCGAGGTCTTCCTCGACCACGTTTTCGGGCAGCAGCTTCCGGCCGACACGATCGCGCCGAGCGCCGACCGGGGGCAGGCGGTGCGGCTGCTCACCGCACACGCGGCCAAGGGCCTGGAGTGGGATGTCGTGGTCGTCGCCGGCGTTCAGGAGGGGATCTGGCCCGACCTGCGCCTGCGCGGCAGCCTGCTCGGCTCCGAGCGGCTGGTCGACGTGCTCGCCGGGCGGGCCGAGGGAGCCGGCGTCGCGGCCTCGCTGGTCGGGCAGACCTCGGCGCTGCTCGACGAGGAGCGGCGGCTCTTCTACGTCGCGGCCACGCGCGCCCGGCGGCGGCTGCTGGTGACCGCGGTGGCGTCGGCGGCGGTCGGCGGCAGCGATCACGAGGAGCAGCCGAGCCGCTTCCTCGCCGAGCTGCTGCCGCCCGCCGAAGAGTCCGATGTGGAGGCCGCCGCCCCGGGGCCGGTCGAGGTGCCGGTCGGGCGGCTGCCCCGGGCGCTCACGCTGCCCGCGCTGGTGGCCGAGCTGCGCACCGCCGTCACCGATCCGGCCGCGCCGGAGCCGCGCAAGCGTGCCGCCGCGGCCCAGCTCGCCCGCCTGGCCCTCGCCGGTGTGCCCGGTGCCCATCCACACGACTGGTGGGGGCTGCGCGAGCTATCCGACGACCGCCCGCTGGTCGACGAGGGCGAGCCGGTGAAGGTCACGCCGTCCACTATGGAGAGTGCGCTGCGGTGCAGCCTGCGGTGGCTGCTGGAGCGGCACGGCGGCGGCGCCCCGCCCAGCCCCGCGCAGGGCGTGGGCAATCTCGTGCACGCGGCGGCCATGCTCGCCGAAGACGCGGCCGTCGACCGTGAGCAGCTGGTGGAGTACATAACGGGCCGGTTCGACGCGATCGAGCTGGCCGCGCAGTGGCTGGCCGGTGCCGAGCGGTCGCGCGCCGAGACGATGGTCGACAAGCTGCTGCGGTGGCTGGCGACCAATCCGCGGCGGCTGCTCGCGATCGAGCAGGAGTTCGCGGTGCGGCTGGCCGACCCGCTCCGCCCGATCGACCTCACCGGGCGGGTCGACCGGCTTGAGGTAGACGGGTCCGGGCGGCTCGTCGTGATCGACCTCAAGACCGGCAAGAGCGCGACGGTCACCGAGGCCGAACTGGCCGAGCATCCGCAGCTCGCGGCTTACCAGGCGGCGGTGGAGGCGGGGGCGTTCGCGGAGCACGGCGACGAGGCCGGCGGCGCCGCGCTCGTGCAGCTTGGCACGAGCACCAAGGAGGCCAAGGAGCAGAGCCAGGCCGCGCTCGGCGAGGGCGAGGAGTCGGGCTGGGCCGGCGCGCTCGTGCGGCGCACCGCCGACACCATGGCCGCCTCGACCTTCCACGCCGTGGCCAACTCGCGGTGCCGCGTGTGCCCCGTCCGCACGAGCTGCCCGATCTCCGGCAAGGGACGGCAGGTGGTGGAGCCGTGATCCCGCTCTCTACCCGTGGTCGTGCTGGGGTCGGCGCCTTTGTCGGCTCTGCTTCCGGCGGTGACGCCTTTGTCGGCTCTGCTTCCGGCGGTGACGCCTTGATCGGCCTGGTTTCGGCGGTGACGCCTTGATCGAGTTGTTTCCGGTTACGCAGCAGGCCGCGGCCGGTCCGCGATACACGCCGCATGAGCTGGCGACGATGCTCCACCTGCACCCGCCGACACCGGAGCAGGCCGCGATCATCTCGGCGCCGGTCGAGCCGCTCCTCGTCGTGGCGGGCGCCGGGTCCGGCAAGACCGAGACGATGGCCGCCCGCGTGCTGTGGCTCGTCGCCAACGGATACGCGAGCCCGGAGCAGGTGCTCGGCCTCACGTTCACCCGCAAGGCGGCCGGCGAGCTGGCCCACCGCGTACGCACGCGGCTCGGCCAGCTCGTGCGCCGCCTCGGCCGCGAGGAGCTGCTGGCCGGCGAGCCGACCGTCGCCACCTACCACTCGTACGCCGCCCGGATCGTGGTCGAACACGGCCTGCGCGCCGGATACGAGCCGTCGGCCCGGTTGCTCACCGAGGCGTCCCGGTGGCAGATCGTCGACCTGCTGGTGCGTAACTACAAGGGCGACATGTCCGACGTGCCGTTCGCACCGTCCACTGTGACCGACGCGGTGCTCCAGCTCGCCGGCGAGCTGGCCGAGCACCTGGTCTCCACCGACGATCTGGCCGCCTGGACCGGGCGCTTCTTCGCCGACGTGCAGTCGCGGCCAGGCAAGGTGGCCGCGGCGGTGCGTGACGCACTCGCCCGCCAGCAGGTGCGACTCAAGCTGCTGCCGCTCGTGCGGGCGTACGAGCAGCGCAAGGAAGCCTTCGAGGCGATGGACTTCGGCGACCAGATGGCGCGCGCGGCAATCGTCGCCCGCGACTACCCCGAGGTCGGCATCATCGAGCGGGAGCGCTACAAGGTGGTGCTGCTCGACGAATACCAGGACACGAGCCACGCCCAGGTGGTGCTGCTGCGTTCACTCTTTGCCGGAGGCGGGCAAGACAAGCTCAGCGGGCAGGGGCATCCGGTGGCCGCGGTCGGCGACCCGTGCCAGTCCATCTACGGCTGGCGCGGGGCGAGCGCGGGCACGCTGGAGCGCTTCGCGACCGAGTTTGGCGGGGCGGAGCGGTCGCTCACCACGAGCTGGCGCAACCGGCCCGAGGTGCTGGGCGTGGCCAACGCGCTCTCCACCCCGCTGCGCGCGGCCGGCGCCAAGGTGGCCGAGCTGACCGCCGCGGCCCGCGTCGACGCCCGGATCGGGGGCGCGGCCGTCCACTGTGCACTGTTGGAGTCGTTTGCCGGCGAGGCGGAGTGGATCGCCGAGAGCATGGTCAAGGCATGGCGGGCCGCCGCCGGCCAGCCCGAGGCGCTGCCCGAGCAGATCCCGGTCGAGCAGCGGCCCACCAGCGCCGTACTCGTGCGGCTGCGCAGCCAGATCCCGGCGATCGAGGCGGCACTGCGGGCGCGCGGCGTGCCGGTCGAGGTGGTGGGCCTCGGCGGGCTGCTCGACACCGCCGAGGTGCGCGACGTGGTGTGCACGCTGCGGGTACTCGCCGACCCCACCGACGGCGCCTCGCTGCTGCGGCTGCTCACCGGCGCGCGCTGGCGGATCGGGCCGCGCGATCTCGTCGCCCTGTATCGCCGCTCGCGCGCCATCGCCGCCGCCCGACGCGGCCTGGCACCGGTGCCCGAGGAGCCGGAGATCGTGCCCGACCGCCTCGACGAGTCGAGCCTGGTCGAGGCGCTCGCCGATCCGGGGCCCGCGCAGGCGTACTCCGCGGAGGGCTACGCGCGGCTCCGTGCGTACGGCCGGGAACTGGCCCTCCTCCGCCACCGCCTCGACCAGCCGCTGCCCGACCTGATCTCCGATGTGGAGCGGACCACCGGGCTCGACGTGGAGGTGTCCGTGCGCGCGGGCGCCGACGCCGGGCTGGCGCGGGGCCACCTCGACGCGCTGGGCGACGTGGCGGCCCGCTTCGTGCGTGACACCGACGGCGGCACGCTCGGCGGCTTCCTGGCGTTTCTGGCGGCGGCCGAAGACGAGGAGCGCGGGCTGTCGCCGGGCGAGGTCGACGTGGTCGAGGGCGCCGTGCAGATCCTCACCGCCCACGCGGCCAAGGGCCTGGAGTGGGACGTGGTGGCGGTCGCCGGCCTGACCAGGGGCGTGTGGCCGGGGCCGGTGCGCGCCTCCGACCACTACCTCAAGGGGCTGGGCGTGCTCCCCTTCCCACTGCGCGGCGACGCCGGTGGGCTGCCCCGGCTCGCCTTGGCGGATGCGGCCGACCAGCGCGAGGTGGCCGCGGCGGTGGAGGCGTTCAACGAGGAGTGGGCGGCGCACGACGAGCGCGAGGAGCGACGCCTGGCCTACGTGGCGGTGACCCGCCCGCGCCGGCTGCTGCTCTGCTCGGGCTACTGGTGGGGCGAGGGCGTGAAGAAGCCGCGCGGGCCGTCGGTGTTTCTCACCGAGATCCGCGACCAGTGCCTGGCGGGCAGCGGCGCGGTGGTGGCCTGGGAGCCTGAGCCGACGCCCGACACCACCAACCCGACCTCCGAGGTGGTGGCGACGGCGGAGTGGCCCGCCGACCCGCTCGGCCCTCGTCGCCCGGAGATGACCAGGGCGGCCGCGCTGGTGCGCCAGATGATGGCCGCGCAGGTGGACGGCGCTCCAGCCGCGCCTTCCGCTCCAGCCGTGCCTTCCGCTCCGGCTGTGCCGGCGGCCTCCGGCTCGCCTGGGGCCGGTGCCGCCACTGACGCGGCTCCTGGCTCCGCGGCTTTCGGCTCGCCCGATGCCGGCGCCGCCGCTCAGGCCGCCGCGTCCGCTCAGGCGGCCGCGTCCGCTCAGTCCGCTGGCTCCGCTCTGCCCGATGCATCCGTCGAGCCCGGCCAAGCGCGCGCGGAGGAAAGCGACGACCTCGACCCGCAGGCGGCCGGCTGGGCATACGAGGTCGACATGCTCCTCGCCGAACGCGACCGGCTGGCCCGCCGCGACGAGCCCACGCAGATCGCCCTCCCCGGCCACCTGTCGGTGTCGCAGCTCGTCACGCTCCGCCGCGACCCGCAGGGGCTGGCCCGGCAGTTGCGCCGCCCGATGCCGTCGCGCCCCGACCCGTACTCCCGCCGGGGCACGGCCTTTCACCTCTGGCTGGAGCAGCGGTTTGGCGCGGGCCGCCTGCTCGACGTCGACGAGCTGCCCGGTGCCGCCGACGAAGACGCGGCGCCGGACGAGGCGCTGGCCGAGTTGCAGGGGCGCTTCCTGACGAGTGAGTGGGCCGACCGCACGCCGGTGGAGGTGGAGGTGCCCTTCGCCACGGTGATCGCCGGCGTTGTCGTACGCGGGCGGATGGACGCGGTCTTCGCCGACCCGGGCGGGCGCTACGACGTGGTCGACTGGAAGACCGGCCGCCAACCGTCCGGTGTGGAGGCCCAGGCGGCGGCGGTGCAGCTGGCCGCGTATCGCCTCGCCTGGGCCGACCTGGCCGGCGTGCCGGTCGAGCACGTGCGGGCCGCCTTCCACTACGTGCGCGAGGGCGTGACCGTGCGTCCCGCCGACCTGCTCGACGCGGCCGGGCTGGCCGCGCTGCTCACCTCGGTGCCGCTGGGAGACGCGCGATGAGGAAGATCGAGGTCGCGGAGCGGCGGGCCCGGCTCGCCCAGCGGCACCACCTGGCGCCCGGCGCGGTCGCCGCAGACCCGACCGAGGCGGCCCGCGGTGTGGTGGCGCTGCACTCGACCGACCCCGCTTCGGTATTCCTCTCCCTGCACGCGCGCACCGCCCCGCGCCTGGCAACGCCCGATAGCCAGGCCGCCGCGCCCCGCCAGGCAACGCCAGGCCGGCAGGAGGCCGCGCCGCGCGCTGACGGTGCCAGTGCCCAAGGCGGAGCGAAGCGGACGCCCGCCGACCCGGCGGCGTCGAGCGTGGCGGAGATCGAGCACGCGCTCTACGAAGAGCGGTCGCTGGTGCGGATGCTCGGCATGCGACGCACGATGTTTGTCGTGCCGGTCGAGCTGGCACCGATCATCCAGGCGTCGACGACCGACGCGATCGCGGTGGTGCAGCGGCGGCGATACACGCAGATCATCACGGATGCCGGGGTCGGTGACGGCCCCTGGCTGAAGGAGGTCGAGGAGGCCACGTTGCGTGCGCTCGTCGCCCGTGGGGAGGCGACCGGCGCGGAGCTCTCGGCCGACGAGCCGCGGCTGCGCACGCAGGTGGTGATGGCGGCGGGCAAACCCTACGAGGGCAAGACCAACATCACGACCTGGGTCCTCTTTCTCCTCGCCGCGGATGGCCGGATCGTGCGCGGTCGCCCGCGCGGCTCCTGGATCAGCAGCCAGTATCGGTGGTCGCCGGTCGAGGCGTGGCTGCCCGGCGGCATGCCGCAGGTGCCGGCCGAGGAGGCGCGCGCCGTGCTGGTGCGGCGGTGGCTCGCCGCCTACGGACCGGGGACGGCCGCCGACATCAAGTGGTGGACCGGCTGGACCGCCGGCCAGGTCAAGCAGGCTCTCGCCGCGATCAAGCCGGTCGAGGTCGACCTGGGCGGCGCCACCGGGCTGGTGCTGCCCGACGACGCCGAGCCCGCGGCCGTGCCCGAGCCGGCTCTGTCGCTGCTCCCCGCGCTCGACCCCACGCCGATGGGGTGGCAGGAGCGCTCCTGGTATCTCGGTGAGCACGGACCCGCCCTCTTCGACCGCTCCGGCAACGTCGGCCCGACCGTGTGGTGGGACGGCCGGATCATCGGGGGCTGGGCGCAGCGGGCGAGCGGCGAGGTCGTCTGCCGGCTGCTCGAAGACGTCGGTCGCGATGTGGCCGTCGCGGTGGAGGCGAGCGCGGGCCGCCTCACCGAGTGGATCGGCAGCGTGCGGGTGACGCCTCGATTTCGCACGCCGCTCGAGCGAGAGCTGGTCGCGTGAAGCCAGCCGGTTCCATTCGTGATCCCCGTTCGTACTCATGTTCTAATTCTAAGACGACCCCCTGACAATTGATCTTGTGGTGAGGGTCGGGCGTCTCGCGCCAAGAGATAGATCTGGGCTACCGCGATGCCCGTCGTGGTCCAGGCCGCCGCTCCCGCGGCCTCGCCCTCCGCGTCCCCACGACCTGGCCCGTAGCCGTCGCGGCGAAACAGGCCCTACCTGGCGGTCTCGATCAGATGGAGGAGCGCCGCGCCGTACGCCTCGGCCGGCTCCAGTGCCGTGAACTCGTGGGTCGCGCCCAGTACCTCGATCGTCGCCCGGTAGCCGGCCCCATCTCGCTCCAGCCGCCGGAACGTACCGCCGAGCAGCTCGCGTAGCTGGTCTTCGCGGGGGAGCCAGATCGCCTCGTCCTTCTCGACGTCGTCGAGCGCCCACTCGGTGGTGCCGTTGAAGCCGATGACCTGGCCCTCGGGCAGTTCGTGCACCTCGATGGTCATGTTGCTGAGCACGAACACGTCGTCGTCCAGGTCGCGGTCCGGGATCGCGAACCGGTCGCCGGCCGCAGGCTTCCAGGTCAGCCCGGCTTCGCGCAGGCGGACCGCGAGATCGAGCGAAATCACCGTTCCATCGTGCCACCGGCGCCGCCGCGGCCCCGTCACAGCCAAGGGCGCCGGACGCGCCCATCGTCGCACCGGAGGGCAGAGCGCCCGCCACGATCGCAAAGACAATTTTGCAAAAAACTCTTTGCGGCCGTACGGTGGGGGCATGGTGGAGCCGTACTACGAGGCGAACGTCCGAAACACCGAGTCGCTGCGCGCGGTGGCGCATCCGATCCGGTCGCGGATCCTCGGCATCCTGCGTTACGAGGGGCCGGCCACCGCCTCGGAGCTGGGGCGGCGGCTCGACGAGTCGAGCGGATCGACCAGCTACCACCTGCGCCAGCTCGCCCGCTTCGGCTTTGTGGAGGAGGATCCCGAGCAGCCCAACCGGCGAGACAAGCGGTGGCGGGCCACGCACATGATCACGGCGTGGCACCGGGCCGAGCGGTCGCACGACCCGGAGTGGCGGCAGGTCAGCGACGCGCTGGAGCGGCGCCAGATGCTGCGGGCGATCGAGCACTTCCAGCGGTGGTCCGAGCGTGAGGATCGCTACGACCCGCAGTGGGCCTCCACCGGTGGCCTCTTCGACAACCTGCTGCGCCTCACCCCGTCGCAGCTCGCCAAGCTCGACCGCGACCTCATGGCGGTCGTCGACCGCTACCGCACCGATCCGCCTCCCGCCGAGCCGGGCGAGCCGGTTCGCCACGTGACGATCTACCAGCAGCTGCTGCCGTTCGAGGAGGTCCCGTTGTGATCACGGCCGCCCAGGCGCGGCGCCGCTTCCTGCTGCTCACCGGGCTGCGGTGGTCCGCCACCGGGCTGGTCATCCCGGTGCAGGTGCTCCTCTACGCCGTCCGCGGGCTCGACCTCCCCACCATCGGCCTGCTCATGGCGCTCTACTCCGGCATCGTCGTCGTGCTGGAGCTGCCCACCGGCGGCCTCGCCGACCAGCTCGGGCGGCGGTTCACGATGTTGATCGCGTTGGTGTTCCTCGTCGCTACCCCGTTGATCGCCGCGTTCGCCCAGGTCTGGTGGCACTTCGCGGTGGCCGCGGTCACGTCCGGCGTGGGGCGCGCGCTCGGCTCCGGTCCGGTCGAAGCCTGGTACGTCGACACTGTCCGCGCCGCCGACCCCACCGCCTCACTGCGCACCGGCATCTCGTGGGGCTGGGCGGTGGAGTGCGTGGGGCTCGGTGGCGCGGCGATCGTGGGCGGGGCGCTGCCGCAGTTCTTCCGTGGTCTGCCCGACGACGGCCTGATCACGCCGATCTCCGTACCCGCGCTGGCCGCCGCCGGCGTCGCGACCGTGAGTCTGGTCGCCCACGCCGTCCTGATGAAAGAGACCCGCCGGCCCGCCGCGGTCGGCGTCCGCGCCGCCGTCCGGTCCGTCCCCAGCCAGATCACCCAAGGGGTACGACTAGCGGCGCGTGACCCGGTCATCCGCCTGCTCGTCGCCCGCACCGCCGCCTTCGGGCTGGCCATCAACACGCTGGAGACGCTGGCCCCGCTCCAGTTCGCCGAGCTGCTGGGCGGTGCCGAGCGTGGCGCGGCGGCATACGGGCTGCTGGCTGCCGGCGCCTTCCTCGGCACCGCGGCGGGAGCGGTCTCGGCGCCGGCACTGTGCCGCATCCGCCCGTCGGCCCCGCTCTCGGTGGCGGCCGTCGGCACCGCACTGTCTACTGTGGCGCTGGCGGTGCTGGCGCTGACCGCGGCCGGGATCGGTGGCTTCGCGCTGGCCGCGGTGGCCTACCTGGGCGCGTACGTCCTGTCTGGACCCTCCGGCCCCCTCGCCGACGAGGCGCTGCACGAGCGGGTCAGCGAGCGGGAGCGGGCCACGATCTTCTCGGTCGCCTCGCTGGCGCTCCAGTTGGGCGGCTTCGTCGGCGCGCTCGCCATCTCGCGGCTGGCCGCCTCGGCCGGATACGAGTACGGCTGGCTCGCCGCCGCGCTGGCACTCGCCGGTGCCGTCATCGTCACTGTGCGTGCCGGGCGCGCCTCCCGGGCCGTCGCGTCCACTCGGGAAACAGTGAGCACGCTCCGTTAAACCGGGAGTTCACCTTTTTGCGTCCGATGGGCGACTGTATCGAGACGCCACTTGCCCGATCCTGTTCTATAAGGGATTGGGGGAGAGGGTGATCATGACCGAAGCGGGCGCGGGGGCGCTGCGCGAGTTTCTCGTCGTGCTGGCGCTCGCCCTGGTCGGCCTGTTACTCGCCGTGTTGGCGGCGTTCGCTCCGTGGTATGCGTCGCCCGCCGACGCCGGGGGCGGCGCGGTGGTCGAGATGCACTCTCCGCAGCGGCCCGCTCCGGGCAGCCGAGGAGTGGCGGTCGACGCGGGCTGAGCCCACGGCGCGCGATGGGGCCGTGGTGGTGTTCACTGGAAGGCATGCCTGCCAACACTGACCCGCGGCCGTGGGGCGCGGGCACGGTGACCAGGATGGGGACGCCGGTGCTACCGCCACCGACCGCCCCGCCACCGCTGGCGCCCCCGCCCGACCCGGGGCGGGAGCGGCGCCGGCTGCTGTGGTTCGCCGGTGCGGCCGGCGGCATGCTGGTGATCGGCTTGGCCGTGGTGCTCGCATTCACACTGTCGGGCGGCGCCGACCCGTTCGGCGACAAGCCGGCCGGCCCCTCCGATGTGCGCCCGCCGTTGGCCCGCGCCTGCCCCGCGCCGACCGGGCTCACCGAGCCGCAGCCGGTCGACCCCGGCCCGCCGCCGAGCGGGCCGCGCACTGTCGACGCGGAGGCCGGCATCTCGTACGCGGCGTACGGCGCGCCCTGGGAGCCGTGGCGCACCGTGTGGAGCGCCGGCACGCTCGAAGTGCCGTACAAGACCGGGCAGCACTTCGTCACCGAGCTCTACTCCGGCGGCTCCTACCACGCCTCGATCCTCTCCGCCGCCGTGCCGGCCGCCGACAACGACGCCATGGTGATCAACCTTGAGTGCGTGGGCCGCCAGGTCGCCGCCGATGCGCGCGCTGAGTACTATCCGCAGCCCACGACCATGGACCTGCACCGCGATGAGCGCACGACGCTCGGCGGGCGCCCGGCCTGGGTCACCGTCTTCCGCCTGCACTTCAGCCGCCCCGGCCTCCAGGCCAAAGACGAGCTGGCCGGCATCGCGGTGATCGACGTGGGCAAGCCGACCGCCGCCGTGCTGTACGTGTCGATCCCCGGGACCCACCGCCAGTACGACCACGTGGTCGACGACGTCCTCAAGTCGGTGCGCACCACCTGACCGGCGCCGGTCGGGGCTTCTACGACACCACGCGCACCGGGTCGCCGACCGCGATCTCGCCGAGCGTCCGCGGGACCAGCTGGATGCCGAACCAGGCCCAGCCGTCCCACCGCCGGTGCCGCGCGAGCGTGCGGATCGGCTCCTTGCCGCCCTCGCGGCTCTCCGGGTCGATCGTGGTCATCACGCACCGGCCGCATGGCCCGGCGACCCGGAAGTCGACCGCCCCGATGCGCAGCCCTTTCCAACCGTCCTCCGCGAACGCGGGCGCGCCGTCCAGCACCACATTGGCCCGGAAGCGGCCCACGTCCAGCGGCTCGGGCGGCTCCTCACCACGTTCGACCGCGCTCTGCCCGATCCAGTCGTCGAGGCGGCGCAGCGAGCCGAGCGAGACGAGGTGGACCGGGGCGGTGTCGCCGAGCTGGTAGACGTCGCCGGGCTGCCCGCCGACATCCGGTGGCACGGCGCGTGCGGTCGGGTCGGCCAGCCACACGAGGCGCAGCGGGCGGCCGAGCGTCGTGGTCAGCCACTCGTCCGCCGCCGCGCCGCCGGCCGCCGCAAGATCAAGGTTCAAGAACTTCACGGGTACGGTGTGCGCCGGCTCGGGCGGCGGCACCGCGAGATCGGGCGCGCCGGGCGCGGTGAGCAGGAGGCCGCCCTCGGGCGTGGCCGAGGCGGTGACGGTAAAGAGGGCGCGGCAGTGCCGGGCGGTGACCGGCTCGCCGTCCGGTGCGACCACGGCCCACCGGCGGTCGCCGGCCAGTCCCCATGGCTCGACCCGAGCCCGGTCGACCGTCCGGCCGCGTGTGGACTTCACCGGATAGAGGCTTATCGCGACAACGCGCACCGCCCAACAGTCTCACGCTGCGAGGCTTCACAACCGCCCCGGCCGGTGACGCGCTAGTGTCGCCGTGTGGCGCGCAGACCCAAAATCCCAGCGACGAAGTACCCGGTGGAGCGGCACACGCTCGACAACGGCCTGAGGGTGGTGCTGGCGCCCGATCGCAGCGCACCGGTGATCGGTGTCGCGGTGGTGTACGACGTGGGCATCCGCTCCGAGCCCGAGGGGCGCACCGGCTTTGCCCACCTCTTCGAGCACCTCATGTTCCAGGGCTCGAAAAACCTGGAGAAGCTGGCGCACTTCAGGCACGTCCAGGGCTCGGGGGGCACGTTCAACGGCTCGACCCACCTGGACTACACCGACTACTACGAGACCCTCCCGGCCAACGCGCTGGAGCGGGCGCTCTTCCTCGAAGCCGACCGCATGCGCGGACCGCGGCTGACCGAGGAAAACCTCCGCAACCAGGTCGACGTGGTCAAGGAGGAGATCCGGGTCAACGTGCTCAACCGGCCGTACGGTGGCTTTCCCTGGCTGAAGCTCCCGCCGGTCATGTTCGACACGTTCCCCAACGCGCACGACGGCTACGGCTCCTTCGACGACCTGGAGAGCGCCACGGTCGCCGACGCCGCCGAGTTCTTCAAGCGCTACTACGCCAGCGGCAACGCGGTCCTCACGGTCGCCGGTGACCTTGACGTCGCCGAGACGCTGGCGATGATCGAGCGGCACTTCGGCGACGTGCCGGCCCGCCCCGCGCCGGAGCGGCCGAGCTTCGCCGAGCCCGATCTGGCCGCCGAGCGGCGCGAGGCGTACACCGACCCGCTCGCCCCGCTCCCCGCCGTGGCGAGCGCCTGGCGCGTGCCCGACCCGATCGACGACTACACCGCCTATCTGCCGTACGTGGTGCTGGCCGAGGTGCTCACCGACGGCGAGGCGTCCCGCCTGGTCCAGCGGCTGGTGCTGCGCGACCGCACGGTCACGACGGTCGGCGGCTACCTGGGCTTCATGGGCGAGCCGTGGGAGGTGCGTGACCCCACCGCGCTGCTGCTACAGGCACATCTGCCGCCGGGCGGTGACGTCGACAAGGTGCTGCGTACGGTCGACGAGGAGCTGGATCGGCTGGCCACCGAAGGGCTGGCCGAGGGCGAGCTGGCCCGCACGCAGGCGCGGATGGGCACGCACCTGCTGCGCGACACCGACGCGGCGCTCGGCCGGGCGCTGCGCATGGCCGTACTCGAGCAGCAGCGGGGCACGCCCGAGCTGCTCAACGACCTGCCGCGCCTGGTCGGCGAGGTCACCGAGGAGCAGATCCGGCAGGCCGCGGCGGCGCTGGTGCCCCAGCGCCGGGCCACGGTCGAGGTCGTCGCGGGAGGTAACCAGTGAAGGCGCTGCCCGACCTCGGACCCACGCGGAAGCTGAAGCTGCCCAAGGAGTCGGAGCGCACGCTGCACAACGGGCTCACCGTGATCGCGATCCGCCGGCCGGCGGTGCCGCTGGTGGAGGTGCGGCTGCGCGTGCCGTTCGCCCGCGCCCACCTGGCCCGGGTGGCGCTGCTTTCCCAGACGCTCTTCTCCGGCACCGCCGACATGTCCACCGTGGAGATCGCGGCCGAGTTGCAGAAGGTCGGCGGCGGGCTGAGCGCGGGCGTCGACCCGGACCGGCTGATGGTCTCTGGCAACGGCCTGGTCACCGGCCTCGAGCGGATCCTGGAGCTGCTCGGCGAGGTGCTGAGCGGCGCGGCCTACCCCGGCGACGAGGTCGCCACCGAGCGGGAGCGGCTGGCCGACCGGATCCAGGTCGCCCAGAGCCAGCCCTCGCACCTCGCCCGGGTCGCGCTGATCAAGCGGATGTACGGCAAGCATCCGTACGCGGTGCAGACGCCCGAGGTGGGGCAGGTGCGCGCGGTCCGGCCGGCCCAGCTGCGGGCGCTGCACGGCGAGCGGCTGCACCCCGCCGGCGCCACGCTCGTGCTGGTCGGCGACATCACGCCGGAGCGGGCACTCGACACGGCCGAGCGGGTCCTCGGCACCTGGAACGGTGGGGGCAAGCACGTCGAGCTGCCGCCCACGCCGCCGCTGGAGCCGGGTCCGCTGACGCTGGTCGACCGGCCCGGGTCGGTGCAGTCCTCGCTGCGCGTGGCGCTGCCGGCCGTCGACCGTACGCACCCCGACCACGCCGCGCTCCAGCTCGCCAACCTGCTCTTCGGCGGCTACTTCTCGTCTCGGTGGGTGGAAAACATCCGCGAGGACAAGGGGTACACATACGGGCCGCACTCGGTGATCGAGCACAACGAGGCGGGCTCCTGCTTCGTGGCCGCGGCCGAGGTGGCGACCGAGGTGACCGGGCCGGCGCTGCTGGAGACCTACTACGAGCTGGGGCGCCTCGCCTCCGTCCCACCGAAGGCGGAGGAGCTGGAGCAGGCCCGCCAGTACGCGCTCGGCACGCTCCAGCTCGGCATGTCCACACAGGCTGGGCTGGCGACGCTGGCCAGCACGTACGCGGGCTCCGGGCTGCGCCTCAACCACCTGCCGGAGTACGCCGCGAAGCTGGCCGGCGCGACGCTCGACGATGTCGCGGCGGCCGGTGCCACCTACCTGGCGCCCGCGCGGGCGGCCACGGTGGTGCTCGGTGACGCCGAGCGGATCGAGGCGCCGCTGCGCGCGCTGACGGCGGTAGAGCGAGCGTGAGCCTGCCGCCGCTGGCACGCTCCACTCTGGACCGCGCGGCCCATCGCCGGCGCGACGCCGAGTGGCTGGCGGCGGCGTGGGCACGCGCTCGCGTACTCGTGGTCGACACGGTCACCGGCGGCCGGGCGCTCCTCGACGACAAGGGCGCGTTGGTGCTGCTGGACGCGAAGGAGGCGCCGGAGGTCGACGCCGAGCAGCGGATGTTCCTCGGGGTCGAGCCGGATGGCACGCCGGTGTTCGCGATCGACGCGCCGCTGCCCGAGCAGCCCGGCGCCCGCGCGGTCAGCCTGCGCGACGTGGGGCACCTGCTGGGCGATCGGGACGCCGGCCTGTTCACCGCGGCCGCGGCGCTGGCGCAATGGCACGCCGGTCACCCGTACTCCTCGACGACGGGCCTGCCCACGACGGCGCACGAGGGCGGTTGGACGCGGGTCGACGAGGGCGGCACGCAGGTGTGGCCGCGCACCGATCCGGCCATGATCGTGCTGGTGCACGACGGCGTCCCCGGCCCGGAGGGCCGGTGCCTGCTCGGCAACAACGCGGCCTGGGGGCCCGGCCGTCATCTGCGGCGCTTCTCCTGCCTGGCCGGATACGTCGAGCCCGGCGAGTCGGCCGAGGCCGCGGTGATCCGGGAGGTCGTCGAGGAGGTCGGCGTCGAGGTCCGCACGATCCAGTACCAGGGCAGCCAGGCGTGGCCGTTTCCCGGCTCGCTGATGCTGGGCTTCACCGCGCTCGCCGACCCGAGCCAGCCGGTGACCGTGGATCCGACCGAGATCGCCCACGCCCGCTGGTTTACCCGTGTGGAGATCGCCGCGGTGCTCGCCGGGGAGGTGCTCGACGCCGGCGACGGGGCGCGGGTCGGTCTGCCTCCGGCCTCGTCGATCGCGCACTACCTGATCGATGGCTGGTTGACCGATGGCGCGCCCGGCGAGGCGGGCTCAGGCTCGCTCTGACGGGAGAGCCGCGGACCGGCTGGGCGTCACCAAGCCATCTCGGTCCGCGACCACCGTTGCCGCGACGATCACGGACCGAGACCGAGGCCGTCGGGGCCGGCAGAGGCAAGGCTAGCGGCGGGGGAGCCGGGCCGGTCACGACGGTCGTCCTGGCTTGGTGCCACATAAATATCCATGCGTGGAAGTTCCACACCATGTTCGCGGAATTCCCGCGATCCGGCAAGAGACTCTTAGTTCAAATCGAACTCGCCAGCCTTGGCACTGGCGACGAATTCGATCCACTGATCGCGCGCGAAGATCAGCATGGGTCCTTCGCGATCTTTGCTATCTCGCATGACGATCGCCGTTCCCATCTCACCGATCTCCACGCAGTTCGTGTTCTGGCTGCGCGAGCTTGTCCGCCAGGTGATACGCGGGCCTTCACTCATGACGCACTCCTATCGGTCGGGCGGCGGGTTCGTCCGCTGCGGGGGGCGCTGTGGTGTGCGGCGCCGGCGTTGCGCCGGGGGCGTGAGAGGTGCGGGCGGCGGATCCACGTCGTCGCCAGAGGGCGGGCCGAGAGCCGCGGCGGCCTCGGCGATCCACATGAGGGTCTCGTCCGGCGGGCGCGCGGCCTGCCGGAGCCATTCGAAGACCCGCCCGTACCGGGCGAGCATGTCGTCTCCGGTCAGCATGAGATCGGCCGCGAGGGCCTCGACCGCGACGGCGTCCGGGTCGTTGGGATCGGCGAACCGGTAGATGGAGAAGGCGGTCTCCGGCACGTACCAGTCGGCGACCTTGGCCGCTGGCGGCAGCAACCAGAGCGTCACGTTGGGCCGCTCGGCCAGGCGGGCCAGGTGCCGTAGCTGGCCCGCCAGCACCGGAGCGGGTCCGCCCCGGGGGCCGAGCGCGGCCTCTTCGAGCACCGCCTCGTACCGAGGAGGCTCGATCTCCCGAGTGAGTGTCGACTGGCGGGCGACCCGTGCGGCGATCTCGGTCTCCGGGTCTTCCGCGTCTTCCGCCGCGATCACCTGCCGCGAGGAGAGCAGGCGCACGCGCGTGTACTCGGGCGTCTGGAGCAGGCCGGGCACGATCACCGGCCCGTACTCGAAGATCTCCGCGCAGCCCGCCTCCAGCTCGGCGTAGCTGCGCTGCCGCTGAGTCATCACCGGGTACGAGCGCAGCCAACCTCTGGTGTTGCCCGCGTCGCGGGTGATGCCGATCAGTTCCTCGCGCGTGGCACCGGTGACCTCGTACAGGTCGAGGAGGTCGAGCACGTCGCTGAGGTCCGGGCGGCTGCGGCCGTTTTCCAGCCGGGAGAGCTTGGAGGCCGAGGCCCAGCCGACCCGCGCGATGACCTGATCCCCGGTAAGCCCGGCGGACTCGCGTAGACGGCGTAGCTCGGTCCCCAGCCGCCGACGTCGCACCATCGGACTCGGCGCAGGAGGCACCCCAACCCTCCCTCGGTCATTCGGGACGACACAGTATGAACTGATTGTGACCCGATCATGTTCTCGACCGTGGGCGTGTTCCGCAAAAGGTTTGGTTAGCCGGAGATTGCGGCGAGGCGGGCTTTCACTTCGATGATCGAAGGATTCGTGAGCGCCGATCCATCCGGAAAGCGTACGGTCGGAACCGTCTGGTTGCCGCCGTTTACGCTCATCACGTACTCCGCGGCGTCCGGATCCCGCTCGATATCGACGATCTCATAACCGATGCTTTCCCGATCGAGCTGGGACTTGAGCCGGTGGCAGTAGCCGCACCAGCTCGTCGAGTACATCGTGAGCATTTGTCGGTCCTTCCGTACGGGGGCTTCACGCGCGGCGGCGTGGAGGGGGCGTCGGCGCGGTGGGGGCGCACCGGGGGCACGCCGTGTGGCGCTCCACACCGCCCAACGTCGGTGGTGGGTGCCATGATTCCTAGCCGTGGGGGGAAACACGACAGCGGAGCGGGTGCTGTCCGGGCTCGACCCGGAGCAGTGCGCCGCCGTGACCGCCCCGGCCGGTCCCGTCTGCATCCTCGCCGGCGCGGGCACGGGCAAGACGCGGGCGATCACCCATCGGATCGCCTACCGCACGATCACCGGCGAGATCACCGGCCGGCACGTGCTGGCGGTGACGTTCACCGCGCGGGCGGCGGCGGAGATGCGCGCCCGGCTCGCGGTGCTCGGCGCGGCCGGGGTGCAGGCGCGCACGTTCCACTCGGCGGCGCTGCGCCTGGTCCGCTACTTCGCTCCCCGCCTGCTCGACGGGCGGGCGATGCCGGAGCTGCTGGAGAGCAAGGCGCGGCTGGTCACGCTCGCGGCCTCGCGGGTGGGCGTGCGGGTCGACCGCACCGGTGCCCGCGACCTCGCCAGCGAGATCGAGTGGGCCAAGTCGTCGCTGGTGGAGCCGTCCGAGTACCCCGTGGCCGCGGCCAAGGCGACCCGCGAGCCGCCGCACGAGCCGAGCAAGGTGGCCGAGGTCTTCGCCGCGTACGAGCAGGTCAAGCGCGCCAACGGCGTGATCGACTTCGAAGACCTGCTGCGCGCGGCGGTGTGGGGGATCGAGGAGCATCCCGACGTCGCCGAGCAGGTGCGGGCGCAGTACCGGCACTTCGTCGTCGACGAGTACCAGGACGTCAACCCGCTCCAGCAGCGGCTGCTCGACGCCTGGCTGGGCGGGCGCGACGACCTGACCGTGGTCGGCGACGCCAGCCAGACCATCTACTCGTTCACCGGCGCCACCTCCGGCTATCTGATCGACTTTCCCCGCCTGCGGCGCGACGCGGTCGTGGTGCGGCTGGTCCGCGACTACCGCTCGACCCCGCAGGTGGTCGGCCTCGCCAACGCGGTGATCCGCCAGGCGCGCGGTGCCGAGGCGCGGCTGCGGCTGGAGCTCGTGGGCCAGCGGCCGCCCGGGCCCGAGCCCGACCTGCGGATCTTCTCGGACGAGCCGGCCGAGGCCGCCGGAGTCGCCGCCCGCTGCCGCCAGCTGATCGCCTCTGGCACGCCGGCCCGGGAGATCGCGGTGCTCTTCCGCACCAACGCCCAGTCCGAGGCGTACGAGGAGGCGTTGGCCGTGGCCGAGGTGCCGTACGTGGTGCAGGGCGCCGAGCGGTTCTTCGAGCGGGCCGAGGTGCGGCAGGCGGTGCTCGCGCTGCGGGCCGCGACCCGTTCGACGCCGGCGGGCGCGCCGCTCGTACCAGCGGTGGTCGAGGCGCTCGCGGCGACCGGCTGGCAGCCCGACCAACCTCCGCCCGGCGGCGCCACGCGCGAGCGGTGGGAGGCGCTCGCCGCGCTGGTCACGGTCGCCGAGGAGTACGCGGGCACGCCGGCCGTCCTGCCGCTGGGCGACGCGGCCACCGTGGAGCGGCCGCCCTCGCTCGCCGACTTCGTGGAGGAGTTGCAGCGGCGGGCGGCCCAGCAGCACGCGCCGACCGTCGACGGTGTGACGCTCGCCTCACTCCACTCCGCCAAAGGGCTGGAGTGGGACGCGGTCTTCGTGGTGGGGCTCTCCGACGGCACGCTCCCGACCACGTACGCGAAGACGCCCGAGGCGCTGGAGGAGGAGCGGCGGCTGCTCTACGTCGGGGTGACCCGGGCGCGGCAGTGGCTCTGGCTCTCGTACGCCCAGTCCCGTTCGCCCGGCGGTAGGCCGCGGCGGCCATGCCGGTTCCTGCCTCAGTTCGAGCGGGGCGGGGGCGGTGAGCGGGCCGGCGCCTCGGCACTCAGCCGGCGTCCCGAGCGCCGCCGCGCGCAGGTCGTCTCGTGTCGTGTGTGCGGCGCGACGCTGCTCGCGGGCGCCGACCGCAAGCTGGGCCGCTGCCCGACCTGTCCGTCCACTCTGGATGAGGATCTCTACGCCCGGCTGTGCGCGTGGCGGGTCAGGGTCGCCGGCGCGCAGCACGTACCGGCGTACGTGGTCTTCACCGACGCCACGCTCGTCGCGCTCGCCGAGCGGCAGCCGACCGGGCCCGAGGATCTCGTTGCCATCGCCGGCATCGGGCCGCGAAAGCTCAGCCTCTATGGGGACGCCGTGCTCGCCCTGGTAGGGGGCGCGAGCGTCGATGATCTTGTTCCGGAGGAGCCTCCGGAAAAAAGTTCCGCGAAGTAGCCGTAAAACCGTTTGCGGTCGCCCCGGGGCAGGCATAGCCTCATGGCACACCTCACGCGCGTGGCATCCGTGCTGCTCGCTGAGGGCGGTGAAGAGCACCGAGACCAGATCTGACGACGAGAGAGACAGGAGGTGGCCCCGGTGGAGGTTTACACGATCGAGCGACCGTCGGCGCTGCCGGCTGTCTGCGCTCCGGTGTCGGCCGCCGCCCGGGCCTTTGGGCTCGGCGCCGCCGACTTCCCGCAGTTGACGCAGGTGCACCAGGTCCAGGCCGATCTGGTCCAGGCCGATCTGGTCCGGACCGAAGCGTGGATCGACGGCGGCTACGGGATCAGTGGGCTCACGGTTAAGGGCGTTTCGGCCATGAAGCGGCAGGACGTCCGCGGAGTTCCACCTCGAGGAAGGCCGGTCTGACAAACAGACCTCCGGCTCACCTCGAGGCCGCGGAACCCGTAACCGGGATCCGCGGCCTCAGTCATTTTCGCCACAAGCACAGGCGCTGTTCGCCACAAGCAGAGAAAGCAACGAGCGAGAGAGAGGTGACCGGGTGATGAGTCTGGCGTTGGCCCCGGTCGACGAGCGAGTCGACATCGAGGCAAACCTGCCTTGCCGGAAGTTCGACCCCGACCTGTGGTTCGCGGACTCGCCGGCCGAGCTGGAACTGGCCAAGTCGCTGTGCGGGGACTGCCCGCTCCGCGTCGAGTGCCTGGCCGGCGCGGTCGAGCGGGCCGAGCCCTGGGGTGTGTGGGGCGGCGAGATCTTCGAGCGTGGCGCGGTGGTCCCGCGTAAGCGGCCGCGTGGTCGTCCGCGCAAGGAGGATGTCGCCCGCGACGCCGCACTGCGGGTCGAGGTGGAGGCGCGGATGGCGGCCAACGGGCTCGCCGAGTCGCGCAACGCGGTCCGGTTGGCGGCCTGACATGAACCCGATCAGCGCACACGTACCTTCCCGAGATGGAGCAACCGTCATGCATCAGCTACTTCACGAAGCGTTGTCGAGAGCCCGAATGCGCCGGCCTCAGGCCGGCACCACCACGAGCTCTGAGGCAACCCGTTCCGCCCGGTCCATCGCGATGCAGGCCCGCCGTCAGGCGGCCCGTGAGATGGGCGTCCTCTAGACCGCTACCAAGGCCGCATAGGGGCCCGGCTCAGCCGGGTCCCTATGCGGCGTTTCCGTCCCCACTGGACGGCGGCTGCCGCCTCTTCGCCGGCTTGGTGGCGGCGCGGCGGCTTCCCTTGCGGGGCAAGGCTTTGGGCGGCTCCGGCGGCGCGAAGCCGGGGAGCCAGCGCTCCACGATGGACCGGTACGGCGCACGGGCCTCGAGCTGGCACAGCACGCCGATCGAGCCGAGCGTCACCCGGTGGATCAGCAGGTACGCGGGCGGCAGGTTGAGGTGCCGGCTGAGCTGGTAGGCCGGGCTCTTCGGGCTGCCCAGCCGCGTGGCCTCGGCGCGCAGCCAGGCCCGCGTGAACTTGAACTCGTCCGCGGCCAGCGGCGCGAGCATCGGCAGCAGGAAGTCGAGCACCGCGCGGGCGTCGATCTCGTCGTCGGGCTTGACGAAGCCCTCGTCGCGGAGGCCGGCCAGCACCGCGTCGGCGTCGTCGGCCAGCGCGAGCCGGACCAGGCGGCCGATCGGCTCGGGGTGACCCTCGGGCAGGCGGGCGACCGCGCCGAAGTCGATCACGCCGAGGCGGCCGTCGGGGAGGATCCGGAAGTTGCCCGGGTGCGGGTCGGCGTGGAGGAGCCCGGCCCGCTCGGGCGCGGAGAAGTGGAGCGTGGCCATGAGCAGGCCGGCCGCGTCGCGTTCCTCCTGCGTGCCGTCGCTGATGATCTTCGACAGCGGAGTGCCCTCGATCCACTCGGTGACCAGCACGCGGGGCGCGGCGGCCACGACCTGGGGCACGAGGATCTGCTCGTCGCCGGCGTACGCCGCGGCGAACGCCCGCTGTGCCTCCGCCTCCAGCTCGTAGTCGAGCTCTTCGGTGACCCGGGCGCGCAGCTCGGCGAGGAGCGGCTTGACGTCGATGCCCGGCTGGATGATCCGGAACATGCCGGCCAGCCGGGAGAGCTGCTTGAGGTCGGAGATCAGGGCCTCGCCGGCGCCGGGGTACTGCACCTTGACGGCGACCGGCACCTCGCCGTCCTTCCACACCGCGCGGTGCACCTGGCCGATGCTCGCCGCCGCGGCCGGCGTGTCCTCGAACTCCGTGAACAGGTCTCGCCAGCCCGCGCCGAGCTGGTCGGCCAGCACCTTGTGCACGCTCGCCGCGGGCAGCGGGGGAGCGGCCTCCTGGAGCTTGGTGAGCGCCTGACGGTACGGGCCGGCGAGGTCGGCGGGCAGGGCGGCCTCGAAGACCGACAGCGCCTGCCCGAGCTTCATCGCGCCGCCCTTGAGCTGCCCTAACACGCTGAAGAGCTGCTCTGCGGTGCGCTGCTGGATCTCCGGCGAGATCACCTCGGTGGCCAGCCCGGTGACCCGCTTGCCAAGCCCGAGGACGGTGCGGCCGGCGAAGCCGAGCGGCAGTGCGGCGAGCCTGGCGGTGCGGGTGACGGTCCGGCGCGGGATATCGGTCACCGGATCATTGTGACCGACGCAAAGACGAAGTGACGGATGTGAATGCTCGCTGGCGGGCGCGGCGAGCGCAGCCGCACGAGGGATGCGGCGGCCACGTACGGCGACGCAACCGGCCGGGCGCGGTGATCTCGATCGCGGCGCCGAGCGTGTCGGGGGTCTCGCCATCGAGGTACAGCAGGGCCTCGCTGGCCGCGTACGCCGTCGCGGCGAGCAGTGTGGGCGTGCTGCACGGCTCCGGCCGCGCCTCCCCGGCGAGCTGGGCGGCGAGGGCGGGCCAGGCCGGGTCGCGATCCCTGCGGTGCAGCTCCAGGCAGTTGAGGCAGGGGGCACCGCCAGGGCGGACGAGCGGCCCGACGACGGCCACACCGTCGCGTACCCCCACCGCGAGGTGCGCCAGGCGCCGCTGGGCGTAGCTGGCCGCCAGGAGGGCCGCTGGGCGGTCGGTGCCGGCCTGGACCACCAGCGACGCCCGGCCACGCTGGATCGGGCGGGTCTCGGTGCCCGGGGCGGCGCGGCTGATCGCGTCGGCGACGGCGGCGGTGCGCTCGCGGCGTACGTCGGCCGGCACCAGGGGGCCTCCTACGGCGTCCAGCGGCTCGACCAGGCCCGTTAGCTCGGGCTGTACGTGTCCGACCCCGGACTGGGCCAGTGCGACCGCCAACGGGGCAGCCAGGCGGCTGCGCCCGGTCACCACGACGCGGGCGGCGGCCCGGCGGCGCAGGATCTGGGCGGGGGTACCCGGGCGGTCGGCGCCGCGGAGCGCGAGCGCGGCCGCCTCGGCGGTCAGCCGGCGGCGTACCGGCTCGGGCAGGCCAGCCGGCAGCAGGCTGTGCCCGCCGACCACCAGCCCGGCGGTACGCAGCGTGTCGATCAGCAGCCGGGCATCCTCCCGGCTGACCCCGATCCGGGCAGCCTGCTCGAGGACGGCCCGCTCCGAGCGCGTGCCGTCGAGGAGGTCGAGGAGGCGGGCGGCACTGGGGTTGGTGACCTCCAGCAGCACCGCGCGGGCGGGGTCGAGGCCGAGCTGGAGCGTGTGGCGACCACGCCAGAGGCGGGGCAGTCCGGGCAGAAGCGTGGGGCGCGGGAGGGGCGTCATGGCATGACAGCGTGTCACCGTATCCTCGCGGCCCGTCGCTCGTTGTCCACAGGCTCAAATCGCCATGCCCTGGGTTATCCACAGGCGCGAGCGAGTTATCCACAGTTTCTGGCCGGCTACCGTCAGCCCGCCGATCTGACTTTTCGTGTTGGTCCCACGACACGGTGACATCGCCGCGGGTCGCTGTATGCGGAGAGGGGCGGCCACCTGGCCGCCCCTCTCCGCAGTGTTGTGTTTTCTGGTGGTTACTTGGCCTTGCCCAGGATCCGGTTGACCGTCGTGCCACAGACGGGGCATTTGCCCTTCGCCATGTTCATGCCGGTCTTGGACACCTCGACGGTGCCCTCGAAGTCCCGCTTCTCCTTGCACTTGACGCAGTAGCCGTTGTACGTCTGTGTCGTAGTGGCCACAGTGCCCCTCCTCGTACTCATCTGCCGGTTTTGAGCTTCCGGCACGTCCCCCCAAGCCGGCGCTCGAAGACGTCGGCCCTGGACCCGACTCCACGGCCACCTTCGTAGCCGCTGGTCCCGCCGGACCCTACCCATCTCTGGGCGTTTCCATGTCAACGACGCGTCGACATTGTGAGGAAGCCGACGACGTGAGTGTGCATGCCGGAATCTACCGGATAAGTCAGTTTCGCCGGGACACGCCGGAGGAACCGGTGCAGAGTGACCTGCTCTTCACCCGCCCGAAGATCACCTACGGTAGTGAGCTTGTGTGTCAGGCGACCCCTGGCAAAGAAATTTTCCGGACAAATGAGTCGTACAGGGAATCTTTCCGGCGCCTACCTCATGGTTGGCCCTTGCGGCAACCTGGCTGGTACGGATTAGCGTGCCATCGTGAACGTTCCGCGGGGCTGCGCGGTCGGCTAATGGCTG
Source organism: Phytohabitans kaempferiae (assembly GCF_042433955.1). Lineage (NCBI taxonomy): Bacteria > Bacillati > Actinomycetota > Actinomycetes > Micromonosporales > Micromonosporaceae > Phytohabitans > Phytohabitans kaempferiae. The sequence continues at coordinate 80,840 of NZ_JBHLUH010000012.1, read as the reverse complement.
GGGCGCGCAAGCCGGTCGTCGAAGTACGGCGCAGCCAGCGCCGGCGTCGCACGGTGTCCGCGTACCGAGACGGTGAGCGCGTGGTCGTGCTCATCCCCGACCAGTTCTCTCGCGCCGAGGAGACCGAGTGGGTCGACAAGATGCTCGCCCGCCTGGCCGCCCGCGAGGAGCGGGTCAGCCGCTCCGACGAGGAGCTGCTGACCAGGGCACAGCGGCTGATCGGTCGCTACCTGAGCGAGCACACGCGGATCGCCGTGCCGGCGAGCGTGCGCTGGGTGACCAACCAAAACGGCCGGTGGGGCTCCTGCACTCCGGCCGACCGCACGATCCGCATCTCGCACCGCATCCAGGAGATGCCCGAGTGGGTGATCGACTACGTGCTGCTGCACGAGCTGGCCCACCTGGTCGTACCCAGCCACAACGCCCGGTTCTGGGAGCTTGTGGGGCGCTATCCGAAGGCCGAGCGGGCCCGGGGCTACCTGGAGGGCATCGCGGCCGCCACCGGGGTCGTCCTGGCCGAGTGAGCTTCGTGCTAGCGCGTCCCACACGAGGTGGGCGGCCCAGCGACTAGCCTCGGCACAATGACGTACGGGTTCGAGACGCTCGCCATCCACGCCGGTCAAGAGCCGGAGGGGCGGACGGGCGCGGTGATACCGCCCATCTTCCAGACCAGCACCTACGCGCAGGACGCGGTCGGGTCACCCCGCCAGGGGTACGAGTACGCCCGCTCGGGCAACCCGACCCGCGACGCGCTCCAGGAGTGCCTGGCGGCGCTTGAGGGCGGGCGGCGGGGCCTGGCGTTCGCCTCGGGGCTGGCGGCGGAGGACACACTGCTGCGCACGGTGTGCCGCCCCGGCGACCACGTGGTCATCCCCGACGACGCGTACGGCGGCACGTACCGGCTGGTCGCCAAGGTGGCCGAGCGCTGGGGGCTGAGTTGGACGGCGGCCCGGATCTCCGACGTCGACGCCGTACGGGCCGCGATCACCGACCACACCAAGGTCATCTGGGTCGAGACGCCCACGAACCCGCTGCTCAACATCGCCGACATCGCCGCCCTCGCCGGGCTGGCCCGCGAGCACGGCGCCCGGCTGGTGGTCGACAACACGTTCGCCTCGCCGTACCTCCAGCAGCCGATCGGGCTCGGTGCCGACGTGGTGGTGCACTCGACCACCAAGTACGTCGGCGGGCACTCCGACGTGGTCGGGGGCGCGCTGGTCGTGGTCGACCCGGGGCTCGGCGACGAGCTGGCGTACCACCAGAACGCGATGGGCGCGATCAACGGCCCCTTCGACGCCTGGCTGACCCTGCGCGGGGTCCGCACGCTGGGCGTACGCATGGACCGGCACTGCGACAACGCCGAGCGGATCGCCGCGTACCTGAGCAGTCACCCCAAGGTCGGCCGGGTCTACTACCCGGGCCTGCCCGAGCACCCCGGCCACGAGACGGCGGCGAAGCAGATGCGGCGGTTCGGCGGGATGGTGTCGTTCACCGCGGCCGGCGGCGAGGAGCACGCGGTCGAGATCTGCAACCGGGCACGCCTCTTCGTGCTCGCGGAGTCACTCGGCGGAGTCGAGTCGCTGATCGAGCACCCCGGCCGGATGACACACGCGAGCGCTGCCGGCTCGCCGCTTGAAGTACCCGCGGATCTCGTGCGACTGTCTGTCGGCATCGAGACGGCCGACGATCTGCTCGCGGATCTGGAACGGGCACTCGGCTAGGGTTCCGCTTTTCTGCGCACCCAGGGGAGGGGCTGTGCAACAGACGTGGGTCGGTGCGACGGCGAAGCAGATCGCGCGTGCCGTACGCCGCGGAGACACCTCGGCGACGCAGGTCGTGGCCGACCACCTCGATCACCTCTCGGCCGCCGACTCGGCGCTGACCGCGTTCCGCGTGGTCCGCGGCGGCGAGGCGATCGTCGAGGCGGAGAAGGTCGACGAGCTTGACGACCTGGCCGGCCTGCCGCTGGCTGGCGTGCCGGTGGCGGTCAAGGAGAACACCGCGGTCGCCGGCCTGCCCACCTGGAACGGCTCGGCCGCCGCCCGCGGGCCGGTCGCCGAGGATGACCACGAGGTGGTGCGGCGGCTGCGCGGTGCCGGCGCGGTCGTGATCGGCGTGACCCGCATGCCCGAACTGGGGCTGTGGGCGATGACCGACGACGAGTCGGGCACCACGCGCAACCCGTGGCGCACCGACCGTACCCCCGGTGGCTCCTCAGGTGGCGCGGCGGCCGCGGTCGCCGCGGGCCTCGTGCCTTTCGCGCACGCCAACGACGGCCTCGGCTCGATACGCATCCCGGCGGCCTGCTGCGGCCTGGTCGGGATCAAGCCGGGGCGCGGCGTGGTGCCCTCCGGCATCGGTGCCGACGACTGGTACGGCATGGCCGAGCACGGCATCCTCGCCACCACCGTCGCCGACGCGGCGGTGGGGCTGGCGGTGCTCGCCGGCCGCCGGCCGGAGAAGCTTGTCGAGCCGCGGCGCCTCAAGGTCGCCGTCTCGCTGCGGTCGCCGGTGCTCGGGGTACGCCTCGACAAGCCCAACCGGGAGGCGGTGGCGGTCGCCTCGCGGCTGCTGGTCGCGGCGGGGCACAACGCGGTGGCCGCCGAGCCGGTCTACCCGCCCGCGCTCGGGATGCGCGGCCTCGCCACCTGGTTCGCCGCCGCGTGCCGGGACGCCGAGGTCGCCGGCCTCGAACGCGCCTCGCTCCAGCCCCGCTCCCGCCGGCACATCACGCTCGGCGCCTGGGCACTGCGTCGGGGGTACGTCCGGGAGGCCGACCGCGAGACCTGGCGCGAGCGGTCGATCGACTTCTTCACCGACCACGGCGTCGACCTGATGCTCACGCCCGCGCTGGCGGGCCCGCCGCCGCGCGCCGAGGGCTGGTCGCGCCGCTCGTGGCGGGCCAACATCACGACCAGCATCCGGTACGCGCCGTACGCCGCGCCGTGGAACGTCGCCGGGCTCCCCGCCCTGGTCGTGCCGGTGGGGCTGCGTCCCGACGGGCTGCCGCTGACGGTGCAACTGGTCGGGCCGCCCGGTTCGGAGCTGTTGCTGCTGGCCGTGGCGGGGCAGTTCGAGATCGGGGCGCCGTGGCAGCGGCACGCCCCCACCTGGCCCCGCGTGGGGCAGCCGACCGGTGGTGCGACGATCGAGTAATGACCGAGCGCAGCGAGGAATCATCAGGCACGGCGTGTTTGAAGCCTCATGGCCGCCCGCAGCGAAGCGAGGACGGGTCATGAGTGAGCTCCTGACGCTCGAGGACGTCCGGGCGGCGCGTGAACTGCTCGGTGGCGTCGTGCGGGTCACGCCGCTGGAGCCGTCCCGCCCGCTCAGCGCGGCGCTTGACGGTCCGGTGTGGCTCAAGTGCGAAAACCTCCAGCGGGCGGGCTCGTACAAGGTCCGCGGCGCGTACGTGCGGATCGCCCGCCTCTCGCCCGAGGAGCGGGCGCGTGGCGTGGTCGCGGCCAGCGCCGGCAACCACGCCCAGGGAGTGGCGCTCGCCGCCGGGCTGCTCGGCGCCACGTCGACCGTCTTCATGCCGATGAACGCGCCCATCCCGAAGGTCTCGGCCACCAAGGGGTACGGGGCGCGCATCGAGTTCGCCGGCGGCACAGTGGACGAAGCGCTGGACGCGGCGCGCGAGTTCGCCGAGCGGACCGGGGCGGTGCTGATCCACCCCTTCGACCACGCGGACGTGATCGCGGGGCAGGGCACGGTGGCGCTGGAGATCCTGGAACAGTGCCCCGACGTGGCCACCATCGTGACCGGGCTGGGCGGCGGCGGGCTGCTCTCCGGCATCGCGGTGGCCGCCAAGGCGCTCAAGCCCGACATCCGGATCGTGGGCGTGCAGGCGGCGGGCGCCGCCGCGTACCCGCCCTCGCTGGAGGCGGGCGCCCCGGTGCGGCTGCCGCAGCTCTCCACGATCGCCGACGGCATCGCGGTGGGCTGCCCGGGCGACATCACGTTCGAGCACGTCAGCAAGCTTGTCGACGACGTGGTGACGGTGACCGAGGAAGACATCTCGCGGGCGCTGCTGATGCTGCTGGAGCGCGGCAAGCAGGTGGTCGAGCCGGCCGGCGCGGTGGGCGTGGCGGCGCTGATGTCGGGCGCGATCAAGGCGGAGCCGCCGGCCGTGGCGGTGCTCTCCGGCGGCAACATCGACCCGCTGCTGCTCCTGCGGCTGATCGAGCACGGGCTCGCGGCGGCGGGTCGCTACCTTCGCTTCACCGTGCGCTGCGGCGACCAGCCCGGCGAGCTGGCCGCGCTGCTGGCGCAGATCGCCGAGCAGCGGGCCAACGTCGTGGATGTGCTGCACACGCGCCACAACCCGCGGCTGCGGCTCGGTGAAGTGGAGATCGCGCTGTCCGTGGAGACCCGCGGCCCGGAGCACTCCGACAAGCTGATCGGCGCGCTGCGGGCCAGGGGCTACACGGTGCGCTTTCCGGTCGCCTAGCGCCTGTTCACAAGGGCCAGCCTGGGCCCGCCGCAGGCCGGCCCAGGCCCTTATGGAGCGGCCCTAAGCGCCGTAGGGCTCGAACCTGACCACGGTGACCTTGATGTCCGCGCCGCTGGGCGCGGTGTAGGTGACCGTCTGCCCGGCGCCGGCGCCCAGGATCGCCTGGCCGAGCGCGGACTCGGGACTGTAGACGGTCAGGTCGGTGGTCGCGGAGATCTCACGCGAACCGAGCAGGAACGTCTCGGTGTCGTCGGTGTCGTCGTCAAAGTGGATCGTGACAACGGTGCCGGGGGCCACCTTGTCGGCCTTTGGCGCCTCGCCCACCTGTGCGGTGCGCAGCAGCTCCTGGAGCTGGCGGATGCGCATCTCGGCTTTACCCTGCTCCTCACGGGCGGCGTGATAGCCCCCGTTTTCTCGCAGGTCGCCCTCTTCTCGCCGAGCATTGATCTCGGCAGCCATCGCCGGACGGGCCGCGATCAGCTCGTTGAGCTCGGCCTGCAGGCGGTCGTACGCGTCCTGAGACAGCCAGGTGGCAGGCGCCTCGCGGTCGGTGCTGGACACAGACGATCTCCTCCGTAGGGCTAATGGGCGAACAAGGTAGAACTACTAACTTACCAGCGCGCGACACCTTGAGAATTAGCCAAGTTTTTTTGTCGGCTTCGAACCGCGCCCTGTTGCCGCGTTCTGTTGTCGCGCCCCGTTATATCGTTACGCGGCTCGGCAGCGGACCAGTTCCCCATTTATCGGGCGAGCGGTGGTCACCAGCCGATATGTCATCACCGGATGCGATTCGCCGGGCGGGGCATCGACGTGTACCTCCGCCTTGCCCACCTCCGCTCCGTCACGCGAGCGGGCCCTGATCACGCAGATCGCCTCGCCGCCCTCCGGCACGGTCACCCGGAACTCGACCACCACCTGCGTGTCGGTGATGTCGGTATAACTCAGGACCTGCCCGTCGTATGCCGGGTCGCCGTACTGCCGGTAGAGACGCACGGAGAGCGCGGCGCCGGCGGCCACGACCACCGCGAGCAGCAGCGCGACCAGCCACGGGCGGCGGCGTCGCTGCTCCCGCCGGCGGCCGTACCGCCCGGGCGGGAACACGGGCCTGCCCGCGTCTGTTGTGGCGTGCGTCTCGGTCACCGTGTGCGGTCTCCTGCGGTTGTTGTCGGAGGTATCGGCCAGAATGGCTGAGTCCGTGTCAATGACCATCTTCGCAGCCGGCACTCCACAGGGTTCCGGCAGGTCCCGGGGGAGTTCCAGTGGCAGAGCAGCTTCGCCTGATGGCGGTGCACGCCCATCCTGACGACGAGTCCAGCAAGGGCGCCGCCACGATGGCGAAGTACGCGTCCGAGGGCGTGCAGGTGCTGGTCGCGACGTGCACCGGTGGCGAGCGCGGCAGTGTGCTCAACCCGAAGATGGACCGTCCCGACGTGTGGGAAAACATCGCGGAGATCCGCCGCGCCGAGATGGCGGCGGCCCGCGCGATCCTCGGCGTCGACCAGGCGTGGCTCGGCTTCGTCGACTCCGGCCTGCCCGAGGGCGACCCGCTGCCGCCGCTGCCCGACGGATGCTTCGCCCTCCAGGACCCGCAGGCCGCGGCCGGGCCGCTGGTGCAGCTCATGCGCGAGTTCCGCCCGCACGTCGTGCTGACGTACGACGAGGAGGGCGGCTACCCGCACCCCGACCACATCATGTGCCACCGGATCAGCGTGGTGGCGTTCGAGGCGGCCGGCGACCCGGAGCAGTTTCCGGAGCTGGGCGAGCCGTGGCAGCCGCAGAAGCTCTACTACCACCACTCGTTCACCCGGGCGAAGTTCCAGGCGCTGCACGAGGGCATGGTGGCCGCCGGCCTCGACTCGCCGTACAAGGAGATGCTCGACCACTGGATCGACGACGGCACCGACAAGGGACACCGGGTCACCACGCGGGTCGAGTGCGCCGAGTTCTTCCCGGTCCGCGACGACGCGCTGCGGGCGCACGCCACGCAGGTCGACCCCGACGGGTCGTGGTTTCGCGCGCCGATCGAGGTCCAGCAGCGGATCTGGCCGACCGAAGACTACGAGCTGGTCAAGTCGCACGTGGAGACCCCGAAGCCGGAGACGGATCTCTTCGCCGGGGTCCGCGTGGCGGCCTGATCAGGCGGGCGTACGGTGGAGTGATGCTGACGGCTGCTCAGGTGCTCGCGCAGAACAACTTCGGCGACACCCGCTCCGGCGGCCTGGCCGGGCCGATGGGGCTGTTTATCATCGTGCTCCTGGCGATCGCGACGGTGCTCCTGATTCGCAACATGAACCGGCGGCTGCGCCGCCTCCCCGGGCGGTTTCCGGGTCAGGCGCCGGAGGGTCCATCGGCCGAGCCAGCCGAGACTGTCCAAGATCCGACAGATCGCGCGGACCGCGCCTGATCGTGTTATAGGGGGCGTAGAGCGCTCCCTCGAGCCGGATCGGCCGTCGTCATCGGCGTGCGTTGGCAGTTGATGGCGAAACCGACCCGGCGCCCCCTGTTGCCGCAAACCGGTTTGGCTTAGCCTCGCCGGGGGGCCATTGTCCCCGGGCTGCGGGCTGAAGGGGGCGCCGATGCACATTCGCCACGGTTTCCCCCCTTTGGGGTGCAATCGGGCAGATTTGTCGCCGTCGGGCAGGGGTTACCCGTGACAGCCCAGCGTGCGACCGCTGCCGCGCCGCGCCGGATCCGGGCGCTCCACATCGTCGTCCTCGCCATCGCGCTGCCGGCGGCCATCGCCGGCCTGCTGATCCCGGTCGATGTGCCGAGCGCCGGCGACCTGTCGCCACTCGCCCGCGCCGGCATCGCCGCGGGGGTCATGGCGCTCTGCCAGCTCGCCCGGCTTCGCTTCCGGGTCGGGGCCGGTGCGGTGAGCGTCACATGGGGCGAAGCCGCCTTCATCGTCGGGCTCTACCTGGCGCCCGCCGAGTGGCTGCCCGCCGCCACGTTCGCCGGCGCACTCGTCGCGTGGATCCTGCTCACGTTCTTCACCGACCGGCGCTCGCCGCTGGAGATCCTCCATGTGGCCGGCTCGCTCACCGTCGCCGTGGCGGTCGGCGCGGTCGCCACGCGGGCGGTCGCCGACCCGTTCGACGCGCGGCTCACGCCGGCCCTCGCGGGGGCACTGGCGCTCGGCTCGTTGGCCTACCTCCTGGTCACCGGATGGCTCGCGGCGCTGACGCTGTCGGTGCGGCACGCCCGGCCGGCAGGTGGGCTGTTCCTGCGCGCGCTGCGCGCGAAGCTGTTGATGTTCGTCGGCAACATACTTGTCGGCCTCCTGGTGGTCAGCATGATCGAGCGTGACCTGCGCTGGCTCCTGCTGCTGCCGCCGGCGCTGTGGTTGCTCCAGCAGACCTACGGTCACCGCCTCCGGGCCGACGAGGAGCGCCGGCTGTGGTCGGCGTTCGCCCACGCCACTCGCGAGCTGAGCCAGCTCGACGAGCGCATCGTCGCCACCGCGGGCGTCAGCGGCGCGCTGTCGATCTTCGGTGCCGAGGCGGTCGAAATCGATGTCGTGCGCCCCGACGGCAAGCGCCGCCGCTACACCGGCGACGCCTCGGGGACGGTCAGCGAGGCCGACGTGTCCGAGCCGCTGCCGGAGACGCTCGGCGACGATCCGGGCCTGGTGCCCCTGCGGGTCGCCGGCAGCCCGGTGGGCCTCCTGCGGGTGCGGTTCCCTCGCGCGCTGGAGCCGGGCGAGCGGGAGCGGATGGCGCTCTCCGCCTATGCCGACGCGCTCGCCACCGCGCTGCACGACGCCACCACGCACCAGGCGCTCAAGGCGCTGACCGACCGCTCCGCGTACGAGGCGGTGCACGATCCGCTGACCCAGCTTCCCAATCGCGCCGCGTTCCTGCTCAAGGGGGACGCGGCGCTGCGGCGTGTCGTGCGCGAGGTGCCGGTGGCGCTGCTGCTGCTCGACGTCGACCGGTTCAAGGAGGTCAACGACACGCTCGGCCACGCCGCCGGCGACGAGCTGCTCCAGGCGATCGCGGCCCGGCTTACCGCGCTGACCGAGCCCGGTGAGCTGCTGGCCCGCTTCGACGGCGACGAGTTCGCGCTGCTGGTGACCGACCTCGAGACGCCCGACGGCGACCGCTCGTCGCCGATGCCGCAGGCACTGCGCCGGGCCCGCGCGCTGGTCGAGCACCTGGCCACGCCGACCGAGGTGGCCGGCGTGGTGATGTCGGTCGAGGCATCGGTGGGCGTGGTCGTGGCGCCGGCCGGCTCCGCTGACGTGGCCGAGCTGGTCCGGCGTGCGGAAAACGCGATGTACCAGGCAAAGGAGGGCGGCGGCAGCGTCGCCTGGTACGACAGCGCCAAGGACGAGGCGAGCACCGACCGGCTGGCCCTGCTCGCGGAGCTGCGCGAGGCGCTGGCCGTCGACGACCAGCTCGTGCTCGCCCTCCAGCCCGCGGTCGACCTCGACACCGGCGCGCCGACCGGCGTCGAGGCGCTGATCCGCTGGCGCCACCCCCGGCGCGGTTCGCTCAGCCCGGTCGACTTCGTGCGCTCGGTCGAGGGCAGCGACCTGCTCGCCCCCTTCACCAGGTACGTCGTAGACAAGGCGCTCACCGTCGCCGCCGAGTGGTCCCGCGAGGGCCTCGACGTGCCGATCTCGGTCAATCTTTCGCCCCGTAGTTTGCTTGATCCCCACCTGCCGGCCGACATCGCCGAGCTGCTCCGCCGCCACCGCGTCCCGCCTCGCCGGCTGGTCCTCGAGATCACCGAGACGGTCGTGCTCAGCGAGCTGGAGGTCATCGACGAGGTGCTCAGCGCCCTCCGCGACCTGGGCGTCCAGCTGTCGGTCGACGACTTCGGCACGGGCTACTCGTCGTTCACGTTCCTGACCCGCATCCCGGTCCACGAAGTCAAGATCGACCGTTCCTTCGTCCGTACGATGGCCGACGCCCCGATCTCCGCCGCGATCGTCAACGCCACCGTCGACCTGGGCCACCGCCTGGGCCTGCGCGTGGTGGCCGAGGGCGTCGAGACCGCCGACCAGCGCGCCGCACTGGCCGCTCTGGGGTGCAGCGCCGCGCAGGGCTACCACTTCTTCAAGCCCATGCCGGCCGACAAGATCGTGGCGGTGCTGCGTTCACTGCTCGACTCCGCGCAGGCGCAGGTCTTCCCCCTCCGCGCCGACGGCGCATCCTGACCCGCGGCGGCCCGCGCTCGCCGCTGCGATCAGTCGTCACGGACCACACCGCGCGCCGGTGTCCACTTTGTGCTCACCGCGTCGCGGACGGGAAGGGACCGCGACCACGACGGCCTGGACATGACGTGTCGCCGGCCGAGCGGGGTCGTGTGGACGCGGAGGGCGAGGCTGCGGGAGCAGCGGGCCGGGACCGCGACGCAGATCGCGGTAGCCCGGATCTGTCTTCTGAAACAGGTCCGCTACGGCTGGAGCGGCGTGGGCTCCGGCTCCAGGTCGGGAGCGAGCCGGCGGCGTGGTGAGTGCCTCGGGAGGAGCGCGGCGAGCCGGGGGCGTGCGCCGGTCGCCAGCAGGGCGGCGACCCGGCGGGCGGCGAAGCTGCCACCGCCCAGGAGCAGGGCGGGGATCCAGGGGACCACCGCCACCAGCGAGATCGCGCCCAGCGCTGCCGTCCAGGGGACGCCCAGCGAGGCCAGGCCCACGGCGAGCGCGGCGTTGTGCGGGTCGGCGCCGCCGATGCGGGGGACGATGCTGGCGAGCTGGCTGGCGGCGAAGATCGTGATGAGGCCGACCAGACCCACGCCGCTGCCCACACCGACGACCGCGCCGAGGATCAGGCCGGCCACGCCCACCTGGTACGCGACCGAGATGGCCAGCCCCATGCCCAGCACACCTGGTCCGGGCAGCGGGCGGCGGGCGAGCAGGTCGGGGCGGCGGCGGTGTGCGACCAGGGCGGCGACCACCGCCACGGTCGCCACGGCCGCGAAGGCGGCGAGCATCTGCCAGGGGAGGGTGACGCCGGCGAGTACCACGGTCAGGGCGATGCCCGCCACGCCGATCACGCGGTCCATCGCGACCTCGGCGACCGCCACCGTGCGCCCCAGGCCGACCTGGTGGAGGCGGTGTACGCGCCACAGGTCGGCGCCGGCGTGCACGGGCGAGACGAGGCCGATCAGCTCGCTCTCGGCGTACGCGCGGATGTGCCACCAGCGGCTGCGCCCGCTCATCGACAGCGCGTGCCACCGCAGCGGGCAGAGCAGGTACTTGCCGATCGTCCACGGCAGCAGGCCGAGCAGCACCGGCAGCGGCGAGGCCCGCGGCACGCTCGCGAGGCTCCACACCGACACCACAGCGCTCGCGGCCAGGACGGCGAAGCCGAGCCAGGCATTGGTGACGACGGGGCGGACCCGCGTCCAGAGCGTACGCATGGCCACAGGCTGACAGCAGACGGTTATGCCCAGTTGTCGGCTAATCAACCAATCAACGACTCGAACACGGCACAACCGACCAGCCTCGCCGGTCCGGCGAGGACACCGCGACGCGTGAGAGGGTGGAGGGGTGAATCGGCTCGGTAGCGCCACCTCGCCGTACCTGCTCCAGCACGCCGACAACCCGGTCGACTGGTGGCCGTGGAGCGAGGAGGCGTTCGCGGAGGCGCGGCGCCGGGATGTGCCGGTGCTGATCTCGGTGGGCTACGCGGCGTGCCATTGGTGCCACGTGATGGCGCACGAGTCGTTCGAAGACGAGGGCGTCGGCCGTCTCATGAACGACAGCTTCGTCTGCGTCAAGGTCGACCGCGAGGAGCGGCCCGACGTCGACGCCGTCTACATGACCGCCACGCAGGCGATGACCGGGCAGGGCGGCTGGCCGATGACGGTGTTCGCCACGCCCGACGGGCAGCCGTTCTTCTGCGGCACGTACTTCCCGCGCCCCAACTTCGTCCGCCTGCTGGAGAGCGTCACCACCGCGTGGCGCGAGCAGCGCGAGGCGGTGCTCCGCCAGGGCGCCGCGGTGGTCGAGGCGATCGGTGGGGCACAGGTCGTGGGCGGTCCCACCACGCCCCTCACCGCCGGAGTCCTCGACACCGCCGCGCTCCAGCTCGTCCGGGAGCAGGACACGGTGCACGGGGGATTCGGCGGCGCGCCCAAGTTTCCGCCGCACATGAACCTGCTCTTCCTGCTCCGCCACCACCAGCGCACCGGCTCGGCGGCGAGCCTGGAGATCGTCCAGCACACGGTGGAGGCGATGGCCCGGGGCGGCATCTACGACCAGTTGGCGGGCGGCTTCGCGCGCTACTCGGTCGACGCCACCTGGACCGTGCCGCACTTCGAGAAGATGCTCTACGACAACGCGCTGCTGCTGCGGGTCTACGCCCACCTGTGGCGGCTGACCGGCGACGCGCTGGCCGGTCGGGTCGCGGCCGAGACGGCGGCGTTCCTGCTCGACGGGCTGGGCACGCCGGAGGGCGGGCTGGCCTCGGCGCTCGACGCCGACACCGAGGGCGTGGAGGGCGCCACGTACGCGTGGACGCCGGCCCAGTTGCGCGAGGCGCTGGGCGACGACGACGGCGCCTGGGCGGCAGACCTCTTCGCGGTGACCGCGGAAGGCACGTTCGAGCACGGCACGAGCGTGCTGCGGCTGGCCCGCGACATCGACGGCGCCGCCCCGGAGGTGGCCGAGCGCTGGACCCGGAGCCGCGCCCGGCTCCGGGAGGTGCGCGACCAGCGGCCGCAGCCGGCCCGCGACGACAAGGTGGTCGCCGCGTGGAACGGGCTGGCGCTCACCGCCCTCGCCGAGCACGCCATGATCGGCGACGACGGGGTGACGGCACAGGCCGCCCGGCGGATCGGCGAGGTGCTGGCCGAGCGGCACATCGTCGACGGGCGGCTGCGGCGGGTCTCCCGCGCCGGCGTGGTGGGCGAGCCGGCGGGCGTGCTCGAAGACTACGGCGCGGTGGCCGAGGGCTTCTGTGCGCTGCACCAGCTGACCGGCGAGGGGCGATGGCTGGCGCTGGCCGGCGAGCTGCTCGACGCCGCCCTGGCCCACTTCGCCGCGCCCAACGGCGGCTTCTACGACACCGCCGACGACGCCGAGCGCCTGGTCACGCGCCCGGCCGACCCCACCGACAACGCCACGCCCTCGGGCCTGTCGGCGGTGGTGGCGGCGCTGACGGCGTACACGGCGCTGAGCGGGGAGACGCGCTACCGCGAGGCTGCCGAGGCCGCCCTGGCGACCGTCGCGCCGATCGTCGACAAGCATCCGCGCTTCACCGGATACGCGGCGGCGACCGGCGAGGCGCTGCTCTCCGGGCCGTACGAGATCGCGATCGTCGCCGAGGAAGGTGCCGCCGACGAGCTGTCGCAGGCCGCGCGTACGCACGCCCCGCCCGGTGCGGTGATCGTCGCCGGCACGCCGGACCAGCCGGGCGTACCGCTGCTGGCCGGCCGGCCGATGCTCGGTGGCCAGCCCACGGCGTACGTCTGCCGCGGCTTCGTCTGCGACCGTCCGGTCACCGACGCCGGTGAACTCGTGGCCCAGCTCCGCGGCATACGGGGTAAATCGTCCTAAAATCGGCTAATGGCCGGAATCGCTGCCTCCTTCGGCGCGCCCGAAAACGTCCTGACCGCCCTCTCGACCGCGCTCGCCCGCCGCGGCGCCGAACCGGCCACCTGGCGAGCCGGCGCGATCCGCCTGCTGGTGCGGGCGAGCATGCCGGCCGTACACGAGCACGGCGGGGTCGCCCTCGCCGTCGACGGGATCGCCGAGACCAGCGCGCTCGCGGCGGGGTACGCGGCGCGCGGCGCGGCGGGTCTGGTGGCCGGTCCCGAGCCGTACGCGCTGATCCTCGCCGACCCGGCCCGCGGCGCACTCGTACTCGCTCGCAACGGCGACGGCCCGCCGCTCTACTACGCCGAGACGGCGGGCGGCATCCTCGCCGCCTCGGAGCCGGGCGCGTTGCTCGCCGCCGGCGTGCCCGCCGAGCCGGACGAGGGCGTGGTGGGGCGCTTCATCGCCACCGGCGCGTGCGACGACACGGCCGCCACGTTCTACGCCGGCATCCGCCGCGTCCTGCCTGGCGAGGTCGTGGAGGTCGCCGGCGGTGCCCGTACCCGCAAGAACGTGGCCGCGCGCGACGGTGCCGGACGCTTCGCGCGCTCGCTGCTGGACGCGGCGATCGGGCGCGGGCGGATCGGCGTGCGCTTCGGGCACGGGCTGGCCGGCGCGGCCACCGTGGGCGCCGCGCTGACCGGTGCGGAGGGGCGCCGCGCGCTGACCGTTTACTCGGCCACCTTCCCCGGAGTGAGCACCTTGGCGGCCGACTTAGCGGCGGCGGTGCTGGGGTCGGTCACCTCGACCGGAGCGCGGCACCGCGCGCAGCCGCACTTCGCCGACGAGTTCGACATCGACGGCCTCCTCGCCGACCTCGGCGAGCCGGTGCCCGACCTGGACAGCTACCTGACCTGGGCGACCGCGCGGGCCACGGCGGGCGAGGTGGACACGCTGATCGACACCTCCGGCGGCGGCGCCCACCTGGCCCGGGTCGCGGACCGGCTGGAGAGCCGGTACGGCGTGACCGTCCGCTTCCCGCTCCGCGCGCTTCCCTCGACCGGGCCGGTGTTGCGGGCCGAGCTGGCCGCGATCGTGGAGGGCACGCTGCCGTCGCCGGCCGCCAAGTTCGCCATCGCGCACGCCGCGCACAGCCTGCTCCCGCCGATGCGCGATGTGCTGGTGCGGATGCGGGCCGACCTCGCCGCCGCGCTCCTCGACCCGCGGCTGCCCGGCGCGCGGCGGCCGTCGTGGGAGGCGCTCACCGCCCTCTTCGGCGGCGGGCAGGTGGACACCGGGGCCACCTTCCGTCGGTACATTGTGGAGCGTTGGCTGCAAACCCTTGCCCCGCCGAGTCGCACGCGTCGTCCGCATCGGACCTTCAGGGCCGAGGCGACGGCGGCGAGTGCACAGTGGACACGCGTGCCGGTGTCCACAGAGGTCTTCGCTGCCGGCGACAAGCTGCCGGAGAAGGTCGCCTGGTATGTCGGCGAGTGCCTGGCCGGGCTGGGGCGCAAGGCGTATCGGCGGGGTCGCTGGCACGTGCTCCTCGCCGCGCTGCCGGTCGCGGTCGTGCAGGGGCGCACGCGGGCGGTGTGGGAGATCGAGCCCGGCGCCGTCGCGCGGGCGCTGCACCGGTGGGCCCGCCCGACCGCGGGCCTCCACGACCCGTGGACGGCCCAAGTGGCGGTCGAGCGGGTCGGCACGCTGCGGGCCGCGGTCGGTCCGGCCGCCATCCACGGGGTACGGGGACCGCGGCCGGGCGGGGTCTGCGTCGTGCTCCCGCCGGAGGAGCCCGCGCGCGTCGCCGCGGAGGTGCTGGCCGCCCTGCGCACGGCGCTGCCGGAGGAGGCGTACGCGACGCTGGGCGGCTGCGCGATCGTGGGCGCGGGCGGGGTGGTGGGCGTGGCGGGGGAGCTGGACGCCGCCCTCGCCGCCGAGCTGTGCGCGGACGACCCGCTCGCCACCGACCCGATCGTGGTGGTGCTCAGCGGCTCCCCAGCCCGGCGGGGAGAGCGTCGAACCAGTCCAGCACGGCCCTCTCGTACGCCAGGCCGAAGGTGAGCGTGGCCACCGCGTGCGGGTCGGCGTCGGGCGGCAGCTCGGCCCGCTCCCGCTCGTAGTCGGCCAGCCGCTCGGCGTGCGCCGCCCGGTGCGCCTCCAGGTAGGCGGCGAGCCGCTCAGGCGGCAGGTGGCGGCCGAACATGACGGTGAGCAGCAGCGGGAAGCGGATGGTCTCCGGGCCGGGCTCCTTGTCGACCCACTTGGCGAAGGCCTCCCGCCCGGCGTCGGTGATCTCGTACGGCTTGCGGTCACGCCGCCCCCGTGCACCGGCGCGCAGCAGCCCCGCCTCGGCCATCGTGCTCAGCTCCCGGTACACCTGACTCTGCGTGAGGGACCAGAAGTCACCGATCCGCTCCTGCGCGGCGGCGACCAGGTCCCAGCCGGTCATCGGCCCTTCGTGCAGGAAGCCCAGCAGGGACGCGGCGGTGGCGTTCAGCGGTCGCATGACGCGCGATTGTGTCAGGTCGGGCGGTGTGGCCCTTCGGCCGGCACGCGCGCCCCTCACCTGAGTGGGGGCGGAAAGTGCAGCTAGGCTTGCGCGCGAGATGGATACCCGAACCGGTCTGCCCGTTGTCGGCATGGTGGGCGGTGGGCAGCTGGCCCGGATGACCCATCAGGCCGCGATCGCCCTCGGCCAGTCGCTGCGCGTGCTCGCCGCCTCGCCCGAGGATGGTGCCGCGCTGGTCGCCGCCGACGTGCAGTACGGCGATCACACCGACCTGGCGGCGCTCCGCACGTTCGCCAAGGGGTGCGACGTCGTCACCTTCGACCACGAGCACGTGCCCACCGAGGCGGTGCGCGAGCTGGCCGCGTCGGGCGTGGCGGTGCATCCTGGGGCGGACGCGCTCGTCTACGCCCAGGACAAGCGCGCCATGCGCGAGCGGCTCGCCGCCCTCGGCGCACCGGTGCCGCGCTGGCGCCCGATCGGGTCGGCCGATGAGGTGCGGGCGTTCGGTGCCGAGGTCGGCTGGCCGGTGGTGGGCAAGGCGGTCCGCGGCGGCTACGACGGGCGGGGCGTGTGGATGCTCGGCCCGGACGACCCGCTGCCGCCCGGCGTGGAGCTGATCGCCGAGGAGCGCGTGCCACTGCGGCGGGAGCTGGCCGTGCAGGTGGCCCGCTCGCCGTTTGGGCAGGTCGCGGCCTATCCGGTGGTCGAGACCGTGCAGCAGGGCGGCATCTGCGTGGAGGTGCTCGCGCCCGCGCCCGACCTGCCGGAGGCGCTCGCGGTGGCGGCTCAGCAGCTCGCGATCGACATCGCCACGGCGCTCGACGTCGTGGGCATGCTCGCCGTCGAACTGTTCGAGGTCGACGGCGGCCTGGTCGTCAACGAGCTCGCCATGCGCCCGCACAACTCGGGACACTGGACGATCGAGGGCGCGCGCACGTCACAGTTCGAGCAGCACCTGCGGGCCGTACTCGACTACCCGATGGGCGAGACCGCGCTGACCGCGCCCGCGGTGGTGATGGCCAACGTGCTGGGCGGCCCGCCCGGTGGCCTCGGCATCGACGAGCGCCTGCACCACCTCTTCGCGACCGACCCGGGCGCCAAGGTCCACCTGTACGGCAAGCAGGTCCGCCCCGGCCGCAAGATCGGGCACGTCACGGTGCTCGGCGACGACATGGACGACGTACGGGCCCGCGCCGCACGCGCCGCCCGCTGGCTCCAGGAGGGCGCATGAGTACGGGTCCGACCGCCGCCGCCGGCTTCGCGGGCGGTGCTGTCTCCGCTGGCGGGGACGGGGGCGGCGCCGCGACGGTGGGCGTCATCATGGGCAGCGACTCCGACTGGCCGACGATGAAGGCCGCGGCCGACGCCCTCGCCGAGTTCGCGGTCCCCTACGAGGTGCGGGTCGTCAGCGCCCACCGCACGCCGGTCGGCATGGTCGAGTACGCCCAGAGCGCCGCCACGCGCGGCCTGCGTGTCATCATCGCGGGCGCCGGCGGCGCCGCCCACCTGCCCGGCATGGTCGCCTCGGTCACGCCACTGCCGGTCATCGGCGTGCCCGTCCCGCTCAAGCACCTCGATGGCATGGACTCGCTGCTGTCGATCGTCCAGATGCCCGCCGGCATCCCGGTGGCGACCGTGTCGATCGCCGGCGCGCGCAACGCCGGCCTGCTGGCCGTGCGCATCCTCGCCGCCTCCGACGAGGCCCTGCGCGCGCGTGTGGTGGCCTTCCAGGAGGAGTTGGTCGATGTGGTGGCGCGGAAGGACGCCAACCTCCGCGCCTCGCTCTAAGGGCTGATTTGGGCTACCGCGATGCCCGTCGCGGTCCAGACCGCTGCTCCCGCGGCCTCGCCCTCCGCGGTCTGTCAGCTCCGGCCGCGCGACGCGCCGTCAGCGCATGCGAGTGACGGCGCGCCAGCGCTCCTGGGTGCGGCGGCGGCTCTCGTTGGTGGCGCCGAAGAAGATGAGCAGCGCGCCGATCGGGATCAGGATCAGCCACGAGAGGCCGACCAGCGTCAGGGCGTGCAGTGCCGAGATGACCGTGACCACCGTGCCGATGACCAGCGGCGCCTGCTGGCGCGTGCGGGCCCCGAAAATGACCGTCGCGACGGCGCCCAGCAGCAGGAGTACCTCGCGCGTGGGGCTGGCGTCAGTGCGGATGGCGATCACCAGGGTCGGCACGAAGGCGGCGATCAGTGCGGGGCCGTACGCGGTCCAACTGCTCAGGTCGGGGCGCTGACGTAGCTCGATCAGGCCGACCAGCAGGGCGAGGGCGGCGAACGGCAGCGTGTACGCCTCGGGCACCGACACGTCGGTCAGCGCCATGAACAGCCACCAGGCCACGATCTCGCACAGGATGCTGGCCCAGAAGAGCGTGCGCCGCTCCAGCGGGCGGCGGCCCGGGCGGGCGGCGGCGATGCCGAGTACGGCGCCCCACGCGGCGAGCAGGCCGGCCACGTGGCCCAGCGAGTCGAAGGCGAGGGCCAGGGCGACCAGCGCGGCGCCGTATCCGCTCCACTCGACCGTCGCCGCCTCGCGGAACGCCTCGGGGCGGCGCAGCCGCGGCATCAGGGCGGCGACCACGAGGAGGGCGGCCCCGACGGCGAGTACGCCGTACGCGGACCAGGCGGCGGGCAGCCCGGCGATCAGCGCGGCGGTCAGCACGAAGCTCATGGCCGACGCGGCGGCGATGAGCCAGCCGAGGATGCGGGCCCGCTGGCTCTGCCCGAAGATCGCCGCGATGGCACCGACCACGGCCGAACCGCCCAGCGTGACGAGCGTCAGCGACTCGCTGGCGAGGCTGCCGGCCAGGCCGGCGCCGCCCGCTGCCAGGCCGAGCGCGAAGACCACGACGCGGGTGACCCGCAGCGCGCGGGCGCGCTCGGCCGGAGGCGGAGGCGGGGTGAGCGCGAGGCCGAGCATCGCGAGCGTGTAGACGGCGAGCGCGGCCATCGTCGACGCCGGCCACTCGGCGCCGAACGCGATCGGCGTGATCAGCAGCGTGACCGCCGCGCCCGGCAGGATCACCGGGATGGCCTGGGCGAAGCGCCGCCCGCCGAAGCCGATCGCCGCCAGCGCGGCCGCGATGGTGAGCAGCAGCGTGCCGAGCACGTCGCTGGGATCGACCGAGCGGTCCGGCGCGGTGAGCGCGGCGGGCGGGCCGTCCCAGATGTGGTTGAGCGTCTGGTGTGGATCGACCAGCGCGGCCACCAGCGCGGGCGCGATGGCGGCGAACGCGAGCAGCGTCGGGAGCGCGGCGGCGAGCACGGCGCCCATCTCCGGGCTGACCGACCACTGGCCGCGCGGCGCCAGCCCGGAGGGCATCCGGCGCCACACGCCCCCGAGCATCACCGACCAGCGCTGCGTGGGCTGCCCGACGTACCGCGGTGGTGGCGTGGCGCTGCGCAGGAGCTCGGCGACCACGCCGAGCAGGACGGCGGCCGCGGCGTACACGCCGATCGGCAGGCCGGTGGGGAGCGCAGCGAACGCGGTGATGGTGGCGCCGCCGGCGACGCCCACGGTGGCGTACGGCAGGTAGCGGGCGATCCGCCGGCGGGCGACCGCGATCACCGCGAGCCCGGCGAAGGAGCCGACCAGCGCCCACGCGAGCACCGCCGAGGCGCCGTAGCCGAGGGCGGCGACCGTCGAGGCGAGCGCGCCGGGGAGGGCGAGCAGGGCGCCGCCCGCCGCCGCGCCGCCGATCTGGCCGAGGTGGAGCGGCATCTCGGCCTCGGGCGGTGGCGCGCTGCCCGGGATCTGCTCGAGGTCGGCGTCGTCGAGCGCGGGCAGCATCCGCGCGAGCGTGGCCACGAGCGCGCCGACGAGTACGACCATGGCGAGCGCCACGGCGGTGGTCCACGGGCGTACGAGGCTGGCGCCGACCGCGTGCAGCGCGACGCCGGCGGCGACGGTGGCGCGGGCGAGCCCGGCGCGGGGGTCGTCGGCCATGGTCGCGGCGATCCCGTAGATGGTGGCGACCGCGCCGCCGACCAGCATCGGCGACCACCAGGGCAGGCCGAGTGCGACCGGGGCGCCGATGGTGGCGAGGCCCACGCAGACGGCGGCGACGTCGTAGGCCCACGGGCGGGGCAGCACGATCGCGGCGGCGCCGGCCAGCAGCACGAGCGCGACCGGGGCCTGCCAGCCCACGCCGCCCGGGCCGGAGGGCCAGGCGCCCAGGTCGGCCTCCCAGAGCGCGCCCGGCGTGGCGAGTACACGCAGGCCGCCGCTGAGCGCGGTGTAGCCGGCGATCACCGCGATCACCGCACCGCTGGCCGCGACGCCGAGGACCGGCCCGCGGCGCCACTCGGCGGGCATCGCGCGTACGCCGACGGCGACGAAGAGCACGAGCAGCGCGGCGACCGCGAGCACCGCACCGGGGAAGAGGATGCCGGAGATGCGGGCGAACGTGCCGACGATGCCCGCGATCGCCGCCGCGGCCGCGAAGTCGGTGCCGTCGAGCAGGCGGTCGGGGCGCCGCCCGGCGTCGATCGACGGGGCGAGGAAGAGCAGTACCGCGCCGACCAGCAGCAGCGCGCCGACCCAGGCGTCGGCCACCTCCGCCCCCGGAGCGCCGAACGCCGCCGCCGTCACCGCCAGCGCGCCGAGCCCGGTGCCGACCGTGAGCGGGAGCGCGATGCGCCGCCACGCGACCTGCGCGAGCGCCGCGTATCCGAGCGTCGCGCACACCGCCACGAACGCGGCCGCGAGGATCGGTACGGCGGCCTCCTCGCGGACTGGCGCGGTGGCGGCGACCGCGGCCGCGGCGGCCCCCGGCATCGCGAACGCGGCCCCGCCGGACGCCCACTCGCCCACCATCTCGGCGGCGGGACCGGCGCGCAGGAACTGGGCCGGCGCCGGCTCGTCGCGCAGCGCGTCGGCCTGCTCGGGCAGCCACGAGCCGGCGATCGCGATCAGCACGCCGGCGAGCGTCAGGACGGCGAGTACGGCCGCGGTGGAGGACGGCCGGGCGAGGGATGCGCCCGCGCCCACCAGCCCGACCACCGCCGCGGCGGCGACGTGTGCGCGCGCGGCGCGCTCGGTGCTGGCGTACAGCCCGGTGGCGCCGATGCCGATCGCGGCGAGCACCGGCAGCCACGGCGCGGCGCTCCACGGCAGCGCGAAGGAGGCCGGCGCCGCCAGCGCGGTGAGCGCCACGCCGGCGACCGCGGACTCACGCCGTGCCTGCGGTGGGAGCGAGAGCGCGGCGGCGACCGTGAGCAGCAGGGCGGTCGCGGCAAGCTGCCAGCCCGCGGGCCCTGCGGCCTCCGCGAGGCGGTCGTGGTAGGCGGAGAGGTCGGCCTCCCACACAGGGAACGCCGCGCGCACGGGCGCCACGGCGGCGCGGATGGCGGTGCCGGCGACCACCACGCCCATGACGATGAGTGCCACGGCCGAGGCGAGCTGGGGCCCCCGCCGGATCGACTCGGGCACGGCGCGCACGCCGAGACCGGTCAGCGCGATCACGGCGGCGATCAGCAGGAGTGCCCGCCCCGGCATGGCGACCGCCACGAGCTGCGAGGCCGCCCCGATCACGGCGAGCGTGAGCACCGCGGCGGCCGCGTCGACGACCCGCTGCCCCAGCGGGGTCGCGCCGGCCACGCCGACCGCGGCCGCGAGCACGAGCGTGAGCCCGGCGGCGAGCGCGCCGGGCGGCGTGTCTGCGCGGAGTGTGGCGACCGCGGCGAAGAGGACCGCGGCGGCGACGGCCAGCGCGCTCAGCCCCCAGGTGAGCTGGCGCAGCCACGCGGCGGCCGGCGCGGGCGGGAGGTTGCGGGCAGCGTCAGCGTCGGTGACGACCGCGTCGGACTCCTCCGGCGCGCTCTCCGGGCGCTCGGCCGACGGAGGCGTCTTCCGCGACTCGCCGTCGCCGGGCTCGGCTGGCTCGGGCCGGTCGGTCGCCGGCTCGGGCGGCGCGGTGACGGGCGAGCCCAGCCAGGGCGGCGTGGCGAGCCGCCCCCGCTGGTCGAACTGCCGTGCGAGCAGCAGATCCTGCGCGGCCACCACGGTCAGTACGAGAGCCCAGCCGGCCGGCCCACTGATCCACTCGTACGCGAGCAGAGGCAGGACCGGCTGGAGCGCGAGCACGGTCGCGTATCGCGGGACGCTCAGCCCGGTCAGCGCCGCGTACCAGCCGGCGATCAACGCGGTCAGCGCGAAGACGATGCCCGCCACGACCGCGCCCGGCACGTTGTCGGAGCGGATCTGGTCGACCGTCCACAGTGCGTACCCATCCAAGGGCACGAGTCCGAGCCCGACGGCGGCGATCGTCTCGGCGGTGGAGATCAGACCTTTGCGGGCCACCACGGGGGAGGCGACCAGCATGAGCACGGTCGCTCCAATGAGGATCGCCGCGCGGCTGATGTCGTCGAACGAGGTGAACGCCACAGCGGCGAACACGACCGCGGCGATGCCCAGCAGCAGGCCGCCCAGGCCGAGGTAGATGTTTTGCACCTCGCGGGTGGACGCCTCCGGCCGGTGCTCGGGCTGGACGTCTTCCGGCGGGAGAGGCGGCGGTGGCGCGGTGGCGGTGGGCCGGGCGCCGTCCTGCCGGGGCACGCGCCGGGGCGGCGGAGGCGGCGGGCCACCGGCCCCGGGCGCGGCGTTGGGCGGGCGGCGGACGAAGGTGCGGCGACGCGTCCGAGTGGACTGCCGCACCTTGTCCTGCGACTTCGCGTTGGCGTGCGCCAGGATGTCGCGCTGGAACTGGGCCGCCTGGAGCTTTTGCGCGTTGAGCTTGGCCTCTTTGGCGATGCGGATGTCGTCGGCCTTGATCTCCGCTATCGAACGCTCGATCTTGGCCAGCTCGTCAGCCCACTGGCCCTGAAGGGCACCGCAGTGCGGGCATTGTGGTGCCGGCTGGATCTGCCGGCCACACGACGAGCACTTGTACGTCGCCATGGCACCCTCTCTGCCGCGGAGCCCCACACAGTGGACTCCCCGAAAGCATGCCTAAGAACGGCGTCCCAAGTCTACGGGCGACCCATGCCCCTGTACTCCCATCCAGCGTGGGTCCACAGTGCCGAGTCGAGGCAGTTTCGCCCGTCGATCACGCGCCGGCCGGCGGCCAGCTCGCCGAGCGCGACCGGGTCGGCGTTACGGAAGTCGGCCCACTCGGTCAGCACGCACACCAGGTCGGCGCCGCGGACGGCGTCGTTCATCGACGGCTCGTACGCCAGGTCGGGCTGTGCCACCTTGGCGTTCTCCATGCCCTCCGGGTCGTAAACGCGGACGTCGGCGCCGGCCTTGGCGAGCAGCGCGGCGACCGCGAGCGACGGCGCGTCGCGCACGTCGTCGGAGTTGGGCTTGAAGGTGGCACCGAGCACGGCGACGCGCGTGCCGGAGAGGTCGGGACCGGCCGGGCCGGAGCGGCGGCCGAGCAGCTCGGCGGCGAGCTGGAGCACGCGGGTGCGGCGGCGGAGGTTGATCAGGTCGACCTCGTGCAGGAAGCGCAGCGCCTCGCCGGCGCCCAGCTCCTGGGCCCGCGCCTGGAACGCGCGGATGTCCTTGGGCAGGCAGCCGCCGCCGAAGCCGACGCCGGCCT
Organism: Phytohabitans kaempferiae; assembly: GCF_042433955.1. NCBI lineage: Bacteria > Bacillati > Actinomycetota > Actinomycetes > Micromonosporales > Micromonosporaceae > Phytohabitans > Phytohabitans kaempferiae. Next base: position 57,847 of record NZ_JBHLUH010000012.1, on the reverse strand, counting down.
GGAGGAAGCGGTTGCCGATGCGGGGGTCGTAGCCGATCGAGCGGGCCAGCTGGGTCACGTCACCGCCGGCGACCTCGCACACCTCGGCCATCGCGTTGATGAACGAGATCTTGGTGGCCAGGAAGGCGTTGGCGGCGACCTTGACCAGCTCCGCGGTGGCGAAGTCGGTCACGACCAGCGGCACCTCGCGGTCTTCGGTGGCGGCGAGGTCGAAGACGCCCTTGTGCGAGGCGTAGAGCATGGCGTTGGCCCACTCGCTCTTCACGCCGATGACGATCCGGTTGGGCCGCAACACGTCTTCGACCGCGAATCCCTCCTGGAGGAACTCGGGGCTCCACGCGACCTCGATGCCCAGGTCGGCCGGGGCGTGCTTGCCCACGAGCTGCTCGACCCACTCGGCCGTGCCCACCGGCACCGTCGACTTGCCCACGATCAGCGCCTTGCGGGTGAGGTGCTGGGCGAGGCCGGTGACGGCCGCCTCCACGTAGACGAGGTCGGCGCCCATCCCGTCGGCCCGCTGCGGAGTGCCCACGCAGATGAAGTGGACGTCGGCGAAGTCGGCCGTCTCTTTGTAATCGGTGGTGAAGCGGAGCCGGCCGGCCGCCAAATTGCGGCGCAGAAGCTCGTCGAGGCCGGGCTCGTGGAACGGCACCGCGCCGCCGGCCAGCTTGGCGATCTTGGCCTCGTCGACATCGAAACCGAGCACTTCGTATCCCAGCTCGGCAAAGCAGATCGCGTAGGTCGCGCCCAGGTAGCCGGTGCCGAGGAACGCCAGCCGAGGCCGGGCCGCGCCGGACGGCGGGGTGACCGCGCCGATCGCAGGGATGGGCTGGGTGCTCGGGTACGGGATCGTCACGCCTGTGTTCTCCGCTCGCACTTGGCGGCGCTTCGCGTCGCGGTTCGGGAGGGCCGCCCACGACGGCACCGATTACGGACTATTTGGGTCTATTGGGCAAACAGCTCGGCCTGCCTGGGTGTGCAGCCGACGATAGTGCGTGAGCCTACGCGGTCGGGAACGGCGCCTGAACGCTGGTCGGTATCCTCACATTCACGCACGAAGATCGCCAAGGGGAGGCGTTATGCCGACAGAATTGTTCGAAGCGTACCGGCTCCCTGAGGAGCACGAGGCCGTTCGCGAAACGGTTCGTGCGGTATGTGAAGCGAAGGTCGCGCCCCACGCCGCCGAGGCGGACGAGACCGGAGAGTTCCCCAAGGCGTCCTACGAGGCCCTGCGCGCGGCCGACTTCCACGCCCCGCACATCCCCGAGGAGTACGGCGGCGCCGGTGCCGACGCCCTCGCCACGGCGATCGTGATCGAGGAGGTCGCGCGGGCGTGCGCCTCCTCGTCGCTCATCCCCGCGGTCAACAAGCTCGGCACCATGCCGCTGCTGCTGGCTGGCTCGGATGAGCTCAAGCGCAAGTTCCTGCCGCCGGTGGCGAGCGGCGAGGCGATGTTCTCGTACTGCCTCTCCGAGCCAGAGGCGGGCAGCGACGCGGCCTCGATGACCACGCGGGCCGTCCGTGACGGCGACCACTGGGTACTCGACGGCGTGAAGCGCTGGATCACCAACGCCGGCGCGTCCCGCTTCTACACCGTGTTCGCGGTCACCGAGCCGGGCGTGGGAGCCAAGGGCATCTCCGCCTTCGTGGTCGACAAGTCCGACCCGGGAGTCAGCTTCGGCGCCCCGGAGAAGAAGCTCGGCATCAAGGGGTCGCCGACCCGCGAGGTCTATCTCGACGGCGTACGCATCCGGGCCGACCGCATGATCGGCGAGCCCGGCACCGGCTTCACCACCGCGATGCGCACGCTCGACCACACGCGCGTGACGATCGCCGCCCAGGCGCTCGGCATCGCGCAGGGCGCGCTCGACGTCGCCGCCCAGTACGTCACCGAGCGCAAGCAGTTCGGCAAGCCGGTCGCCGACTTCCAGGGCGTGCAGTTCATGCTCGCCGACATGGCGATGAAGCTCGAGGCGGCCCGGCAGCTCACGTACGCCGCGGCGGCCCGTTCCGAGCGCGGCGACGCCGACCTCACCTTCTTCGGCGCCGCCGCCAAGTGCTTCGCCTCCGACGCCGCCATGGAGATCACCACCGACGCGGTCCAGCTCCTCGGTGGATACGGCTACACGCGCGACTTCCCGGTCGAGCGCATGATGCGTGACGCCAAGATCACTCAGATCTACGAGGGCACCAACCAGGTCCAGCGCATCGTGATCGCGCGCCAGCTCCTCAAGAACTTCCGCTGATCAGCGGGAGGGCTGGGTCGCCTCCGGGTCGTCGAGGTCGTCGGGGTCGGTGCGGGCGCCCGGCGGCGTGATCGGCGGCGGTGTCGGGGCCGACCAGGCCGGCCGCGGATAGGCGTCGGGCGGCGGCGGACCCTTCAGCAGTTGGGTCGCCTCCGTGTCGCCGCGGTTGATCAGCGTCGTGGTCTGGTCGTCGACCGGCGGCGTGGGAGGCGCCTCGGGCGCGGGCGGGCTCGCCTCGGGCGGTGCGACCGCCGGCGAGGTCGGGATGCGGGTCGTGGCGTCGGTGGGCTCGGGCGCCGGCCGGAGGATCTGCGTGGTCTCCTGCTCGACCGGCGGGGGCGGCGTCTGGGTCGGGATCCGCTGCGTGGGCGTCGCCGGGGCGGGCGCCGGCGGCACAGAGGTAGGCGCGGGCGGCACAGAGGTGGGCGCCGGCGGGACCGGCATGTGCGGGCTCGCCGGGAAGGCCGTCGTCGGCGCGGTGTCCACGGGCTGGGCCGGCACCGGCGGCTGGGGCGCACCGGAGACCGGCGCGCCGGGCACCGGACCAGCCGGCACGGGCGCGCCCGGCATGCCCGGCGCCGGACCGCCGGGCATCGGAGGCGGGGCCAGGTAGCCGGGCGTCGCGGCGAAGGTGGGCGGGCCGGCGTACGGCGGACCGTACGGTGCACCAGGCGGGACGGCGCCCGGAGGCATGCCCCCGCCCGGCATCGGGTACGGCGGCGGGACGGCCGGCCTGGCCGGAGCCGCGTGCGCGTACCGCCGCCACCGCCGCGGGCTCACCAGTGTGGCGAGCAGGGGCACCGCGAGCAGCGCGGCGTATCCGAGCGCGGGGTACACGAGGGCGAAGTCACCGCCGCGCAGGTCGGTGGGCATCACGTCGAAGTACGAGCGCGGGTCGAAGGTCGCCCAGCCGGCGAGCCCCAGGAAGGTCAGCCCGACGAGGGCCGGCCCGATCGGGGAGAGGCGCGCCATGACCAGCACGGCGTACAGCGCGCCGGCGGCGAGGAGGGCGAGCATGCCGAGCACCAGCTCGAGCTCGAACCCGCCGGCGAACCGCACGCGGGCACGGTTGACCTCGGTGATGCCGTAGCCGGTCGAGACCCAGATCAGTGGCGCCAGAAACAGAGACAGCAGGAGTGATCCGGCATGGCGCATGTGCCCTCCCCATCATCGTCCGCAGGGCACGGTACCCCGCGGGGGCAAGCCCCTGAACTGCTACAACTCGCCGTTACCGCGCTTGGCGGCAGACGAGGGCGGTGCCGACCAAGGAGTGTCGCGGGGGCGGCTGGGGACGGTGGGCGTCTCGTCCGGATCGGCCAGCGGCCGCGTGTCGAACGTGAAGGGGGAGGTGGAGAGCGGCGTCGATGGCGTGAGCAGGTCGGGCAGCGTGTCCGGATCGTCCTTCGGCACGTACGGCTCGGGCGCGTAGCCGCTGGCCACCGGCCACCGCCGCCACCGCTGCACGCTGAACGCGGCCACCACGAGCAGCGCGCCGAGCAGCGGCAGCGTGCCGTTGTCGAGCGGTACGAGCAGCGGGATGTCGCGGTCGAGCACCGTCCAGCCCTCCGGTACGGCGTCGCGCACCGCCAGCGGGTTGGCGAAGAGCCCGGCGTACGGGGCGATGAGCAGCAGCCCGGCGAAGAGCGGGCCGAGCGGCGAGAAGCGGAGCGTACCGATCACGCCCAGCAGGATGCCGGCCACCGCCAGGTACGCGGCTGGCTCGATGAGGTCCGCCGTGTGGTACTGGCGGCTCTCCGCCCATCCCGCCACGGTGCCGGCCGACCCGGACTGGCCCATCGAGACGAGCACCCAGGTGAGCGGCGCGGCGACCAAGCCGGCGATCAAACTCCACAGATGTCGCATGCGCGCACCGTACCGGTTTCGCGGCTCCCTCCGCAGGCGGGCAAGATGACTGGATGAGTGCGGGTACAGAGTTGTGGACGCCACCGGTAGACGTACGAGACCGGTCCCGTATCGGGGCCTACCTGCGCTGGCTGCGCGAGCATCGGGAGTTGGACTTCGCCGGATACGCCGACCTGTGGCAGTGGTCGGTCGACGACCTGCCCGGGTTCTGGCGGTCCATTTGGGACTACTTCGACGTGAGGGCGTACGACCAGCCGACCGCGGTGATCGACGATCCCGCGATGCCGGGACCGCGCTGGTTTCCCGGCGCCACGCTCAACTACGCCGAGCATGTGCTCCGCATGCCCGGCCTGGCGCCCGACGACCCGGTGGTGATCGCGTACTCGCAGACCCGCGAGCCGGTCACGCTCACCAAGCGGGAGCTGCGCGAGCAGGTGCGGCGGGCGCGGGCGGAGCTGCGGCGGCTGGGCGTGGGGCGGGGTGACCGGGTCGCGGCGTACGCGCCCAACATCCCCGAGACGTATGTGCTGATGCTCGCCGCCGCCAGCCTCGGCGCGGTCTTCTCCTCCTGCGCGCCCGAGTTCGGCACACGGAGCGTGGTCGACCGGTGGCAGCAGATCGAGCCCACGGTGCTCCTCGCGGTCGACGGCTATCAGTACGGCGACAAGCCCGTCGACCGCCGGGCCGAGGTGGGCGCGATCCAGGAGGCGCTGCCGTCGCTGCGGCACACGATCACGCTGCCCTACCTGTATGCCGATGATTCGGAGTATCCCGGTGATTCGGAGTATGCCGGTGATTCGGAGTACCCCGGTGGTTTCGAGTGGCCGGCGACGGAGGAGGAGCTGACCTTCGAGCCGGTCCCCTTCGACCATCCGCTCTATGTCCTCTACTCCTCTGGCACGACCGGCCTGCCCAAGCCGATCGTGCACGGCCACGGCGGCATCCTGGTCGAGCACCTCAAGATGCTCGCGCTCCACCACGACCTGGGCCCCGGTGACCGTTTCTTCTGGTTCACCACCACCGGCTGGATGATGTGGAACTTCCTCGCCTCCGGCCCGGCCGTGGGCGCCGCGATCGTCCTCTTCGACGGCAACCCCGGGTCGCCCGACCTCGGCGCGCTGTGGCGGCTGGCGCAGGAGGCGGGCGTCACCTACTTCGGCACCAGTGCGCCGTTCATCCTCGCCTGCCGAAAGGCGGGCCTCACCCCGCGGGCCGGCGCCACGCTGCGCGGGGTCGGCTCGACTGGCGCCCCGCTGACGCCGGAGGGCTTCGCCTGGGTCTACGAGGCGGTCAGCCCCACCGTGCAGCTCCAGTCCCTCTCCGGCGGCACCGACGTGTGCACCGGCTTCATCGGTGGCGCCCCGCTCGTCCCGGTGTACGAGGGCGAACTCTCCTGCCGCTGCCTCGGCGCGCGCGTGGAGGCGTACGACGCCGCCGGCAAGCCGGTCATCGGTGAACTCGGCGAACTCGTGATCACCGCGCCGATGCCGAGCATGCCGGTCGGCTTCTGGGGCGACACCGACGGCAGCCGCTACCGCGAGGCGTACTTCGACGTCTACCCCGGCGTCTGGCGGCACGGTGACTGGATCACGATCAGCGAGCGGGGCACCTGCGTGATCACGGGCCGCTCCGACGCCACGCTCAACCGCGGCGGCGTACGGCTGGGCACCGCCGAGTTCTACTCCGTGGTCGAGGGCCTGCCCGAGGTCGTCGACTCGGTGGTCGTCCACCTCGACGGCGAGGGGCAGGGCGAGCTGCTGCTCTTCGTGGTGCTGGCCGGCGACCGCCAGCTCGACGACGAGCTGCGCGCCCGGATCGCCCGCGAGCTGCGTACCGCCCTCTCGCCGCGGCACATCCCCGACGAGATCCACCAGGTGCGGGCCGTGCCGCGCACGCTGAGCGCCAAGAAGCTCGAGGTGCCGGTGAAGCGGATCCTCACCGGTACCCCCATCCAGCAGGTCGCGGCGACCGGTGCGCTGGCCAACCCCGAGTCGCTGGAGGAGTTTCGTCGGTTCGCCCGAAAGAGCTGACCGGACAGCCGACAACGAAGCCGCGCGGCCGCCGCGTCTCACTAGCCATGAACGCGTACCTGCGGCTGACCGTCACCGACACTCTCGGCGTGTGGATCGACGGCAACCACGCGTTCAGCCCGCTCGCCAAGGTCACCCGCACCTGCTGGTGCCGCGTGCCCGCCGACTGGGTCGTCGGCGGCGTGCTCGTGCCCGGCCGGCGGGACCGCCTGGTCGACGCGCTGTACGGCCCGGGCTGGCGCGAGGGCAACGCCGACGGCTCCCGCTTCGTGCTGCTCGAGGTCGACGAGAAGGTGCTCAGCGAGCGTGAGGTGCGGGCCCGGCCGTGGCTGAGCGACCGGGCCGCCTTCTACGTGTGGGCGCCCGACGGCGCGTTGCGCGAGGTCATACCAGCCGAGTTGTGACCTTCTCGGCCGCCGCCCGGTCCTCGGTCCGGGCGGGGTCGAGCGCGCCGCAGAGCACCAGCGTCGCGCCGCCCGCGAAGGGCGCCAGCAGCCAGTCCAGCGGGTCGGGGTGCTTCGCCGCGTCGACCAGCACGCGGTCGCCGGGCTCCAGGCCCAGCTCCGCCGCGCGCTCGGCCGCGCGCCTCACCAGCTCGTCGTCCTTTTTAGGCTCGTACGGGGTGAAGTGGTCGCCGTAGCTCCGGACCTCCGCCACGTAGTCGACGAAACCGGACGGTACTGTCCGCATAGGCAGCGCCATCGGGGCGAGCCCGAGGACGAACCGCTCGCTCGTGCTCCATCCCTCCGCGTCGCTCACCCGATCGGCCGACGCGAAGATGACATCTACAGAAATTTTCTCATTCGTGACCTTGAGGGCGGGCGGGACGATCTTCACATCCGCCGCCCAGCAGCCCAGAAGTACGGCGGCGGTCTGCCAGTGCGGCGGGAGGAGCACGCCGGCCTGGTCGCCTGGACCCAGCCCCAAGCCGTCTACCAGCAGGTTTGCCGTCTTGGCGACCCAGTTGTCGAGTGTGGCGCCGGACAGCTCGGTGCGGTCACCGGTCGCGTCGTCGTACCAGGTGAGCAACGGCTGGGCGGGATCATCGGCGGCGGCGGTGGCGAAGCGTTCGATCACAATGCCGGACAGTACTCACTCCCGACTCACTCACCTCGGGAAAAGTCTTACCGTCGCGTCGCAGACATCGTTGGTCGATCCGCGCGGCGTAGGCTCTACGTAAGTGTTGTTGGACACAGCCGCACCACGGTCCAAACGTAGATAGCCATCCCGACGCTCACCAAGAGCTGCCTCAAGGAGACGCCCAGTGACCCCCGGTAGTCCGCCCCGCGTACTCGTCGACGCCACGAGTGTTCCCGCCGACCGGGGTGGCGTCGGCAGATACGTCGACGGGCTGCTCGGCGCCCTTGGCAAGGTGATCGGTTCCGAGGTCGAGCTGGCGGTCGTCGCGCTGCGCACCGACGTCGAGCGCTACGGGCGGATGCTGCCCGCCGCCGAGGTCGTCCCGGCCCCCGCCGCCGTCGCCCACCGCCCGGCCCGCCTCGCCTGGGAGCAGACCGGTCTGCCGCTGCTCGCCCAGCAGGTCGGCGCCGAGGTGCTGCACTCGCCCTTCTACACCTGTCCGCTGCGGGCCGGCTGCCCGGTGACGGTGACCGTCCACGACGCCACCTTCTTCACCGAGCCGGAGCACTACGACAAGTCCCGCCGCACGTTCTTCCGCAGCGCCATCAAGACCGCCCTCCGCCGGGCCGAGCGGGTGATCGTGCCGAGCAAGGCGACCCGCGACGAGCTGATCCGGCTGCTCGACGCCGACCCGACCCGCATCGACGTGGCCTACCACGGGGTCGACCACGGCGCGTTCCACCCCCCGACCGACGAGGAGAAGGCGCGGGTCCGCGCCCGCCTCGGCCTCGGCGGCAGCGACTACGTGGCGTTCCTCGGCGCCAAGGAGCCCCGGAAGAACGTCCCCAACCTGATCCGCGGCTGGGCCCAGGCGGTGCGCGACCGCACTGACCCGCCGGCGCTGGTGATCGCCGGCGGCCAGGGGCACGACGACGACATCGACCGCGCGGTCGCCGAGGTCCCCGCCCACCTGCGGCTGCTGCGCCCCGGCTACCTGCGCTACGCCGACCTGCCCGGCTTCCTCGGCGGTGCGCTGGTCGCCGCCTACCCGTCCTACGGCGAGGGCTTCGGCCTGCCGATCCTGGAGGCGATGGCCTGCGCCACGCCGGTGCTCACCACGCCGCGGCTCTCGCTGCCCGAGGTCGGTGGCGACGCGGTGGCGTACACGAGCGAGGACCCGGCCCAGATCGCGACCGACCTCGCCGCGCTGCTCGACGACGAGTCGCGGCGGCTGTCGCTGGCCAAGGCCGGTTTCGACCGGGCCAAGGAGTTCACCTGGGAGTCGAGCGCCGAGGTGCACGTGGCCGCGTGGAGCCGCGCCGCGGGCTGACGCGTGACCCGTCACACACGACAGGCATGATTGGTTGATGCTCTTCGCCGTCATTCCGGCGGGCGGTAGCGGTACACGTCTGTGGCCGCTGTCCCGAGCCGGTCACCCTAAGTTTCTGCATCCGCTCACCGGCACCGCCGCCTCACTCTTGCAGGCGACGGTCCAGCGGTTGGCGCCGCTGACGACCCCGGAGCGGACCCTGGTGGTGACCGGCGTGTCCCACGCGACGGCCGTCGCCCGGCAGCTCACGGCCCTACCCGAGGAAAACATCCTGGTGGAGCCCTCGCCGCGCGACTCCTGCGCGGCGATCGCGCTGGCCGCAGCGGTGATCGCGCGGCGCGAGCCGCGGGCGGTGATGGGCTCGTTCGCGGCCGACCACCTGATCGCCGACCCGGACGGCTACGTCGACACCGTGCGCCGCGCGGTCGAGGGCGCCGAGCGGGGCCTGCTGATGACGGTCGGGATCAAGCCGACCCGCCCGGAGACCGGCTACGGCTATCTCCAGTGCGGCGAGGGCGTCGGCGACGGCCCGATCCGCACGGTGGAGGAGTTCAAGGAGAAGCCGGCGTACGACGTGGCGGTCTCCTACCTGGAGTCCGGCCGTTACCTCTGGAACGCCAGCATGTTCGTGTGGCGGGTCGACGTGTTCCTGGCCGAGCTCGCCCGCCAGCAGCCGGAGTTGCACGCCGGGCTCGACCGCATCGCCGAGGTGTGGCAGACGCCGGCCCGCGAGGAGGTGCTCGGCGAGGTCTGGCCGACGCTGCCGAAGATCTCCGTCGACTACGCGGTGATGGAGGGCGCGGCCGTCGCCGGGCTGGTCGGCACCGTACCGGGCGACTTCGGCTGGAACGACGTGGGCGACTTCCACACGCTCGGTGACGTGCTCCCCGCCGACCCGGACGGCAACGTGGTGGTGGGCGCCGAGGCGGCCGAGGAGAAGCCGGGCGTGCTGCTGCGCGACTCGGGCGGCCTGGTGGTCGTACCGCAGTCCGGGCGGCTGGTCGCCGCACTCGGCGTACGCGACCTGATCGTGGTCGACACGCCCGACGCGGTGCTCGTCTGCCCCCGCGACCGCGCCCAGGACGTCAAGAAGCTCGTCGACGACCTCAAGCGGCGTGGCGACGACGGATACGTTTAGTAAATGACCTTGACCTCGGTGGAGCTCGCCGTCGGATGCAACGAGGCCAGCGACCTGCTGCCCGTGCGTTCGCCGGAGGTGCTCGCGGCGCACGGCGCGCGGCGGGCGTACTGGACGGTGCTCGACGAGGGCACGGTCGAGCAGTGCCTGGCGCTGCTGCTGGAACGCCCCGACGGCACCTGGACCGCGCACCACGCCGCGTTCGACGCCGGACCGGAGACCGGGCGCACCGAAGACGGCGAGGCGCTCGCCCGCTTCGGTGACTGGGTCTACGTGCTCGGCTCGCACTTCGGCTCCAAGGGCGGCCCGCTCCGCCCCAAGCGCGCGTTCGTCGCCCGCTTCCGCGAGTCTGACGTGGGCCGCCCCGGCGCCGCGCCGCTGCACATCGTGCGCAACCAGTTCCGGCTGCACCGGCTGGTCAACGACGCGCTGGCGGCGGCGGACATCACGCCGCTGCCGCCGGGCAACCGCGTGCAGGCGCGCTTCATCGTGGAGACGATCAACCGGGGTACGGCTCGGGAGAAGAGCTGGGCTACCCGCCTCGCCCCGGGCGACCTGCCACTCAACGTCGAGGCGGCCGCCTTCACGCCGTCCGGCACGCTGCTGCTCGGGCTCCGCTTCCCGGTGACCGAGAAGGGCGAGCCGGTGCTGGTCGAGGTGGCCGGCGTCGAGGGCATGTTCGACAGCGCTTTCGGGCCCGGCTCCTCGCCTGGCGGGCCCGCCAGGCGAGGAGCCGGGCTGGGGGGAGTTGACGCGCGTACGTGGCCCGAGGTCGTCGGCGCGTACGTCCTGACCGGCGCCACCCCGCCCGGCGCGCTGGTCGGCTTCCGGGCGCTGACGGCGGTGGGCGACGGCACGTACGAGGCGGTGGTCGGCTCGATCGACGCGCTGGGCAAGGGCTCGGTGCTGCTCGACGACCATCCGGAGGGCGGCGACGTGACCAGCCGCCACGTCCGCTTCCGGCTCCCCGAGCCAGCCGGCGGCCGCCGGGTCACGGCCGAGCTGGTCGCCGACCTCGCCCCGTTTCACAACGTCGAGGGGCTCGCGGTCGACGGCGGCCAGCACGTCTACGTCACCGACGAGGACCACCGGGTCGCCGTCTGGCTCGGCTGACCGCCCCCACTTTCCTGCCGGGCGGAGGCCCGCCGAGCCCTGTGCCGGGCGGAGGCCCGCCGAGCGCCGTGCTGGCCGCAGGCCGCCGAGCCCGAGTGGCGTGCCTGGCTAGAGCACCGGCGTGACGGGGACGCTCGGGGCGCCCTCGGCGGCGAGTGCTGCCCGGAGGCGGTGCAGGTCGGTGCCGAAGCGGATGAGCGTCGCAGGGTCGGCGGCTGGGGGCGGGGTCGCTCGTACCCCTTTGTCTGGAATGTGGGTGAAGAGCGTGCCGGGCGCGACCACGCCGGCCACGGCGGCGATGGCCCGCTCCACGGCGGCGGGGTCGGCCGGCTCGCCGGCGGGCGGCGGCTCGGTCGGGAGCAGGGCAGCCTCCAGCAGGCCCGCGGCTCGCGCCTCGGCGGTGCCGAGCGAGAACATGTCGGACGCCCCGTCGCGGACCAGCACCACCGCGCCCGGGCCGTCGGCCAGGTAGGCGCTGGGCGCGGCCGGGCTGAGGTAGCCACGCACCACCGCGACCGGCACCTGGTCGGTCTTGCCCTTGACCAGCTCGCTCGCGGCGGCGAGCTCGTCGATGATCGCCATCTGGGTGATGTGCAACTCGTTGCCGTACGGGTCGGTCTCGCCCCGGTGGTCGCGGGTCGGTGGGATGCCGGCGGCGCCGAGGGCGACGTCGGTGAGGCCGTTGCGCCAGGGGCGGCCCATCGTGTCGGAGACGACCACGGCCACGTCGAGGCCGTGCCGCTCGCGCAGTGCCGCCCGGAGCGCGCGGGCGGAGGCGTCCGGGTCCTTGGGGAGGAGCACGAGCCGGTCGCGCTCCACATTGGAGGCGTCGATGCCGGCGGAGGCCATCACGAAGCCGTGGTGGGTCTGCACGATCCGAGTCTGCCCGCGCGTGGCGACCCGGCGCGCGGTCTCGGCGGCGAGCACCTCGTCGCGGGCGGCGGCCCGCTCGGGGCCGTCGGTCGGTACGTCGACCAGCCGACCCTCCGCTTTGGACACGATCTTGCTGGTGACCACGAGTACGTCGCCGTCGCGCAGCCAGGGAGCCGCGCCCGCGATCAGCGCGGCCAGGTCGTCGCCGGGCGCGACGTCGCCGATGCCGGTGACCGGCAGCACCTCCAGCTTCACGGCTGCCCTCGCTTCGGCGCGGGCGGGCGCGAGGCGGCGAGGTCGAGCTCCATCGCGGCGCCTACCATCGCGGCGGTCGCCCGCTCGTCGGTCATCCACAGTGGAATGGCGCGGACCTCCACGCCCGGCACGTCCGCGCCCTCGTCGGTCGTGTCCACCAACCAGCCGTCGAGCAGGTCGGGGCCGTACAGGCGACCGACTCCGGCGGCCGTGCACTCGGCGCCCACGATCGCGAGGCACTTGTCGGCCATGCCCCGCACCGGCGCGCCACCGATGATGGGCGAGAAGCCGATCACGGGCGCGGAAGCGGCGGCGACCGCCTCGCGCAGCCCCGGTACGGCGAGGATCGGCGCGATGCTCACCACCGGGTTGCTCGGCGCGACAAGTACGACGTCGGCGGCGGCGAGCGCGTCGAGCACGCCCGGAGCGGGCTTCGCCGACTCGGCGCCCACGAAGACGAAGCGCTCGGTCGGCAGCTCGCCCCGGTGGCGTACCCACCACTCCTGGAAGTGGATCGCCTTCTGCTCGCCGTCGAGCTGGACCACGGCGTGGGTCTCCAGCCGGTCGTCGCTCGCCGGCAGCAGCCGCACGCCGGGCTGCCAGCGGTCGCAGAGCGCCTCGGTGACCGCGGAGAGCGGGTAGCCGGCCGTCAGCATCGTGCTGCGTACGAGGTGCGTGGCGATGTCCTTGTCGCCGAGGCCGAACCAGGTGGGCTCGGCGCCGTACGCGGCCAGCTCTCCCTTCACCGTCCAGGTCTCGCCGACCCGCCCCCAGCCGCGCTCCGGATCGGCACCGTTACCGAGCGTATACATCACGCTGTCGAGATCGGGGCAAATCCGGAGACCGTGCATCGACGCGTCGTCACCGACGTTGACCACCGCGGTCACCTCGGCGCCCACCTCGCGGGCGTACGCGCGCACGCCGACCAGGAAGCGAGCCCCGCCGATGCCCCCGGCAAGTACCACGATCCGCATGCCACCATCCTCGCGCAGGCCATGGGAGCGCAGCGGGGCTACCCCCGGAGCGCTAGGCTCACGGGCGCAGACCGCTTTGTCCGCCACCCCAGGGGGAGCCTTGACTACCCAACCCGAGGCCACGCCGAGCGAAGGCACGTCGGCCAGCCAGTTCACCAAGCCGCTGCGCGAGCTCGCTGCCCTGGTGCTCCTCGGCGCCACGGCGGTGCTGCTCTTCGTAGCCATCGTCGACCTGATCCCGACCGGTGACTTCGAGACGTTCACCGGCAATGCCGCCAGCAGCTTCGGCGGCTTCGTCAGCCTCGTCACGATCGGCCTGCCGTTCCTCGCGGTGCTGCTGGCCAACCACGTCCAGCCGGCGCTCGGCCGGGCCAAGCTCATCACGCTTGTCGCACTGATCGAGTACGCGGTCGCCGCCTTCTTCGGCGTGATCTTCGGCCTCTTCATCGGCGTCGTGAAGATCGCCGACGACAGCGTCTTCAACGCGCTGAAGGCGTTCCTGAGCCGGATCGCGCTGCTGGCGGTGCTCGCCGTCGCGTTCTACGCGCTGGTCCGGGTCGCCCGCGGCCTCTACTGGGTGCCCAAGCCCAAGCCGCAGCCGGGCATGTACGGCCAGCCCGCCTACGGCCAGCAGCCCGGCTACCCGCAGCAGGGCTACGGGGCGCAGCAGCCTGGCTACCCGCAGCAGGGCTACCCCCAGGCGTACGGGCAGCCGACCGCGGCCTACCCCCAGGCGTACGGCCAGCCGGGCCAGCAGCCGTACGGTGCCGGCCCCCAGGGCGCGCCCACCGCGCCGGTGCCGCCGATGCAGTCGATGCCGCCGCACGCGCCGACCAGCACGCCGCCGAGCCACGACCAGCCGCCGGCCGAGCCGGGCCAGCAGACGCAGCTGATCAACCCGGCCAGCCAGCAGCCCTCGGCCGGCTTCCCGCCGCCTCCGCCGGGCGGGCTGGGCGACGACCCGACGCGCCCGGTCCAGCGGTAGCGACCGGCCGGAGCCGGCGCTACCCCGGGGGAGGTTCCGGATCGTCATGTGGGGAGGGCAACTGCCCTCCCCACGCCATATCGCCGTAGGCTTCGTCAGGTGGCTGATCACAACGAAGCTCGGCCCACCGAGGCGAGCCTGCGGCGCGCGTCGCACCGGGCCGCCGAGGGGCGCGCGCTCGACGTCGACGAGGCGGCCGCGTTGCTCACCGCCCGCGGCGAGTCCCTCGACGAGCTGCTGAGCATCGCCGGCGCCATCCGCGACGCGGGGTTGCGCGACGCCGGCCGGCCGGGCGTGGTCACGTACTCCAAGAACGTCTTCATCCCGCTCACCCGCCTCTGCCGGGACCGGTGCCACTACTGCACCTTCGCCACCGTGCCGCACCGGCTGCCCGCCGCCTTCCTGGAGCGCGACGAGGTGCTGCGGATCGCGCGGGACGGCGCCGCGCAGGGCTGCAAGGAGGCCCTCTTCACGCTCGGCGACCGGCCCGAGGAGCGGTGGCCGGCGGCCCGCGAGTGGCTGCACGAGCGGGGCTACGACTCCACACTGGACTACGTACGGGCCAGCGCCGTGGCGGTGCTGGAGGAGACCGGCCTGCTGCCGCACCTCAACCCCGGCGTGCTCTCCTGGGCCGAGCTCCAGCGCCTCAAGCCGGTCGCGGCGAGCATGGGCATGATGCTGGAGACCACCGCGACCCGGCTGTGGAGCGAGCCCGGCGGCCCGCACTTCGGCTCGCCGGACAAGGAGCCCGCCGTACGCCTGCGCGTGCTGGAGGACGCCGGCCGGGTCGGGGTCCCGTTCACCACCGGCATCCTCATCGGCATCGGCGAGACGCTGGCCGAGCGCGCCGACTCGCTCTTCGCGATCCGCCGGGCCGCCCGGCAGTACGGCCACATCCAGGAAGTCATCGTGCAAAACTTCCGCGCCAAGCCGGACACGGCGATGCGCGGGATGCCCGACGCCGAGCTGCACGACCTGGCCGCCACCGTCGCCGTCGCCCGGATCCTGCTCGGCCCCGGGACCCGCATCCAGGCGCCGCCCAACCTGATCGCCGGCGAGTACGATCTGCTGCTCCGCGCCGGCATCGACGACTGGGGCGGCGTCTCCCCGGTGACGCCCGACCACGTGAGCCCCGAGCGCCCCTGGCCGCAGATCGAGGAGCTGACGCGCCACACGGCCGCCGCCGGATTCACGATGCGCGAGCGCCTGGCCATCTATCCCGAGTACGTGGTACGCGGCGACCCGTGGCTCGACCCGCGCATCCTGCCGCACGTGAGCGCGGTGTCGCTGGAGAGCGGGCTCGCCGACCCGGAGGCGGAGCTGGTCGGCCGCCCGTGGCAGGAGCCGGACGACGCGTTCGTACCGGGCGGCCGGGTCAACCTGCACACCGAGATCGACAGCGAGGGGCGCACGGGCGACCGCCGTGGCGACTTCGACTCCGTGTACG
Organism: Phytohabitans kaempferiae; assembly: GCF_042433955.1. Taxonomy (NCBI): domain Bacteria; kingdom Bacillati; phylum Actinomycetota; class Actinomycetes; order Micromonosporales; family Micromonosporaceae; genus Phytohabitans; species Phytohabitans kaempferiae. The sequence goes on along the minus strand of NZ_JBHLUH010000012.1, from coordinate 42,513 downwards.
GCGACTGGTCCGAGGTGGCCGCCTCGCTCTCCGGGCCCTCGGTCCTCGCCTCGACGCCCGTAGCGGCGGCGCTGCGGCTGGCCGCCACTGAGCCCGCGGCGCTCCTGGAGCCGCGCCACGAGGGGGCCGCCATGGCGCTCTTCGACGCGGACGGGCCGGCGCTCGACGAGCTCTGCCGCATCGCCGACGACCTGCGCCGGGAGGCGGTCGGCGACGACATCACGTACGTGGTCAACCGCAACATCAACTTCTCCAACGTCTGCTACGTGGGCTGCCGCTTCTGCGCGTTCGCCCAGCGCGAGCGGGACGCCGACGCCTTCCGCCTCTCCGTCGAGCAGGTCGCCGATCGGGCCGAGGAGGCGTGGCGGGCCGGCGCGACCGAGGTGTGCATGCAGGGGGGCATCGACCCCAAGCTGCCGGTCACCGCGTACGCCGACCTGGTGCGCGCGGTCAAGGAGCGCGTGCCACGGATGCATGTGCACGCCTTCTCGCCCATGGAGATCGTCACCGCCGCCAGCAAGGCGGGCCTCTCCATCCGCGACTGGCTGACAATGCTCCGCGAGGCGGGGCTGGACACGATCCCGGGCACCGCGGCGGAGATCCTCGACGACGAGGTGCGCTGGGTCCTCACCAAGGGTAAGCTCCCGGCCGCCACCTGGGTCGAGGTCGTCTCGACCGCGCACGAGCTGGGCATCCGGTCCAGCTCCACGATGATGTACGGCCACGTCGACCACCCCCGCCACTGGCTCGGCCACTTCCGCGTACTGGCCGGCGTGCAGGATCGGACGGGGGGCTTCACCGAGTTCGTGGCGCTGCCGTTCGTACACACCAACGCGCCGATCTACCTCGCCGGCATCGCCCGCCCCGGGCCCACCTGGCGGGAAAATCGCGTGGTGCACGCGATGGCCCGCATCCTGCTGCACGGGCGGATCGCCAATATCCAGTGCTCGTGGGTGAAGCTGGGCGACGAGGGCACTGTCGCGATGCTCCAGGGCGGCTGCAATGATCTCGGCGGCACGTTGATGGAGGAGACCATCTCGCGGATGGCGGGCTCGGCCAACGGCTCCGCGCGCACCGTCGAGCAGCTTCGCTCGATCGCGGCGGCGGCCGGCCGCCCGGCACGAGAGCGCACCACCGCCTACGCGCCACGATAGGGAGTCCGCGAGTCGGATGACTTCTTGCGCCAAGCGTTACCCCGGCGAGGGCTGAATCGATAGGGGCGGTGACGCCAGCACACGCTTACCCGCGAGTCGCGCGCGGCACGCCGATAAAGCAGGCCCTTTTATCAGGTTCGGCTTGACGACGCACGCATTACACGCGTGTAATTTCACTGGGGTTGTTCGAATAGGATCGTCAACTGTTCCCTAGGATCAGTTGAAACTAGACCGTTCGGACATTAAGACACGCCTTCCGCGTGGGGGGTTGCGCCGGCGACGCGGCCGGTGCGCAAGAAGGAGGCAGGCTGATGGACGGCCCACTGGAGGTGGCCGACCTGATCGGAGACGCGCCGGAGTGGCAGGAGCGGGCCCTGTGCTCGCAGACCGACCCGGAGGCGTTCTTTCCGGAGAAGGGCGGATCGACCCGCGAGGCGAAGCGCATCTGCTCGCGTTGTGAGGTCAAGGCCGAGTGCCTGGAGTACGCACTTGGGCACGACGAGCGGTTTGGCATCTGGGGCGGGCTCTCGGAGCGCGAGCGCCGCAAGCTCAAGCGCCGCGTCGCCTGATTTTCGCCCTGCCCGGCCGGGCCAGCGCACCAAGGGGGGAGTGCTGGCCCGACGGGCCGGGATCGGCACGGCTGATCATTGCCGGCCCGCGAGGGACCCGGCGACGACCGGCGGTCGCCGCCCGCCTTGGTCGAAGGCCGGTATCGAGTCCTCGCCGGGCTGCGCCGGGTCCAGGCGGGAGACTGGCGTAGTCGCGGGCCACACCGGTGTGCGACCTCGCGCCCGCCGCCGCCACCAGACACCGGCAAAACTCGTCGATACAGCAGCCCTACGCGAGCTCGTCCGGGTCGACGCCCAGCAGGTTGGCGACCTGCTCGATGATCACGTCGTGCACGAGGTCGGCCAGGTCTTCCCGATCCATGGCCCGAAACTCGAGTGGGCGGCGGTAGAGCACGATCCGGGGCGGCACCTCCTGCCGGCCGGGTCGCCCGGGCAGCAGACGGGCCAGGGGCACCTCGCCGTCTTCGAGCACGTCGGAGTCGTAGACGTTGAGGTCGGGCGGGACATCCTCGACGGCAAACTCGACACCGGCCAGCTCCTTGGCGAAGCGCCGCTCGAGCGCCTCCACCGTGTCGAGCACGAGGTCGTCGAAGATCTCCGCCTTGGTGCGGGCCAGGGGCACCGTGGCCGGCACCAGGCGCCCGCGCAGGCCGCGGCCGTGGCGGTCGCGGTGGGAGCGGCGGCCCGGGCCGGGGCGCCGTGGTTCAGGACTGCTCACGTCAAGAGCGTAGAGGCCCGGAGACGGCGCAACTCACCCCGTGTCCAACCTGCGTCTTCATATCGTGATCACCGGTGGTCGGCGTGTCGCGGTCGCATCCGGACCGGTTAAGCGGGTAGGGGAGATAACGTGCCGCCGTGAGGTCACCACGGCGTTGCTCCCGAAACGGCTGCCCGCGTCAGGCCGTCGCCACGTTGACCTATGTCTACAACGACTCCACCGCGGTCGTCGGGCCCCTCGCGGCCTTCGCCGAGCCGCACACGTACGACCTCTGTGAGCCGCACGCCCGCAGCCTGACCGCCCCCCGTGGCTGGGAGCTCGTGCGGCACGACGGCGAGTTCGCGCCTCCGCCCCCCACGACGGACGACCTCGTCGCGCTCGCCGAGGCCGTCCGCGAGGCCGCCCGGCCCACCCCCCGGCTGGACGACTTCCCGGAGCAGCCGTCGGGACACCAGACCGGCCGCCGCGGCCACCTGCGAGTGATCCCGCCCAGCCACTGACCGTCCCAGAGCCGCCGGGGCGGCTGCCAAGATCTCGACAATTTCCCTGACTTTGCTGCCTCCCGCTGCGGACGAGGCAGCAAAGTCCCTGATTTTGCTGTTACGCGCCGCCGGTCATGCCCTCCCCTCGACTGCGAAAAGACGATCAGGGCTACCGCGACGTCCGTCGCGCTCCAGACCGCCGCTCCCGCAGCCTCACCCTCCGCGGCTTCACGGTCTCTGCCTTCGGCAGAGGCACTCGGGCTCCGTGACGGGGCAGCGGGCGGGGCGCGGCCGGGTCTCGGTGATCGGCGTGTATCCGCGCGATTGCACCGACGCACCATGGCCGTGAGCCTCGCCGCGCCCGTCGGCCATAAGGGGTCAAGAAATCGCCACGGACGCGTGTCGTCCGTCCGTTTCTCGGTGCGGCGGGCGAGGGGTGGGGTGGTTGTGTACCGCGGCGGGTGCGGCTGCGGGAGCAGCGGGCTTGGCGCGCGGCGGACATCGCGGTAGCCCAGGTCTGTCCCTCGAAATGATCGTCTCGATCAACGAGCAAGAAGGCGCGGGCGGGGCGGGCTATGCGGCGGAGCGGCGCCAGCCGAGCAGCCAGATCAGGTACACACCGCCCAGTGCGGCCGTCACCACGCCGACCGGGAGCTGGATCCCCGCGAGCGCCCGCTGCGCCAGCAGGTCGCTGGTGATCAGCAGCGCGGCGCCCATCGCGGCCGACGGCAGTGCGTTGGGCCCGGTGGCCCGGGTCAGCCGCCGGGCGAGCTGCGGCGCGGCGAGCGCGACGAAGGCGATCGGTCCGGCGCAGGCGGTGCCGACCGCGGCCAGCCCCACCGCCGTGGCGATCAGCGCGAGGCGTACCCGCTCGACCGAGACGCCCAGCGAGCGGGCGGTCTCGTCGCCCATCTCGAGTACGAGCGTGCGCCGGTGCAGCACGAGCACGATCGGCAGCAGCACCACCAGCGCGACCCCGGCCACGGCGGCGTGCGCCCAGCTCCGGGCGTTGAGGCTGCCCATGATCCAGAGTGTGGCGCGCTGGGCGTCGAAGAGGTTCGCCTGCACGAGCAGGTACGTGGTGACCGCGGTGAGCATCGCCTGCACGGCCACGCCGATGATCACCAGCCGGTACCCCTGCGAGCCGCGCTTGTACGCCAGCAGGTACACCGCCGCCGCCGCGGCCGCGCCGCCGAGCACCGCGCCGGAGGCGATCGAGGCCAGCCCGCCGCCGATCACGATGATCATGATGAGTGCGCCCACGCTCGCCCCGGCGGTGAAGCCGATGACGTCCGGGCTGCCCAGCGGGTTGCGCGTAAGGCTCTGGAAGATCGCCCCGCTCGCACCGAACGCCGCACCCACCGCCAGCGCGGTCAGGACCCGGGGCAGCCGCAGGTCGATCACGATGTACTCGGTCGCGGGGTTGCCCTGCCCCACCAGCGTGCGCAACACATTGGCGGGGGAGATGGGGTAGTCGCCGGTGCCCAACGCGAAGACGCCAACCGCGGCGCAGACGCCGAGCAGCGCGAGCCCGATCCAGATCGGCCGCTTCACAGCCGAGGCAGCTTTCCGCGGCGGCGGACCAGCGCGATCAGCAGGGGCGCCCCGACCACGGCGGTGACCACGCCGACGCCGACCTCGCTGGGGCGGGCCAGCACGCGACCCACCACGTCCGCGCCGAGCAGCAGGATCGGTGCGAGCACCAGGGAGTACGGCACGAGCCACCGGTAGTCGGGTCCGGTGATCATGCGGGCGGCGTACGGCACCATCAGCCCGACGAACGCGATCGGCCCGGCCGCCGCCGTCGCCGCGCCGCAGAGCAGCGTGACCGCGACCGCGCCGAGCGCCCGCGTGCGTCCACGGTGGACGCCCAGCGCCTGCCCCGCCTCCTCGCCGAGCGCGAGCGCGTTGAGCGAGGGGGTCAGCGCCAGCCCGATCAGGACGCCGGCCGCCACGAACGGGAGCACGCCCACGATCACGCCCGGGTCGGCACTGGCCAGCGAGCCGACCATCCAGTTGCGCCAGCGGTCGAAGGTGCCCGTGTCGGTGAGCATGATGGCCCGCCCGATCGCGTGCAGCACGTACGTGAACGCGATCCCGGTGAGCACCAGCCGCACCGGGCTGGCTCCCTCGCGCCCGCGCGCACCGACCGCGTAGACCAGCGTCGCGCTGACCGCCGCGCCGGCGAAGGCGAACCAGACGTATGCCCACGGGCTGGTCAGCCCCAGGATGCCGATCGCCACCAGCACGCCGACTCCGGCGCCCTCGTTGATGCCGAGGATGCCCGGGTCGGCGAGCGGGTTGCGGGTGAGTGCCTGGATCAGCGCGCCGGCCAGCCCCAGCGAGGCGCCGACGACGAGCCCGAGCAGCGTGCGCGGGACTCGCAGGTCGCGGATGACCACGTGGTCGTCGACGGTCGGGTCGTAGTGCCGCAACGCGTCGAAGACCGTGCCGATCGGGATCGACTTCGAACCGACCGCGACCGAGAGCAGCGCGACCGCCACCAGGACGGCGCCAGCGGCGAGCAGTCCCCAGGCGAGCGTGGGTCGCGACCGTACGCTAGCCGCCGGCGCACCGGTCGCGGGCGGCGCTGCGGTCGCCGTCACAGGATCCCTCCTCGACATCCGAGTGGGAGTTAGCTTAGCCTCCCCTTAGCCAATTGGAAGAGGTGGCGGCAGGTGAGTGGACTCAGTCGGCGGCGGTTGCTGATCGGCGGTGGTGCGGCGCTGTTCGTGCTGGCCGGTTGTGGTGGCGAAGACGGCGGTGACACGCCTGCGGGCGGCAGCGGCGGCCCCTGGGAGTTCACCGACGACCGTGGGCAGAAGGTGACCCGTGACAGCCGCCCCACCAAGGTCGTGGCGCAGCTCTCCGCCGCCGCGACGCTCTGGGACTTCGGCATCCGGCCGGTCGGTGTCTGGGGCGAGGCGAAGGGCAACGACGTGCTCAAGGGCAACGTCGACGCCAACGCGGTGACCTGGATCGGCCAGACCTGGGGCGAGTTCAACATCGAGAAGCTCGCGTCGCTCACGCCCGACCTGCTGGTCGCGCCCATGCAATCCAAGGGCCAGTTGTGGTACGTGCCGGACGAGGCGGTCAGCAAGATCGAGCCGCTCTGCCCCAGCGTCGGCATCAACCAGTTCGAGGTGCCGGTCGACAAGGTGATCGACCGCTTCGCCGAGCTGGCCGCCGCGCTCGGCGCGGATCTCCAGGCGCCCGACATCACCGCCGCGAAGAGCGAGTTCGAGGCGGCCGGTGTGGCGCTCGACGAGACGGTGAAGGCCAAGCCCGGCCTGCGGGTCGCCTTCGTCAGCGGCACCAAGGAAAACCTCTACATCGGCAACGCGAGGATCTTCTCCGACCTGGCCTACCTGCAAAACCTCGGCGTCACCTTCGTCGAGCCCAAGGTGCCGGAAAACGAGCCGCACTGGGAGGTGCTCTCCTGGGAGCAGGCCGGCAAGTACCCGGTGGACGTGCTGCTCTTCGACTCGCGCAACGCGTCGTTCTTCACCACCGACCTGGCGCGCTATCCCACGGTGGCCAACCTGCCCGTCGTCAAGGCCGGCCAGGCGGTCGCGTGGAACCCCGAGACGCCCTCCACCTGGGGCGCGTTCGGGGCCGCGATCCGTGACCTCACCGCCAAGCTGAACGCCGCCAAGACCCTCTCCTGAGCCAGTCATGCCGCCGGTCGACGCACTCCTTCAGCGCTACAACGCCGCGGGCAGCTACCCGGAGGCCAGCGCCGACCGCTCCGGCGCGGGCTGGTACACGCTGCGGGAGCTGGAGGCGGACGGCGCGGTACTGACCCGGCAGATGCGGGCGTTCGCGGCGTCGTCGGGCTGCCCGCCGGAGACCGCGGCCGCGCACATGGCGGGATGGGTGACCGGCTCGTTCATCCGGCTGCTGGTGTACGCCTACCGCGAGGAGCGGCGGCTGCCTCGGCTCACGGTCGACGGCACCGCGCTCCGCGCGGACGAGGGCGGCTGGTTCAACGCCGTGGCGGTGGGGCCGTCGGCGCTCACCGTGTTGCCCGACGATCCGTTGGCCGGTGCGCCCGGCACCGCAATCGCGTCCACATTGGAAGGTGAGCTGGCGGCCAGCATCCTGGCACTCTCCACACCGGTCATCGAGGCGCTGCGGGGCGTCTCCCGGCTCGGCCGCCGTACGGCGTGGGCGCTGGTCGCCGACACCGTGATGAGCGCGTTCGCCGGTGAGCTGCCGCCCGGCCCGGCGCACACCGCCTCGGTCGAGGCGGACCGCGTGCTCGCCTGCGCCGGCCCGCTGGCGGTGCGGCGGCGCTGGATCGGCTCGGTGCCGCTCGCCGCCGCGTGCTGCCTGGCCTACAAGCGGCCCGGTCTGGAGCGCTGCGAGCGGGTCTGCCCGAAGCTCGACGACGAGACCCGGCAGGGCCAGATCACCACCTGGCTGCGTCAGCCCACGTGACGAGCTTGCGCACGGTGTTGATGCCCATCCAGCGCAGCGGCTCCGGTGGCCACTGTGGAGACTCGTGGCCGACCCAGGGGAGCTCGGTCAGCTCGCTCTCCACGCCGAGGACCAGGTCGGCCAGCGTGCGCCCGGCGAGGTTGGTCGTGCCCACGCCGTCGCCGACGTAGCCACCGGCCCAGGCCAGCCCGGTCTCCCGGTCGAGCCCCACCGAGGCGGACCAGTCGCTGGCGATCCCGACCGCACCGCCCCAGTTGTGCGTGATCGGTACGCCGGCGAGTGCGGGAAAGAGGTCCACAAGCGCCCGGCGCAGCGCGGCGAAGACGCGTGGCTCACGGTCGTACTCGGGGCTGGTGCGGGAGCCGAAGTGGTACGGCGCGCCCCGCCCGCCGAACGCCAGCCGCCCGTCCGCCGTCCGCTGGCCGTAGATGATGAGCCGGCGGAAGTCGGCGAACGTCTCCCGCTCGGCCAGCCCCGCGCTCGCCCAGAAGTCGTCCGGCAGTGGCGGGGTCGAGATCATCAGTGAGTACACCGGTGCGATCGCCCGGCGGACACCGGGCAGCGCGGGCGTGTACGCCTCGGTGGCGCGTACGACGACCGGGGCGCGCACCGTGCCCACGGTCGTGTCCGCCGCGCCCCTGCGCAGGCCGGTGACCCGTGTGCGCTCGTAGATGGTGACGCCCCGCCGCTCCACCGCCCGGGCCAGCCCGCGCACCAGGCGGGCCGGATGGATCGCCGCGCAGTGCGGCGTGTATGTGCCGCCGAGCACCTTCGTGGCGCCGCAGCGCTTCGTCGCCTCGTCGGCGTCGAGCAGCCGCATGTCCTCCTCGCCGAAGCCGTACTCCCGGGCCTCCTCGACAGCCGCCTGTGCCCGGCGCAGCTGTGCCGGCGTACGCGCCACGACGACCGTGCCGCCCTTGCGCCAGTGGCAGTCGATCTCCTCGGCAGCGGCGACCCGACCCACCTCGTCCACTGTGGAGTTCATGGCGCGCTGCATCGCGACCACGCCCTCCCGGCCGTGGCGGTGGGCGAGCAGCCGTACGGGCGTGGGGAAGAGCGCCGAGCACCAGCCGCCGTTGCGTCCCGACGCGCCGTAGCCGGCGAACTCCTTCTCCAGCACCACGATCCGCAGCGAGGGCGCGGCGACGGCGAGGTAGTACGCCGTCCACATCCCGGTGTAGCCGGCGCCGACGATCGCGACGTCGGCGACGAGCGAGCCGCCCAGCGCCGGGCGCGGCGCCAGGTCGTCGTCCACAGTGGACATCCAGAGGCTGTCCGCCTTCAGAGACGTTGCCATGCCTCGACCAGGACGGCGCGGAGGATCTGCTCCATCTCGTCGAACTGCTCCTGCCCGGCGATCAGCGGCGGCGCGAGCTGCACCACCGGGTCGCCGCGGTCGTCCGCCCGGCAGTAGAGCCCGGCCTGGAAGAGCGCGGTGGAGAGGAAGCCGCGCAGCAGCCGCTCGGACTCGTCGTCGTCGAACGTGGCCTTGGTCGCCTTGTCCTTGACCAGCTCGATGCCGTAGAAGTAACCGTCGCCGCGCACCTCGCCGACGATCGGCAGGTCGTTGAGCTTCTCCAGCGTGGCGCGGAAGGCGGCCTCGTTGGCGCGCACGTGCCCGGTGAGATCCTCGCGGGCGAAGATGTCGAGGTTGGCCAGGGCGACCGCGCAGGAGACCGGATGCCCGCCGAAGGTCACGCCGTGGGCGAACATGCCGGTCTCGCCGAGGAAGGGCGCCATCAGGCGGTCGGAGGCGATCATCGCGCCGAGCGGCGAGTAGCCGGAGGTGAGGCCCTTGGCGGTGGTGATGATGTCGGGCTGGTAGCCGTACCGCACCGCGCCGAAGTACTCGCCGAGCCGGCCCCAGGCGCAGATCACCTCGTCCGACACGAGCAGTACGTCGTACTCGTCGCAGATCTCCCGCACGCGCTCGAAGTAGCCGGGCGGCGGCGGGAAGCAGCCGCCGGAGTTCTGCACCGGCTCCAGGAAGACCGCGGCGACCGTGTCCGGCCCCTCCCGCTCGATGGCGCGGGCGATCTCGTCGGCCGCCCACCGGCCGAACGCCTCGATGTCGTCGCCGTGCTCCGGGGCGCGGTAGAAGTTGGTGTTGGGCACCTTGATGCCGCCGGGCACCAGCGGCTCGAAGTCGCTCTTGATGCCGGGCAGTCCCGTGATCGACAAGGCTCCCATCGACGTGCCGTGGTACGCGATGAAGCGGCTGACCACCTTGTGCTTCGTGGGCTTGCCGATCCGCTTGTAGTACGCGCGGGCCAGCTTCCACGCGGCCTCGACCGCCTCGGCGCCACCGGTCGTGAAGAAGACCCGGTTGAGGTCGCCCGGCGTGAGCGCGGCGATCCGCTCGGCCAGCTCGACGGCGGTCGGATGGGCGTACGACCACAGCGGGAAGAACGCCAGCTCGGCCGCCTGCTTGGCGGAGGCCTCGGCCAGCTCGGTGCGCCCGTGACCGGCGTTCACGACGAAGAGGCCGGCGAGCCCGTCGAGGTAGCGGCGCCCCTGCGCGTCCCACACGTAGGCGCCCTCGCCGCGCACGATCGTGGGCACCTCCCCCTCCCGATAGCTCGCCATGCGGGTGAAGTGCATCCAGAGGTGATCGGTCGCGTTGCCCATGCCACGATTACCGCATAGCTCAGCCGTGCCATGCAAGCGAATCCGTCACGCGATAAACCAGACGCAACGGATTTCGTAGGTCCTCCTCCAAGTGGCCGATGCCCCGACCGTACGGAGGAGGGACCTCTGCCACCGTGGTCACGAGGATTCAAGGCGTGACCGACGACGCGATGCGTTTCATCCGCGAGTTCGCCCGCGCTCCCCTCTCCGTAGGTGCGATCGCCCCGAGCTCAGCCGTCCTGGCCCGGCAGATCTGCGCGACCGTCCCGGAGAGCGGCGACCCGGTGGTGGTCGAGCTCGGACCCGGCACCGGGGCGTTCACCGACGTCATCCAGCGCCGGCTGAGCGGGCGGGGACACCACCTCGCGATCGAGCTCAACGCGACCTTCGCCGGCCGGCTCGCGGACCGGTACCCCGGTCTCGACGTCGCGGTCACCGACGCCGCGCACCTGGGCGACCTGCTCGGCGAGCGCGGCCTCGGCCACGCGGACGTGATCGTGAGTGGGCTGCCGTGGGCGGCCTTCTCGGCCGGCCGGCAGGGGAGCGTGCTGGACGCGGTGCGGCGCGCGCTCGCGCCGGGCGGGGCGTTCACCACCTTCGCGTACATCCACGCCATCTGGGCGCCCCCGGCCCGGCGGCTCCGGTCGGCGCTGCACACCACCTTCGAGGAGGTGGTCGTCGGTCGTACGGTGTGGCGCAATCTGCCGCCCGCGCTGGTCTACCACGCCCGCCGGCCACGCGCGATCAACGCCGGCTAGCCGGCCGAGCCGCACCGCCGCGTGCGACGAGACCCACCTGGGGTGCGTGCTTTACGCCGTACCCCAGGTGTATGTCTGTTTCCGGAGCTTGAGATAGACGAAGGCTTCGGTGGCGATGACGCCCTCCACCTGGCGCAGCCGGCTGATGATCTCCAGTAGGTGGTCGTCGTTGCGGCAGACCACCTCGGTGATCAGGTCGAACGACCCGGCAGTGATCACCACGTAGTCGAGTTCGTCGAGCTCGGCCAGGCGGTCGGCGATCGCCTCCAGGTCGCCGGTGGTGCGCAGGCCGATCATGGCTTGCCTCGGGAAGCCAAGCTGGAGCGGGTCGGTGACCGCGACGATCTGCATCACGCCCGCGTCGAGGAGGCGCTGCACGCGCTGCCGCACCGCTGCCTCGGAGAGCCCGACCGCCTTGCCGATGGTGGCGTACGGACGCCGTCCGTCTTCCTGCAATTGCTCGATGATCTGCTTGCCGACGTCATCGAGCAGAGCATGGGCCGCGCCGTCGCCGACCCCCTGCCGCGGCGGCTTCGCCATCCATCGCCTCCTGTCAGAGCACTGTTACGTTCGCATTTCGTTGCGAATTGGCACTTCTACAACGGAATCCCTTGTGACCTGGCATTACATCATGCCAGGATCAGGCGTCGGATCGTACGAACCATTCTCACGAACCACTCTGGAGCCGTACATGCGCCCCTATAGCTCCCTTTCAGCCGAGGCCAGGGCCGTGTTGTCGGCCACGAGCTTGTCCCGCCGCCGCCTCGTGCGCGGCGCCCTGGCCTCCGGCGCGCTGGTGACCACCGGTGGTCTGCTCTCCGCCTGTGGCACCGAGGGCACCGCGCAGTCCGAAGACAGCTGCGTCAGCGAGGACGCTTCGAGCACCGACAAGAAGGTGGCCTTCTCCAACTGGCCACAATATATGGACGTCGATGAAAACGACGAGTCCAAGCGCCCCACGCTCCTGGCCTTCCAGGAGGGCAGCGGCATCCAGGTCACCTACACCGAAGACGTCAACGACAACGACGAGTTCTTCGGCAAGGTGCAAAACCAGCTCGCCGACTGCCAGCCCACCGACCGCGATCTCTTCGTGCTCACCGACTGGATGGCGGCCCGCATGATCCGCCTCGGTTGGCTCCAGAAGCTCAACAAGTCCAACCTCCCCAACGTCCAGACCAACCTGCTCCGCTCGCTGCGAGCCCGCCCGTTCGACAAGAACGACGAGTACGCGGTGCCGTGGCAGTCGGGCCTGACCGGCATCGCCTACAACGGCGACGTGACCGGCGAGGTGCGCACCATCGACGAGCTGCTGACCCGCCCCGACCTCAAGGGCAAGGTCACCTGCCTCACCGAGATGCGCGACACGATGGGGCTGATGCTGCTCGCCAATGGGCACGACCCGAGCAACTTCACCGAGGCGCAGTTTGACGACGCGCTGGAGAAGCTCAAGCGGGCGCGCTCGTCCGGGCAGATCCGCCGGTTTACCGGTAACGACTACTCGACCGAGCTGGCCAGCGGCGGCATCGCCGCCTGCATCGCGTGGTCCGGCGACGTGATCCAGTTGACCGGCGAAAATGACAAGATCAAATTTGTGGTGCCGGACTCGGGCATCATGCTCTGGTCCGACAACATGCTGGTGCCCAACAAATCGGCGCACAAGGCCAACGCCGAAAAGCTCATCGACTACTACTACGACCCGGCGGTGGCCGCCGAGCTCGCGGCGTATGTCAACTACATCTGCCCCGTGCAGGGCGCCCAGGAGAAAATCACCGAGATCGACCCGGATCTGGCGACAAACCCGCTGATCTTCCCGGACGACGCCACGCTCGGCAAGGCGAAGGTGTTCATGGCGCTCGACGAGGCGCAGGAGCGGTCGTACTCGACAAAGTTCCAGCAGGCAATCGGAGCGTGACGGTGGCCGGAAACGCGAGCCGACAGCGAGTGAGCATCGCAGGGAGCGCTAGCGACCAAGCCGGGGTCCCCGCGTAAATGTGGAGCGAAGCGGAGCGTTTTCGTGGGGTGGCAGCAGCGGAGCGAGTGCGGAGGCGAGCCAGGTGAGCACAGCGAGCCGACAGCGAGTGAGCATCGCAGGGAGCGCTAGCGACCGAGGAGCGGAGCGAGTGCGGTGAGCACGGGCGATCTGGAGCTGGTCAACCTGGTCAAGCGGTTCGGGATCTTCACCGCCGTCGACGACCTGACACTGACCATCCCGCAGGGCGGCTTCTTCGCGCTGCTCGGCGCCTCTGGCTGCGGCAAGACCACCACGCTGCGGATGGTGGCCGGGCTGGAGGAGCCGACCAGCGGCAAGGTGCTGCTCGGCGGGCGAGACATCAGCCGCCTGCGGCCGTACAAGCGCCCGGTCAACACCGTGTTCCAGAGCTACGCGCTCTTCCCGCACCTCGACGTCTTCGAAAACGTCGCGTTCGGGCTGCGCCGCCGGGGCGTGCGCGACATCAAGGCACAGGTGGAGCAGATGCTCGCGCTGGTGCAGTTGGAGGGATACGGCCGGCGCCGCCCGGCCCAGCTCTCCGGCGGCCAGCAGCAGCGGGTCGCGCTCGCCCGGGCGCTCATCAACCACCCCCAGGTGCTGCTGCTCGACGAGCCGCTCGGCGCGCTCGACCTCAAGCTGCGGCGGCAGATGCAGATCGAGCTCAAGCGCATCCAGACCGAGGTGGGGCTCACCTTCGTGCACGTCACGCACGACCAGGAGGAGGCCATGACCATGGCCGACACGGTCGCGGTGATGAACGCGGGGCGGATCGAGCAGCTCGGTGCGCCGGTGGAGATCTACGAGTTCCCGTCCACGCCGTTCGTCGCCAACTTCCTCGGGCAGTCCAACCTGCTCGCCGGGGAGGTCGCCGGTCGCTCCGGCGACGAGGTGCTGGTCTCGGCATACGGTTCGCGCTTCTCACTGCCCGCGGATCGCTGCCGGACCGTCGCGGGCGAGGTCTATCTGGGGGTACGACCCGAGAAGCTCCACCTCGCGCCCGACGCCGACTCGGTGCCGGCGGGCCACCAGTGGCTGACCGGTGTCGTCTCGGATTCCTCCTATGTCGGCGTCAGCACGCAGTACCTCGTGCGCACCCCGTGGGGCACCGAGGTCTCCGCGTTCGCCTCCAACACGGGCGTGCTCGCGCAGGTGCCGGTCGGCTCGGAGGTGGTGGCGCACTGGCGGCCGGAGCACGCGTTCCTGCTCGGTCGCGAGGCAGGTGCCGGCGACGCGACCCAGCCGCTGCTGGAGCCGGTCTCGTGAGCGTTGTCGGGCACCTCGGCTCGGCCGTAGGTCCACATGAGACTCCGCCGCCGCCCCCGCGCAAGGGGCGGCGGCTCCTGCCGTACCTGCTGCTGCTCCCCGGCGGGCTGTGGCTGACCATCTTCTTCGCGGTGCCGGCGGTGCAGCTCGCCGCCACCAGCCTGTACGACCCCAACGGGTCGCTTCAGGAGGGCTACGCGATGACGTGGGCCTTCGGCAACTACGCCGACGCGCTCTCCGCGTACTGGCCGCACTTCGTGCGCTCGCTCGTCTACGCGGGCATCGCCACGCTGCTCTGCCTGCTGCTCGGCTACCCCCTGGCGTACGCGATCGCGCAGAAGGCGACCCGCTTCAAGAACCTCATGCTGGTCTGCGTCATCGCCCCGTTCTTCACCAGCTTCCTGGTGCGCACGCTGGCCTGGAAGGCGATCCTCGCGGACAACGGCTGGGTCGTCGGCGTGCTGCGCGACATCGGCCTGCTCGGCCCCGACGGGCGGCTGCTGGCCACCTCGACGGCGGTGGTGCTCGGGCTCACCTACAACTTCCTGCCGTTCATGGTGCTGCCGCTCTACGCGAGCCTCGACCGCCTCGACGGCCGGATGCTGGAGGCGGCCAGCGACCTGTACGCCAGCCCGATCCGCGCGTTCGCCAAGGTGACGCTGCCGCTGTCGATGCCCGGCGTGGTGGCCGGCACGCTGCTCACGTTCATCCCCGCGACCGGCGACTACATCAACGCCGAGCTGCTCGGCACGCCCAACGAGTACATGATCGGCAATGTCATCGACTCCGCCTTCCTGGTGCGGCTCGACTACCCGCAAGCGGCGTCGCTGTCGTTCATCCTGATGGCCGCGATCCTCGCGATCGTCTTCGTGTACGTGAAGCGGGCCGGAACGGACGAGGTGCTCTGATGAAGCTGGGGCGCTGGATCGCCGACCACTGGGTGATGGCCGCCGGGCTGCTCGTGCTGGGCTACCTCTTCCTGCCCATCGCGGTGGTGATCGGCCTCTCGTTCAACCGGCCGTCGAGCCGCCTGTCGTACGACTTCAACGAGTTCACATTGGACAACTGGACCAGCCCTTGCGGTCCGGGCGACATGTGTGACGCGGTCGTACGCAGTGTGCAGATCGGCTTCGTCGCCACCGTCGCGGCCACGCTGCTCGGCACGCTGATGGCGTTCGCCCTCGTGCGGCACCGCTTCCGCGGCCGGAGCGCGACCAACCTGCTCATCTTCCTGCCGATGGCGACGCCCGAGGTGGTGATGGGCTCTTCGCTGCTCGCGCTCTTCGTCGCCGGCGGCGTGCAGCTCGGCTTCTGGACGGTGGTCATCGCGCACGTGATGTTCTGCGTCTCGTTCGTCGTCGTCACGGTGAAGGCGCGGCTGTCCGGATTGGACAACCGGCTGGAGGAGGCGGCGATGGACCTGTACGCCAGCGAGTTTCAGACCTTCCGCAAGGTGACGCTCCCGCTCGTCTTCCCGGGCATCGTGGCGGCGGCGCTGCTCGCGTTCTCGCTGTCGTTCGACGACTTCATCATCACCAACTTCAACTCCGGCACGACGGTGACGTTCCCCATGTACGTCTGGGGCTCGGCCCAGCGCGGCATCCCACCGCAGGTCAACGTCATCGGCACGGCCATGTTCGTCATCGCGCTGCTGCTGGTGCTCAGCACCTCGCTGCGGCGCAGGAGGGTGCGCTGATGCGGGTCCTGCTCGTCGGCGCCGGCGGGGTGGGCTCCGCGGCCGTGCCGATCGCCGCGCGCCGCTCGTTCTTCGAGGCGATGGTGGTGGCCGACTACGACCCGGCGCGCGCCGCCCGCGCGGTGTCCACCATGGATGGTCGCTTCACCGCGGCCCGGGTCGACGCCTCCTCGGCCGAGGAGGTGGCCGCGCTCTGCCGCGAGCACCGGATCACACACGTGCTCAACGCGGTCGACCCGCGGTTCGTCATGCCCATCTTCGAGGGGGCGTACGCCGCCGGCGCCGACTACCTGGACATGGCGATGTCGCTCTCCAAGCCGCATCCCGAGCGTCCGCACGAGGAGCCCGGCGTCAAGCTCGGCGACGACCAGTTCGCCCAGGCCGGGCGGTGGGCGGAGGCGGGGCGGTTGGCACTGGTCGGCATGGGGGTCGAGCCGGGCCTCTCCGACGTCTTCGCCCGGTACGCCGCCGACGAGCTCTTCGGCGACATCGACGAGATCGGGGTGCGCGACGGCGCCAACCTGGTCGTCGACGGATACGACTTCGCCCCCTCGTTCTCCATCTGGACCACCATCGAGGAGTGCCTCAACCCGCCGGTGATCTGGGAGCGGGGGCGCGGCTGGCGCACCACCGAGCCGTTCTCCGAGCCGGAGGTCTTCGACTTCCCCGAGGGCATCGGCCCGGTCGAGTGCGTCAACGTGGAGCACGAGGAGGTGCTGCTGATCCCGCGCTGGGTCGACGCCGAGCGGGTCACCTTCAAGTACGGGCTGGGCAGCGAGTTCATCGAGGTGCTCCGTACCCTCCACAAGCTCGGCCTGGACCGCACCGAGCCGGTGCGCGTGGGCGGCGTGTCGGTGGCACCGCGAGACGTGGTCGCCGCCTGCCTGCCCGACCCGGCGACGCTCGGCGACCGGATGCGCGGCAAGACCTGCGCCGGCACGTGGGTGCGCGGCACCGGCAAGTCGGGCGGGCCACGCGAGGTGTACCTCTACCACGTGGTCGACAACGAGTGGTCGATGCGCGAGTACGGGCACCAGGCGGTCGTGTGGCAGACCGCGGTCAACCCCGTGGTCGCGCTCGAACTGCTCGCCACCGGCACCTGGTCCGGCACCGGCGTGCTGGGTCCGGAGGCGTTCCCGGCGCGGCCGTTCCTCGATCTGCTGAACGACTACGGCTCGCCATGGGGGATGGAGGAGCGATGACCCGGTACGGCCCGATGTTCGGTCCGGACGTGACGTTTCTCGGCGTCGAGCGGTGCGATCTCGGCGAGCCGGCCACGTTCGCGGACGCTGACGTGGTGATTCTCGGCGCGCCCTTCGACGGCGGCACCACCAACCGTCCGGGTACCCGTTTCGGACCGTCCGCCATGCGCCAGGCGTGCTATCTCGAACACGACGGCAGCCGCCCCTCGCTCGCCCTGCGCGTCGACGGGCTGCGCGACCTGAAGGTGTACGACGCCGGCGACGTCGAGATGTTCAGCGGCGACATCGAGCGTGCGCTCGGCGCGCTGGAGGAGGCGGTCGCCACGGTCGCCACCGCCGGCGCGATCCCGCTGGTCCTCGGTGGCGACCACTCCATCACGCTGCCCGACGCGAAGGGCGTGGCGCGGCACCTCGGCCAGGGGCGCGTGTCGCTGGTGCACTTCGACGCGCACGCCGACACGGGCGAGATCGAGTTCGGCTCGCTGTACGGCCACGGCCTCCCGATGCGCCGCCTCATCGAGTCCGGCGCCGTACGCGGCGACCGGTTCCTCCAAATCGGACTGCGAGGCTACTGGCCCGGCCCGGCGGTGCTGGACTGGATGGCCGAGCGGCGCATGCGCTCGTACGAGATGAGCGAGATCGTGGCCCGCGGCCTCGACGAGTGCCTGTCCGAGGCGTTTGTGACCGCGGTCGACGAGTGCGAGGGCGTCTTCCTGTCGGTGGACATCGACGTGGTCGACCCCGGGATGGCGCCCGGCACCGGCACTCCCGAGCCGGGCGGGCTGACCGCGCGCCAGCTGCTCGACGCGGTGCGCCGCTGCTGCCTGGAGCTGCCCATCGCGGGCATCGACGTGGTCGAGGTCTCCCCGCCGTACGACCACGCCGACGTGACGGCGTATCTGGGCAACCGGGTCGTGCTGGAGGCCCTGTCGGCGATCGCCCGCCGGCGCCAGGGACCGCCGTGGGACCCCCGCCAGCCCTTGCTCGACGGCCGCGGCGCCTGACGCCGGACCTTGCCCGGGTCCCCACCGGGGCGCACGGGCCTTGACCTGGCATGTCATGATCCTGTCTACGGCTGACATGTGGGGGGTGGACGCGGCTCGATGGGTGAGTTTCTGGACGCGGCGCTCGGTTTCCCGGCCGTCATCTTCACTTTCCTCCTGGTAGTCGTCATCGGCTACTGGTTGCTCGTGCTGCTCGGCGCGCTTGACATCGAGGCGCTTGACTTCGACGCGGATGGTGACGTGCTGGGCGGCGTGGGCTTCGCCGGCGTGCCCGTCGCGGTCACCGCCTCGCTCCTCATCGCGGTCGCCTGGTTCGTCAGCCTCGCCGGCACGGTGCTTCTCGGCGACGTACTGCTGCTCGCGATCCTCGCGCTCGTCGTGGCGCTCGTCGCCGCGTGGTTTGTCACCTGGCTGCTCGTGCGCCCGTTGCGGCGGCTGTTTCCGCAGGGGCCGGAGGCGTCGCGCGCCGACTTCGTCGGCTCGGTGTGCGTCATCCGGACGGGCCGGGTCAGCCAGACGTTCGGCCAGGCAGAGGTCACCGCCGCGGACGGCTCGTCGGCCATCATCCAGGTGCGGCAGACCGGTGCCGACGATTTCAAGTCCGGCACGACCGCACTGATCTATGACTACGACGCGGACGGGGAGTTCTTCTGGGTCACTCCCGTCCCCCATCCTGAACCGCTCGGATAAAGAGGGACCGCCTCATGGACGTCATCACCACCGGCTTCGGCGTGCTCGTCGCCGTCGTACTTCTCGTCGTCATCGTGTTGCTGTTCATGGTGAGCCGGCTGTTCCGCAAGGTGGAGCAGGGCAAGGCGCTCATCATCTCGAAGATCCGAAAGGTCGACGTCACGTTCACCGGCGCGGTCGTGCTGCCGGTGTTCAACAAGGCCGAGACCATGGACATCTCGGTCAAGACGATCGACATCGAGCGGACCGGCCACGAGGGGCTCATCTGCCGCGACAACATCCGGGCGGACATCCGCATCACGTTCTTCGTACGGGTCAACAAGACCGTCGAAGACGTCATCAAGGTGGCGCAGGCGATCGGCACCGCGCGGGCCAGTGACCAGGAGACGCTCCAGGAGCTGTTCAACGCGAAGTTCTCCGAGGCGCTCAAGACGGTCGGCAAGCAGCTCGACTTCGTCGACCTGTACACGAAGCGCGACGAGTTCCGCGACCAGATCATCGCGGTGATCGGCACCGACCTCAACGGCTACAGCCTCGAAGACGCGGCGATCGACTTCCTCGAGCAGACGCCGATGGCGCGGCTCGACCCGGCCAACATCCTCGACGCGCAGGGCATCCGGAAGATCACCGAGCTGACCGCGATCGAGCACGTGCGGACCAACGAGTTCCAGAAGACCGAGCAGAAGGAGATCACCCGCCAGAACGTCGACGCCCGCCAGACCATCCTGGAGCTGGAGCGGCAGCAGGCCGAGGCGGAGATCAAGCAGCGCCGCGAGATCGAGACCATGCGGGCCCGCGAGGAAGCGGAGATCTCCCGGGTACGGGCGGAGGAGCGGCAGAAGGCCGAAGGCGCCAACATCCGGGCCGAGGAGCAGCTCGGCGTCCAGCAGGAGAACAAGGCGCGCGAGATCGCGGTCGCGGAGAAGAACCGCGAGCGGGTCATCGCGATCGAGACCGAGCGGATCGAGAAGGACCGCATGCTGGAGGTCATCGCCCGGCAGCGCGAGACCGAGCTGACCACGATCGCCAAGGACAAAGAGGTCGAGGGGGAGAAGCGGGCGATCGCCGAGGTGGTCCGGGAGCGGATCGCGGTGGAGAAGACCGTCGCCGAGCAGGAGGAGAACATCAAGCGCCTCCGCGTGGTCGAGGAGGCCGAGCGGGTCCGCCAGGCGACCGTCATCCAGGCCGAGGCCGAGGCGCAGGAGGCGCTGGTCAAGGACATCAAGGCGGCCGAGGCGGCGGAGCAGGCGGCCAAGCACAAGGCGCGCGAGGCGCTGGTGCTGGCCGAGGCGCGGCAGCAGGCGGCGGAGCTGGACACGCGGGCGAAGATCCGGCTGGCCGAGGGCGCTCAGGCCGAGGCGGCCGCGGTCGGGCTGGCCGACGTGCAGGTGCGCGAGCGGGACGCGGTGGCCATCGAGAAGGTGGGGCGCGCCGAGGCGACCGTGGAGCGGGAGAAGGCGCTCGCCGCGGCCGAGGGCACGGAGAAGGTCGGCAAGGCGGAGGCCACCGTCGAGCGGGAGAAGGCCCTCGCGATGGCCGACGCGGTGCGCGAGAAGCTCAAGGGCGAGGCCGAAGGTCTCACCGAGAAGGCGGCCGCGATGGCCGCGCTCGACGAGGCGACCCGCGACCACGAGGAGTACCGGCTGCGCCTGGAGGCGGAGAAGGAGATCCGCCTCGCCGGCCTGGACGTGCAGCGGCAGATCGCCGAGTCGCAGGCGAGTGTCGTGTCGAAGGGCCTGGAGAAGGCGAATATCGACATCGTCGGCGGCGACAGCATCTTCTTCGACCGGCTGATGAGTTCGATCGCCGCGGGCAAGGCGGTCGACGGCTTTGTCGGGCACTCCGATGTGGCGCAGACGCTCGCCAAGCCGTGGCTCGACGGTTCGTCCGACTTCACCAAGGACCTGGCCGAGCTGCTCAAGTCGCTCAACACGGGCGACGTGCAGAACCTGACGCTGTCCGCCTTCCTGCTCCAGCAGATCAAGGCCGGAAACGCCGACGCCGACAAGTTGAAGGAGCTGCTCCAGGCCGCGAAGCGCCTCGGCCTGGCCGACGCCCCGCTCGCCGAGCTGAACGCCAAGTGAGCGCCGCGCGAGCGAACCCGGGGGCAGAGTGAGCGAGCGAGTTGGCGCGGCGGCGTCTGGACGGAGGTACCGCGCCGACGGAGTCGGGGTTTCGGGGTGCCGGAGGAAGACGTCGCCTTTGGCGTCGCATGAGCGAGCGAACCAGGTGGCAGAGTGAGCGAGCGAGTTGGCGCGGCGGCGTCTGGACGGAGGTACCGCGCCGACGGAGTCGGGGTTTCGGGGTGCCGGAGGAAGACGTCGCCTTTGGCGCCGCATGAGCGAGCGAACCAGGTGGGGCAGTGACGTCGCAGGTAGCGGAGAAGACGGAAGCCGCGCCCGCGCTGGACGTCGGTACGTACGAGGTCCTGCGGACGCGGCTGGCCGAGCGGTCGGCCGAGCTGGCCCGCCGGGCGGAGGCGCTCAACGCGCGCCGCCTGGAGGTCTTCGGCAGCGCCGAGATGCGGCTGGTCGGCACCGAGCGGATCCGCACCGAAAACAACTGCGTGCCGCGCGACATCGTGTCGATCGGCGGGCTGATGCTCTTCGGCTACAACGTCTTCATCGGGCTGAAGCCGGAGACCACGGTCGACGACGTCTTCGCGGTGCACGCGTTCAGCCGCGATGGCGAGGCGTTCCGCTTCGAGCCGGCGGCCGAGGTGCCGTGGCTGCGCGACCCCCAGTTCCTGCGCGACTTCGGCGAGCTGTACCGGTACTACCGGGAGACCCGGCTGCTCCAGTTGCGCCGGCTCGACGGGCGGCTGCTCGCCGTCTTCCAGACCGGGCCAAACGTCGAGGACCTCCGGGTCCTGCGGTGGCAGGTGGGCACCGACGGCTCGGTGTCCTACATAGACCAGCGGGGCGAGCGCGACCATACGTTCCCATCGCCGCACGACTTCGAGTGGGTCGAGACCACGCGGGAAAACCACGTACTCGGCCGCCATCCGCACATCTCCATCGGCGACGAGGTGTTCGTGGAGACGGTGGGCGGCAACCTCACCGTCAAGGTGGAAAACAACACCGAGACCGGCGAGGGCATCTACGCCGAGCCGGTCGACGAGCCGTTGCAGAGCCTCGCCGACGCCGACATCCACTACGCCCGAGTCGGTCCGCTGATTCTGCTGCGCGTGCGGCCGTACAAGGAGACCGTTTGGCGCTACCTGGTCTTCAACACGCGCACGAAGACTGTGGTGCGGCTCGACGGCATCGGCCAGGCGTGCCAGCGGCTGCCGGAAGACCACGGCATCATATTCCCGGGCGGCTACTACCTCGCGACGGGCGCCAACAAGACGTTCGACACCGACGTGGCGAGCCTGGAGTTCGACCGGGTCATCCGCTCGACCAACGGCGAAGACGTGCTCTACGTCTTCTACGCGCGGGCCGAGGGGCGCACGCTCCTGTTGCCGTACAACGTGATCCGCAAAGAGGTCGCCACACCGATCCCGTGCCACGGCTACTCGCTCTTCGATGACGGCACGCTCGTGGTGTTTCGGGCCACCTCGGAAGAGCCGACCCGTGTGCATCCGATGCAGGTGTGGCAGACGCCGTACCTGTCCGACACGTACGCGGCCGCGCAGCCGGTCGGCACCGGGCCGCTGGAGCGGATAGGCAACGCCGACCTCGTCCGGGGCATCTCCGACTGCCTCTCGGTGGGGCGGATGGCCGAGGAGATGACCCCGTCCACCGGCGTCTTCGAAGGGCTGATCGCCACCTGCTCCCGCATCTTCGACCACTACCACTGGCTTGGCGATCCGGAGCTGGGCGACCTGCGTAGCCCGCTCGCCGAGGTGCGGGCGACCGCCGAGCAGGTGCTCGACGAGTTCGAGAAGGTGCAGGCGCTCACCACGCAGGCGACCACCGCGCTCGAAGAGGCGGCGAGCCGGATCCAGTCGCTGGTCCGGCGCACGCGTGGTGAGGCTCCACAGTCGACGGACGGCTGGGTCGCCCAGCTCGCCGACCTTCGCTCCGCGCAGGGACACCTGGTGACGCTCCGCGAGCTGCGCTATGTGGACACCGCCCGGATCGACGAGCTTTCCCGCGTACTCGACGAGGAGCTGGCCTCCGCGGCAAAGCGCGCGGTGTCGTTCCTCCAGCGGGACGACGCGTTCACCGGCTATCACGCGGAGATCGACCGCTTGGTGGCCGACGCCGAGGAGATCGCGACGGTGGCGGCGGCCGAGCCGCTCGGTGAGCGACTGGCCGCGCAGGCCGAGGGGATGCAGGTCATCACCGAGGTGGTCGGTTCGTTGGACATCGCCGACGCGACCGTGCGTACCGCCATCCTGGAGCGGATCGGCGAGGTGCTCGGCGGCGTCAACCGGGCGCGGGCCACTTTGGAGGGTCGGCGCAAGGAGCTGCTGGCGACCGAGGGGCGGGCCGAGTTCGCGGCCGAGTTCGCGCTGCTCGGTCAGGCGATCACCGGTGCCCTCGCGGTGTCCGACACGCCCGAGCGCTGCGACGAGCAGCTCGGCCGGCTGCTGCTCCAGCTGGAAAACCTGGAGTCGCGGTTCGGCGAGTTCGACGACTTCCTGGCCGACCTGGGCGCCAAGCGCACCGACGTGTACGAGGTCTTCTCCGCGCGCAAGCAGGCGCTGCTCGACGAGCGGGCGCGCCGCTCCGACCGGCTCGTCGAGTCGGCCGACCGCATCCTCGCCAGCGTGCAGCGGCGGATCGTCACGCTGAAGACGATCGACGAGGTCAACACGTACTTCGCCGGCGACCCGATGGTGGCCAAGCTCCGCTCGGTGGCGCAGGAGTTGCGCGACCTCGGCGACCCGGTACGCGCCGAGGAGCTGGACGGCCGCATCAAGGCGGCCCGCCAGGAGGCCGGACGGAGCCTGCGCGACCGGCTCGACCTGTACAGCGACGGCGGCGAGACGATCGCGCTCGGCCGGCACCGCTTCGCGGTCAACACGCAGGCGATCGACCTCACGCTCGTGCCGCACGACGGGCGGATGGCGGTGGCGGTCACCGGCACCGACTACCGGGCGGCGGTGCGCGACGAGGCGTTCGAGGCGACCCGCCCGTTCTGGGAGCAGCACCTGGTATCCGAGACGCCGGAGGTGTACCGGGCCGAGTTCCTCGCCGTGTCCGTCCTCCTCGACGGCGACCTGGACGCGCTGCACGAGGCCGCCGTCACCGAGGGCGGGCTGCGCGACCTCGTCCGGCGCACGGCCGAGGCCCGCTACGACGAGGGGTACGAGCGCGGCGTGCACGACCAGGACGCGGCCGCCATCCTCGACGCGTTGCTCCGCCTGCACGCGGGGGCAGGGCTGCTACGCTACCCGCCGGCCGCCCGGGCCGCCGCGCAGCTCTTCTGGGCGTATGGCACCGACGAGGCGGCCCGCGCCGGATGGTCCACAAGGGTCGGTTCGCTCGCGCGGGCCCGCGCGGCGTTCGGGCCGAGCCCGGCGGTCGACGAGCTTCAAGCCGAGCTTTCCGCCGCGGTGCGCGACTTCCTGGTCGAGCGGCGCCTTCCGCTCGACGGGCACCTCGCCGGCGAGTACCTCTTCGAGGAACTGGCGAGCGCGCCGGCCGGATTCGTCACCAGCGCCGGCGCGCGCGACCTGCTCGACCGCTTCCACCGTGCGCTCGGCGGCGAGAAGGCGAAGTCCGACCGGGAGTTCGAGGAAGACCTGCGGTCGCTCGGCGACGACCTGGCCGCGCGGCACCAGCTCGTGTCGGCGTGGCTCACCGCGTTCGCCGGCCAGGCCCCGCCGGCCGACCTGCCCGAGGCGATCGCCGTCCTGCTGTGCGGCGCCGACCTGCCCCGCCACGACTCCTCGGCGGTGCTTTCGGCCACAGTGGAGGGTCTGCTCGGCACGCATCCGCGGATCGCCAGCCGCCACCTGGAGCTGCGGCTCGACGAGGTGCTGACCCGGGTCCGGCGGTTCCGCGACGAGCGCGTGCCGGCGTTCCGGGCGTACCAGCGGCGGCGCAACGAGCTGATCGCCCGCGAGCGTACCCGCCTGCGCCTCGCCGAGCACCAGCCGAAGGTGATGAGCGCGTTCGTCCGCAACCGCCTGCTGGACGAGGTCTACCTGCCGCTGATCGGCGACAACCTGGCCCGCCAGCTCGGTGCCGTGGGCGACGCCAAGCGCACCGACCAGATGGGCCTGCTGCTGCTCATCTCGCCGCCCGGCTACGGCAAGACCACGCTGATGGAGTACGTCGCCAGCCGCCTCGGCCTCGTCTTCGTCAAGGTCAACGGTCCGGCGCTGGGGCACGCGGTCACCTCCGTCGACCCGGCCGAGGCGCCCAACGCCACCGCGCGGCAGGAGGTGGAGAAGATTTCGTTCGCCCTGGAGATGGGCAACAACGTGCTCCTCTACCTCGACGACATCCAGCACACCTCGCCGGAGCTGTTGCAGAAGTTCATCTCGCTCTGTGACGCGCAGCGCCGGATGGAGGGCGTGTGGGAGGGGCGGACCCGCACGTACGACCTGCGCGGCAAGCGCTTCGCGGTGTGCATGGCGGGCAACCCGTACACCGAGTCGGGGCAGCGCTTCCGGATCCCGGACATGCTCGCCAACCGCGCCGACGTGTGGAACCTCGGCGACGTGCTCTCCGGCAAGGAGCAGCTCTTCGCGCTCAGCTACGTCGAAAACTCGCTCACCGCCAACCAGGTGCTCGCCCCGCTCTCCACAAGGGAGCGTGGTGACCTGGAGCTGCTCGTGCGGCTCGCCAGGGGCGACGAGTCGGTGCGCCCGGACCAGCTCGCCCATCCGTACTCGGCGGTCGAGCTGGAGCAGATCCTCGCGGTGCTCCGCAAGCTGCTGCGCGTGCAGGAGATCGTGCTCACCAACAACAAGGCGTACATCGCCTCGGCCGCCCAGTCCGACGCGTCCCGCACCGAGCCGCCGTACCAGCTCCAGGGCTCGTACCGGAACATGAACAAGCTGGCCGAGCGGATCGTTCCGGTGATGAACGCCGACGAGCTCGAAGCCGTCATCGACGACCATTACCTCGGTGAGGCGCAGACGCTGGCCGCCAACGCGGAGGCCAACCTGCTCAAGCTCGCCGAGTTGCGCGGCCGGCTCAGCCCCGAGCAGGCGGCGCGGTGGGGCGAGGTGAAGGCCGGCTACCTGAAGGCCAAGGCACTCGGCGGCGCCGAGGACGACCCGATGAGCCGCGCGGTGGGCGCCGTGGGCCTGCTCGCCGACCGCGTCGGTGCGGTCGAGACCGCCATCGAACGCGCCGCGGACCGCCTCCGGCCGTGAGGGTCTCGGATTCCGTCTGAGCTTGCCGAAGGCGACCAGCGGTTCGTTGCGACCAGGCTGGCACCGTGCTGATGTGCCAGTTGCCATAATAGAAACTCCGTGGCAGCATTGGTTGCATGAGCGAAAAGTCCGTCGGTGAGCGCATCGCTGCCCTCCGCGCGGTCCGCGGGCTCACCGGGGAGCAGCTTGGTCGCGCCCTCGGCCTGACGAAGTCACAGGTGTCCAAGGTTGAAAACGGCACCCGAAAGCTCGACGTCAGCGAGGTCGCGCAGGTCGCCGACGTGCTCGGCGTCACGCTGGCCGAGGTTCTCGGTGTCCAGCGGAAAGGCAGCCTGGCGCTCGCTGCTCGTGTTATGGCCGCGCCGGGGAAGGACGAGACCACCGCCGCCCGTCGTCGCGTGCGCCAGGTCCTCGAAGTCGAGGCCGCCCTAGGCGACTCCGTCGGCCTACTGTCAGCCCGCCCGTCGAGTGCCGGCGCCGCAGTCCTGGAGCGGGCTCGCGTCGACGGGCTCGCCGACGCGGTTACGGCGGCGAGCGGCATCCGCCTGGCGCACACCGTCCGGGAGGAGTTGGGCCTGGGGCGTGCCCCGATCGGTGATCTGCCCGCTCTCGTCGAGCGCCATTTCGGCCTTGGCGCTGTCACCTGGCCTATCGGCAAGTCGGTCAGCGGCCTCTGTGCACACGGGACGGATGTCGCCTTGATGCTGGTGAGTTCGTCATTCCCGGTCGGGCACCAGCGATTCACAGCAGCGCACGAGCTGGCCCACCATCTGCTGACCGATCCGCGCGAGGTGATCATCGAGGGCGATCTCTTCGCGATCAGGACCCCGCCAGAGCAGCGTGCGAACGCCTTCGCCGCGTCGCTCCTGATGCCGGCGGATGGGCTGCGCGAGGTCGTCAGCGACCGTCCCGTCGACGAGGTCGTGCTGGCCGAGCTCATGCGCGAGTTCGGCGTCAGCTACACCGCGCTGCTCTACCGCCTTGCTGACAGCGCTGTCCGCCTCATGAGCACCAGAATCCGCGATGAATGGCTGCAGTGTGCTCCCAGCAGCGTGCTCCGCGCCGCCGGCGACCCGGCGCCTGGCGACCTCACCCGGCCAGACGAGGCCCGTCGAGTGCCGCCGAGGCTGCTCTCCGCCGCTCAGCAGGGATATCAGAGCGGTCGCGTTGGGCTCGGTCTCCTCGCCGCTCTGCTCGACGAGGACGCCGACGCGTTGTATGCGCGCCTCGCTGCGGAGGGCACCGTGCCACCAGCGGTGCACGATGACATGGCCGACCTGTGACGCCCACGGCACCCGCGCTGCTGCTCGACACATGCTCAATCATCAACCTGTCGTACTGTTCGCCAGTCGCGACGTTGTTCAAGAGCCGCTACGTGGGGCGCGCTGGATGGACACGCGCGGTGCGGGCGGAGCTGACCCGGCAGCGGTCACGAAAGCCGCCGCACCCCCAGGCAGGCCGGGCCAGCAACTGGGCCGCCAGCTGGCTGCCGCCGCCGATCGAGATCGTCGACCTGGCCGATCAGATCGCTATCGCGGTGATCCAGACGCAGGTCTCACTCGGCAGTGAGGACGACAGTCTCGATCACCTTGGTGAGGCGTCGAGCATCCACCTGCTGGCCACCGCTGGCACGGGGCGCCTGATCAGCGACGACCACGGTGCCCGCGCGGTCGCCCGCAATCAGTACCAGGTGCGTGCCTCGTCCACGGTCGGAGTCCTCAGCGAACTGCTGGCACGCGGTCAGGTCTCGCCCCAGACCGTGGATCTGTATCTGGATACCCTCCGCATCCAGGAGCGCATGCGGGTCGCCCTCACTTCCCGAGACCTGCTCCGCCGCGAACTCGGCCCATGGGAATGACGCGGTGCGTCCACGGCCCGAGGCCGGGCGGCTAGGACAAGGCGTGAAGGATTCCCTCGCAGCTGCGTACGACGACGGCGGCCGCGCGGCGTTGTTCGAGGCTCAGTAGCGGGTCTTCGGACTGCTCCTGCCACCGCCGCAGCGCCTCGGTGGCCAGCTCCCACAGCTGACCCGGGTTGGTGCGCCGGTCGACGCCGAGCCGGGCGGCGGTGGAGGTGCCGCCCTCGCCGACGAGGCGGCGCGCCTCGGCCTCCAGGTCGGTGCCGAACTTCACGCGGTGACCCTGGAGCGCGGCGACCAGGCGCAGCTCGCGGAAGTCGTGCGCGTTGGTGAGCGTGTGCTCCAGGTCGGCCAGGAGCTTGTCGCTGCCCGGGCGGGGCTCGTCGCGCAGGACGGACTCCAGCGCGGCGAGTGCGGAGCGGGCCTTCAGCGCGTCGGCCCGGTCGACGAAGCAGCGGCCGACCGCCTCGCGTAACTCGCTCAGGCCGCTGCGCCGCACCAGCTCCGCCGCCAGACCAGCCCGCGTGTCGGTGCCGCTGCCGGTGCGGATCAGCGTCGTGGCGAGCCGTACGCCGAAGATGCCCAGCCGGTCGAGCAGATCCTCGCGGGTCTGCGCATCGACGGGCGCGGGGAAGTCTTCGCCCACGAAGCGGTCGGTGGTCAGCAGGTACGGCTCCAGCTCCGGCCGGGACGTGCGGGCCATTGTGGACAGCGCGGCGAAGTTGTCGTCGCTCAGTACGCGGCCGGCGAGCGCGACCAGCCCGCCGAGCGCCACCACGGCGAGGCAGAGGGAGCCGACGTGGTGGTCGCGGTGGTGCTTGCGGGCGAGCTGCTTCGCGGCGAGCAGCGCGTCGATCCGCCCGCCGCCGATCTCGTCGGCCCGGGAGAGTACGAGGATCACGTTGACCGGGGCGGCCCGCGCCACCGTGCCGTCCTGCGCCGACTCCAGCCACTCCAGATCGGTGCCGCGGCCGTCCCGGGTCAGGTAGAGCACGGCGTCGGCGTCGCGCAATACCTTGTCGCCAGAGGCCGAACGGGTTGAGCCGCCCTGCGAAGCTCGTGGATCGAAGTTGTGCGCGGGCAGCGCTGGAGTGTCCACAATGGTGGCGTTGCGCAGGGCACGGCTGGGCCAGGTGACCACCAGGTCGTTCACCGGGGCCGGCCGCCACCGCCGGATGTCCACGCGCAGCCCGTTGGCCGTGCGGGCGACCGGCAGCTCCACGCCGGCCGGATAGGCGGTGGCGTGCGGCTCGGGGCCGTCCTGGTACCAGGTGAAGACCTGCTCGGCGTCGGGCGCCTCGATGGGCGCGACCTCCTCACCCACGATGGCGTTGACCAAAGTGGACTTGCCGGCCTGCCAGGGGCCGGCGACGGCGATCCGCAACGGCTCGTCGAAGCGGCTCAGGTGGTGCCGGAGCTGGTCGGCCGCGGGCGGGCTGTCGTGGTAGAGGTCGAGCGCCTCGTGCATGAGGCGCCAGACCGACTCCTCCAGTGCCGAGGTCACCCCACCGGCTCCAGGCGGCGCTGCTCGGCGGCCGGTGCGCCGCCCAGCGCGGTCAGGGTCTGCGCCCGCTCGTACAGCGTGGCGAGCCGCCGCATCTGTAGCTTCACCTCGCGGCGGCGCTGCTCGCGCTCCATCGCGTCGGCGTCGGCCGCCTGCTTGGCCGTGCGCAGTGAGTGGACGATCGCCTCCTGTAACTGCTCGGTCAGCCCGGTGAAGTGGTCGCGCAGTGCCCGCTGTACCCACCGTGCGGTGTCTTTGCACTCCTTGTTGAGCCGCAGGAAGAAATCGTCGACGTGCCGCTGCGAGGCGGCCTTGGCCACGGCCTGGCGGCGCTTGAGCATCGACTTGCCCTCGTCGCGGATGGTCTTGCCGCCGAAGAGCGCGCCGGCGCCGATCGAGACCGGATTGATCAACGGCATGCCGGCGAGCGTGGTGGCGAGGCCGAACATGAGCAGGCCGCCGTACGAGCCGCGGAGGCCGCTGAAGATCTTCTGCACCGGCGTGAACTTCTCCACGCTCGGCCGCTCGATCTCCTCCAACTGCTCGGCCAGCCGGTCGGGGATGCCCGCGCGCCACTCGGGGAGGATGTCGGCGCCGTACCGCACGAAGTGGTCGGCCACGCGCCCGGTGACCCAGTCGCACCGCTGCACCAGCCAGGCGAAGTTTGCCTCGGCCGCCTCGGCGAGGCTCTGCTCCATCCACGCCTGGTAGTCGTCCCAGGTCTTGAGCGGGTCGGCGGTCTCGAACGCCTCGTCGACCTTGCGCATGATCTGCCGGGTGCGGTCGCGCAGGTCGTACTCGATGTCGGACATCAGATCCGTCATCTCGTCGGCGAGCGTGTTCTGCCAGCGGGTCGAGCAGCGGCGCAGCTCGTCGAGGCCGCGCTGTGCCTCGTACAGCCGGTGCAGCGAGCCGGAGTCCTCTGTGGACAGCTCGGCGCGCAGGGGAGCGGCGAGCTGCTCGACGACCGTGCTCGTCATCAGCCCCACCGCGGCGGGCGCGAGCACCTCGCCCTTCGCGCCCTGCTCGCGCTTGAGCCGGGCGAGAAGGTCGGGGAAGCCGGACTCCGCGTTGACCGCCTTGTCGTTGGTGCGCGCGGCCTGGAGCCGCAGCGTCGCCGACACCGGCACGAGCGTCGCCGGAACCCCGGCAGTGGCGAGGTGTTGCCGGTTGCGCTCGGCCACCGCGCGCCAGTGTGGGGCGATGTCAATCTTGGTGAGCGCGACGACGACCCGCGGGTGCGACTGGATGACGTGCAGCAGCAGGTTGACCTCGGAGACCGAGAGCTCGCGCGTGGCGTCGGTGACCATCACGACGAGGTCGGCCCGGGGGAGCGCCGCGACACCACCGCCGGTGGTGGGATCGTCGCCATCCGCACCGGGCGTGTCGATGAGGACGATGCCGCTCGCCAACAGTCCACGAGGGACACCGATCTCGGCGTGCACGTCGCTCGGCCCCGGGCGCCGGCCGGGACTCGTCGCGCTGATGCGGCCGGCGATGTCCGCGACGGCCATCGGGACCCGATCGTCCGCGTCGCCGTCGCGCACGAGTGCGGCGGAAGGCGCGGCCGCATGCCGCACGACCGTGGGGATCGCGGTGGTCAGGCCGTCGCCGACGGGGCAGACCGGCGCGTTGATGAGCGCGTTGACGAGTTGACTCTTGCCCTGCTTGGGCTCGCCGACGACGAGCACGCGCAGGGTCGGGTCAAGCAGTTGCTCGCGCTTTTGCAGGAGCCGCCGGACCAGGTCGGTGCGGCTGTGCGCCGCGCATACCCGAGCCGTCTCGTCGAGTACGTCGAGCCAGATCGGTGCCATCACCGGACCAAGTCTGCTGATTTCCACGCATATATCAAGAGGGATGGGAGACCGGGCCCGAGTCCGGTCTCCCATCCCAGGGACCGCCGTAACGCTGCGAAAACCAGTCGTGACGCCAGGTTTTGCGGACGGGATCAGAACAGGATGTCGGTGACGCCGAGGAGGCCACCGTTGGTGTGCGCGTCGGCGCTCGCCGAGCCGTGCACGCCCGCGACGCTCGCCGAGCCGTGTGCGCTGGCCTCGGTGCCGCCGAGCAGGCCGCCCACGCCGACACCGTCCAGCGTGCTGTCGACCGTGCTGGTGGCGCCGTTGAGCAGCGAGTCGCCGCCCAGCGTGTCGTCCAGCCCGGGCAGCTCGACCGGGGGCACGCCCACGCCGGCGGTCACCGAGCCGACCAGACCGGTCACGCTGTCGAGCTGCGCGTCCACCGTGTCGAGGGCGCCGCCGGTGGTACCGAGGACATCGTCCACCGGCGCACCGGGGACCAGGCCGGTGGCCGTACCCAGCGTGCTGTCGACCGCACCGGTCGCGTCCGCGCTGACCGGACCGACCACATCGGAGTCGAGCGTGCCGGCCACGTCGTGTACGCCGGACAGGTCGACCGCCGCGCCCGAGGTGCTGGCCGTCGCGCCAAGGCCGGGCAGCACGCCCGACGTACCAAGGCTGATGCCGCCCGTGTCGACGGTGATCGCGCCCACCGCGGCGATGTTGACGTTGGCGTCGGCGGTGGGGGCCGGTACGCCGAGCGACAGCTGGTTGGTGACCGACTGGAGTTGGCCGATCACGTTGGTGGTGTCGCCCTCCAGCCCGATCTGGTTCAGCCCGAGGTCGCCGGCGGGCACCAGACCGGTGAGGCCCTGCACCGGCGCGTAGTCCACGACCAGGGGGACCACGTCCTGCACGTCCGCGGCGGTGATGTCACCGAGCCCGGCGGCGTTGAGCGTGCCCTCGGGGTCCAGCTCGAACGCCGAGCGCGCCTCTGGGTTGGTGAGCAGGTTCAGTACGAAGTCGTGCAGTGTCTGGGTCGATTCCATGCCGCAGAACGTATGAGCGGGGCGATCCCCCGGGCATCGGGGACCGCGCCGGGTTTCCGGGTTAGGGGATTAGGGGGTCCGAAGCGGCGGAATTAGTGGGTCAGGAGTACGAACATCTCTGGTACGAACGTATGGGTCCGCTGGGAGGAGATGTGCTCGGATGCCGTACGTGCTGGGGATCGACATCGGTGGGACCACCACCACCGCCGCTGTCTCGCGGCTGGGTAACGCGGGATGGCAGGCGCCTGAGGCCGTACGCCTCGGGGTGAGGTCCACCGCCGTGTCGTCGGTCCTGCACGTGTCGGGTGACGGTGCGCTCACCGTGGGCGAGCCGATGCAGCTCGACGCTGGCCGGGTCGCCCGTGGTTTCGTCCGGCGCATCGGCGATGACGTGCCGCTGATCGTCGGTGGCGAGCCCTGCACTCCGCAGGCGCTCACCGCCGTGCTCGCCATGTGGGCGGTGGAGCGAGTGTTGGCTCACGAGGGGGAGCCGGCCGAGCAGGTGGTGGTCAGCCACCCCGCCGCATGGGGCACGTATCGCCGGGAGCTGCTGCACCGGGCGTTGTGGGAGATCGGCCTGGCCGACGCCACACTGCTGCCGGAGCCGGTGGTCGCTGCTGAGAGTCACGCCGCACGCGGCTGGAGGGGTCGCACCTTCGGCGTGTACTCCCTGGGCGGCAGCGACTACGAGGCGTCGGTCGTGCGGTGGGCGGGCGGCACCGGGTTCCAACTCCTCGGCAGTGCGGGCGCGATCGAGCCGTTCGGCGGCGCGGATGTCGACGAGGCACTCGTCGGCCACGTGCGGTCACGGCTCGACCGGGACCTGCGGGATGTGTTCGCGAACGGCCCGCAGGCCCGGATCGCGCTCTTCGGCCTGCGCCGCGAGTGCCGGCGGGTGAAGGAGGAGCTGACCAGCGCCACCGAAGCCGAGGTGGTGCTCAGCACGTCACACGGCGACGTGCGCGTGCCGGTCGCCCGGGGCGAGCTCGAAGAGCTGGTCCGGCCGGCACTTGAGCTGAGCGTCGAGACGCTGGCGCGGGTGGTGCGCTCCTGCGGCCTGCGGCGGCGCGAGCTGGACGGCGTACTCCTGGTGGGTGGCACGGCGCGGATGCCGCTCGTCGCGGAGCTGCTCCGCGCCGCACTGCCCGTACCGGTCGCTGTGGAGGCCGAGCCGCAGGGCACGGCCGCCGCGGGCGCGGCGCTGGCCGCGGTGCAGATCGTCTCCCCGGCGGCCGCGCGCCGGCAGGATCCAATGTGGAATCCGGAGCGGGGGGCCATCGAGGCGTCGAACCATGAGCCGCCGCCGTTCGTGCAAGAGGACGTGGACGCTGGTCCCCCGCCTCGTCCGCCGGTCGAGATCACGCCGTTGCGGCTCCGCCCCGCACAGCGCCTCTTCGGCCTGGTAGGAGGCCAAGCTTGAGCGCACCCCACGGCGTCGCCCCGCCGCGCGTACTGGTCCCGCGGCTCGTCCTCGACGCGCCCACGGCGGCGTTGCTCGCGACGGCCAGCGCCGCGCCGCACGCACCGTCGCGGGTGGCCATCCAAGCCCCCGGAGGGTACGGAAAGAGCCTGCTGCTGAGCGAGCTTGCCCGGATCTATCGGCGGGCGGACGTGGCGGTGGTCGACGTGTGGCAGACCGAGTCACTGCCAGACGGTCCGTTCGTACTGATTCTGGATGACGCACACCGGCTCGGCGACGAGCGGCTGCGGGAGGTACGCGCGCTCGTCGAGGCGCGCCGCCCGGGGCTCGTGCTCGCCTACCGGCCGTGGCCCCGCCCGCCCGCGCTGGTCGAGCTGTTGGAACTGCTGCGGCTGGACGGGCCGCCGCTGGAGCTGAGCCCGTTCACGGTCGAGCGCGTGGCCGAGCACCTCGGCGTCGAGCCCACCGCGCCGGCCGCACGACAGGTGTACGCCCAGACCGGTGGCGTACCCCGGCTTGTCGACCGGCTGGCGGCGGTGGCCGAGCCGCCGGATGGTGCCCTGCCGCCGCAGGCGCTGGTGTCGTTCCGCACCGACCTGGACGACCTCGACGCCGACCTCCGCGCGCTGCTGCTGGCCAGCGCCACCGGCGCGGACCTCCCCGCCGACCTGCTCGGCGCGCTGCTCGACCGCGCGCCGGAGTCGGTCGACGAACTGCTCGAAGCGGCGCGGGCCACCGGGCTGATGGCGCCGGACGGGCGGCTGGTGCCGGCCGCCCGCCGCGCGGTGGCCTCGCTCAGCCCGCCCGCCCAGCGCACCGCCGTGTGGCAGCGGCTCGCCGAATTGCAGCTCGCCCGCGGCGGCCCCGTACTCCCGTTGGTGCGTGCCCTGCGCGAAGCCGGGGTGAGCGGCGGCGGCCTGGCGGCGATGTTCGAGGCCGCGGCCGAGGAGGCGCTGGTCGACGAGCCGGCGCTGGCCGCGGAGCTGTTCGGGGTCGCGGCGTCCGCTGGGCGGCCGACCGACGCGAGGCGTGCCCTGGCCGCGGCGCTCTCCGGCGACCTCGACGCCGGCCTCCGCCTCGCCGACCGGTTGGTCGCCGGCGACAGCTCGCCCGACCGCGCGGTGGGGGCGGCGGTGTCCGGTTCCGCGCTCGCGCACCGCGGGCAGCTCGGCCGCAGCGCGGAGCTGTACCGGTGGTCGGGCACGACGTCGTCTGTGTCGTTCGCCACGATCGGCTTCATCGGCACCGGTCAGCTCGGCCGCGCCGACGACCTGGTCGCCCCGGACGGCCCGCCCACTCTGCTCACCGGCGCCGCGGCGCTGATGGCGACCGGCGTCCGGCAGACGCTGATCGGCTCGGGCGCCGCCGCGCTGTCCACATTGGTGCAAGCGTCCGCGCTCCTGGAACCGGCCGGCCGCGCGGTGTTGCTGCCGGACAGCCCGGCCGCGCTCGCCGCGCTCGTGGCGCTTCACTGCGGCGAGTTGGACACCGGCGAATCCGTGCTCGACCGCGCCATCGGGGCTGAGATGGGCGCCACACTGATGTCCCGCCGGCACCGCCTGCTCCAGGGCTGGATCGAGATGGTGCGCGGGCGTACGGCCGTGGCGGCTGAGCACCGAGCCGCTGTCGAAACCGGCCCGCTGGAGCCGCGCGACCTGCTCTTCGCCACCGCGCTGGAGGCCGGCGTCGCCCGCCGCAACAGTGACCTCGCCGCCCTCCACCGCGGCTGGACGCAGGCCCGCGAGGCGGTGATGCGGCATCCGGTCGACCTGTACTCGTTGCTGCCCCTCGGTGAGCTGGCCGTCGCCGCAGCCCGTCTGGGGGAGCAGGCGCGCATCTCCACGTACTTGGCCGAGGCGTGGCGCCTCCTCGACCGCCTCGGCCGCCCACCACTGTGGACGGCGCCACTCCACTGGTACGGGCTGCACGCGGCGATCATCGCCGAGGAACCGGCAACTGCCGATGAACACGCCGCCGCATTGGTGGCAACCGCCCAGCACAGCCGGTACGGTGCGGTGGTGGCGGCAGCCGCGGAAAGTTGGTTGGAGACTCTGCGTGGGGCGGTCGATCCGGCCAAAGTGGAGGCTGCCGCCAGGGGGTTGCACGGTGCGGGGCTGTGGTGGGACGGGGCACGGCTGGCGGGGCAGGCGGCGATTCGCACGTCGGATCGCAAGGCCATGACCGCGTTGCTGGAGTGCGCCCGGCTGCTCCAGGGCTCCACGCGCGGGGGCGGTTCGCCAGCGTCGGCGCACTCTGCCGTGGCGCAGGTCACAGAGACCTTCGCAGCGCCCGCGGAAAGCGTGCTCAGCGAGCGTGAACAGGAGGTGGCGGATCTGGTACTCGACGGACTCACGTATCGACAGATCGGCGACCGCCTCTTCATATCGGCCAAGACGGTCGAGCACCACGTGGCGCGCATGCGCCAGCGGCTTGGTTGCGCCAACCGTGGCGACCTGCTTGCCAAGCTCCGTGCCATGACCGCGGACCGGCCGGGCGCAGCGTCGCGTCGGGCACCGTGGCCGCGACGCCCGATGGACTGAAGACTTCGACGAGGGGGAAGACGACGTGGCGCACCCGGCGGTTACGAGCGATGACCTGGCATGGCTTCTGGATGACGTCGTCGATCGCGTCCCCGGCGCGGAGCACGCCGTAGCGATCTCCCCGGATGGACTCCTCCTGGCCGCCTCCCGGCACGCCGGCCCGATGGCCGCCGACCAGCTGTCCACTGTGGCCGCTGGTCTCTACGCGCTGGCGGTGGCGGCCGGACGGCACACCGAGAGCGGCGGCGTGCGCCAAATCACCATCGAGATGCGCTCCAAGTTCCTCTTCGTGACCGCGACCGCCGGCGGCGCCATCCTGGCGGTGGTCTTCGGGGCCGACTCCGACGTCGACGCGATCGCCTACGAGATGGCGCTCTTCGCCGGCCGCGCCGACCACCACCTGCCCGCGTTCACCGCGTTGGCCGCGCCGGTCTCCTGAGGCCGCGCGCTCCGTGACTCCACGACTCCAGGTCAGACCTGGCGGGGTCGCCGGGAGGCCGCAGCGGTCCGGATGTCGGCCTCGTGGCCGCGTGCCCGGCCTTGTGGACAGATCCGCAAACGCCGACCTCGAAACTCTCTAGCCGGTGAGCGCGGCCCGGCATCGGTGGGCGTGTACGGCGATCCGCTCGGCCAGGCGCGCCGGTAGCTCACTGTCCAGGCTGGCCACCGCGGCTGCGGCGGCCGCGAAGGCGCCGGGCGCGCCGGCGGCCAGCGCGTCGACCCGCGCCACCGTCGCGTCGGGGTCGAGCCCGTTGTCCGTGGCGAGCCGGCGCCAGTGCCGGGCCCGGATGGCCGCGATGCGGTACTCCCCGCCGACGCGCATCGCCATCCGCAGCTTCGGGGGGTACATGTCGTCGTAGGGGAGCGCGCTGGCGAGGTCGTAGAGCGGGGCGAGGCGCACCTGACGGCCGGAGAGCAGCAGCGAGTAGTTCTTGGCGTGCGCGTCCGTGCCGGCGGCGATCCAGTTGAACGCCAGCGCGTCGACGAACCGTCGTACCTCCTCGTCCGCCCGCTTCGCATCGGGAATCTCCGCCCGGAGCAATGCGATCACCTGCTCCGCGCTCGGGCCACCTTCACTCTGATACTTGATCACTGGCGGGATGCCGAGCGCCTGGCACAGGTCCTCCTGGTGCGCGCGGGCGATGCCGCCGCCCTCCTGCCGGATCCGGTCGTACCGGTCGATGACCACGACCCGCTCGCCCGCGAACGTGGCGACGCGGGAGGTCGCGGCGCCAAGCCCGAGCCGGCGGGCGGCGTCGAGGCAGAGGTGCTCGTTGAGGTCGTGGTCGTCGAGGCCGGAGACGGCCGGCTTGAGGATGTGCGTGGTCGGCACGGCGCCCCACGGGTCACCCCACCGACCGGTGACCGGATCGTGGTGCAGGGCCATCTTCGACTGCGCGCCGCCGAGGCTGAAGTGGCCGGTGGTGGCGACGTGCCAGGCCGCCGGATCCCGCCGCAGGACGCGGATCCGGTCGGCGATCTCGTCCTCGCCGGCCCACGTGACACCACCGTCGCGGGCGAGTTGCGCGCCGACCCGTTCATGTGCGACGAACTGCACGGCCCCGGCGCAGTCCTCGCCGACGTGCTGGAGCAGGGCAAACGGGTTGCGTGCGGAAGCGTGGTGCCGACGGGCCCAGCGCTCCAGGACCTTCTCGTTGTCCGGGAGCAGGCCAAGGAGAAAGGGCCGGATGGAATCGTCGTGCGCCTGCTGCGTGAGTGGCATCGATACGGAGAGTGGAGTGGAGGCTGCCGACACGCGCCACTCGTCGTCGTAGACGAAGGTCAGTTCGCCGTTTCGGTCCTGTCGCACGGCGCCGGCGACATGACCGTTCATCAGGACGACGAGTGCCATGGGCCGCATCATGCCCCGGCACCGGCGCTGGTGGAGGGGGCGCCAACCAGGTGGTTGGCCTGACCAAGTCAGCGCGTCGTGTCGAAGGCGTTTTCGAGGATCTCCAGGCCCCGCTCAAGGGTCCGGTCGTCGATCACCAGCGGCGGGAGGAAGCGCAGCACGTTGCCGTACGTGCCGCAGGTGAGCGTCAGCAGCCCGGACCGGTGGCAGGCCGCCGAGACCGCGCCCGCCGTCGCCGCGTCCGGGGTGAGTGTGCCGGGCTCGACGATCTCCACCGCGAGCATGGCGCCGCGGCCGCGTACGTCGCCGATCCGCGGGTCGCGCCCGGCCAGCGCGCGCAGCCGGGGCACCATCACCGACTCGATGCGCCGCGCCGCCGCGCACAGGTCGAGCTCGCGCATGGTCTCGATCGCGGCGAGGGCGGCGGCGCAGGCGAGCGGGTTGCCGCCGTATGTGCCGCCGAGCCCGCCGGCGTGCACCGCGTCCATGATCTCCACGCGCCCGGTCACGCCGGCCAGTGGCAGCCCGCCGGCGATGCCCTTGGCGGTCGTGACGAGGTCGGGCTCGATGCCCTCGCGCTCACAGGCGAACCACGACCCGGTGCGGCAGAAGCCGGTCTGGATCTCGTCGGCCACGAAGATCGCGCCGGCCTCGCGGGACCACGCGGCGAGGGCCGGCAGGAAGCCGTCCGCGGGCACGACGAAGCCGCCCTCGCCCCTGGATCGGCTCCACGATGACCCCGGCGACGTTGGCCGCACCGACCTGCTTGTCCACCTGGTCGAGCGCGCGGGCCGCGGCCTCCGCGCCGCTCAGGCCGCCATCCCGGAACGGGTACGACACCGGTAGGCGGTAGACCTCCCCGGCGAACGGGCCGAAGCGGTGCTTGTACGGCATGTTCTTCGCCGTCATCGCCATCGTGAGGTTGGTGCGCCCGTGGTAGGCGTGGTCGAACACCACCACGGCCGGCCGCCCGGTCGCGTGCCGGGCGATCTTCACGGCGTTTTCCACCGCCTCGGCGCCCGAGTTGAAGAGGGCCGAACGCTTCTCGAAGGTGCCCGGCGTGAGCGCGTTGAGTGTCTCGCAGACGGCCACGTACGACTCGTACGGCGCGACCATGAAGCAGGTGTGCGTGAAGCGGGCCACCTGCTCGCGCACCGCCGCGACGACGCGGGGCGAGGCGTTGCCGACGGAGGTGACCGCGATGCCGGAGGCGAAGTCGATCCACTCGCGACCGTCCACATCGGTCAGCGTGCCGCCGGCAGCGTGATCCACATAGGACGTGACGACGCTGCCGACGCCGCGGGCCACCGCCGCCGTACGCCGCTTGTGTAGCTCCTCGGAAGTGGTCACCACTAGCCCCAGTTGTGCATGACGTGCTTGATCCGCGTGTAGTCGTCCAGGCTGTACACGGAAAGGTCCTTGCCGTGCCCGGAGTGCTTGAAACCGCCGTGCGGCATCTCGGAGACGAACGGGATGTGCGTGTTGACCCACACGCAGCCGAAGTCGAGCCGGCGGGTCATCCGCATCGCCCGGCCGTGATCCTTGGTCCACACGGAGGCGGAGAGGCCGTACTCGACGCCGTTGGCCCACCGCACCGCCTCCTCCTCGTCGGAGAAGCGCTGCACGGTGATGACCGGCCCGAAGACCTCGTCCTGGATGATCTCGTCCTGCTGCTGGACGCCGGAGACGACTGTCGGGGAGTAGAAGAAGCCGCGCTCGCCGACCCGCGAGCCGCCGATGCCGACCGAGGCGTGGTCGGGCAGCCGGTCGACGAAGCCGCTCACGCGGGCGAGCTGGTTGGCGTTGTTGAGCGGGCCGTAGAGCACGTCCTCCTCGTCCGGCCCGCCGGTCTTGGTCTCCCGTGCCTGCTCCACGAGCGCGGCGACGAAGTCGTCGTAGACGCCGGGGCCGGCGAGCACGCGAGTGGCGGCGGTGCAGTCCTGGCCGGCGTTGAAGTAGCCGCCGACCGCGATCGCCTCGGCCGCGGCGGCCAGGTCGGCGTCGTCGAAGACCACGACCGGCGCCTTGCCGCCCAGCTCGAGGTGGGTCCGCTTGAGGTCGGGGGCGGCCGCCGCGGCGACCTCCTTGCCGGCCCGCGTGGAGCCGGTGATCGACACGAGCTGCGGGGTGGGGTGGGCGACCAGCGTGCGGCCGGTGTCGCGGTCACCGCAGACCACGTTGAAGACGCCCGCCGGCAGGAACTCCGACGCGATCTCGGCGAGCAGCAGCGTGGATACCGGCGTGGTGTCGGAGGGCTTGAGCACGACGGTGTTGCCGGCCGCCAGCGCTGGCGCGATCTTCCAGATCGCCATCATCAGCG
The DNA here is from genome assembly GCF_042433955.1 of Phytohabitans kaempferiae. Lineage (NCBI taxonomy): Bacteria > Bacillati > Actinomycetota > Actinomycetes > Micromonosporales > Micromonosporaceae > Phytohabitans > Phytohabitans kaempferiae. The sequence goes on along the minus strand of NZ_JBHLUH010000012.1, from coordinate 2,298 downwards.
GGTAGTTCCACGGGGTCACCTGCGCGCAGACGCCGATCGGCTCGCGCCGCACGTACGAGGTGTGCCCCGCCATGTACTCGCCGGCCGCGCGCCCCTCCAGGATCCGCGCCGCGCCGGCGAAGAAGCGCAGCTCGTCGACGCAGGGCGGCAGCTCCTCCTCGGCGGTGAGCTGGCGTGGCTTGCCGGTGTTGCGCACCTCGGCGTCGACCAGCTCGGCCGCCCGCGACTCGACCGCGTCGGCGAACTTGAGCAGCGCCTTCTGCCGCTCGGCCGGCGTCGCGTCGCGCCACGACTCGAAGGCGGTGGCGGCGGCGCCCATCGCCAGGTCGACATCGCGCGCCGAGGAGACCGGCGCCTGGGCGAAGACCTCGCCCGTGCAGGGATCGACCAGGTCGCTGTATCCGCCGTCGGCCGGATCGACGTACTCCCCGTTGACGAAGTTGCGCAGCACTTGCTTATCAGTCATCGAGGTCTCCCGGTTGGCGGCGGTTATCGCATCCCACCGCCATCTTCGCGACTGAATTCGCGGCAGACAAGGTACTCGGCGACTGTTTTCGTTATAGGTTTAGAGTTTGACCATGGAGATCACGCCGTTCTTCGTGGCCGGCCAGAAGTGCACCAGTGACGACGTTCTCGACGTTCACAACCCCTATGACGGTCGCGCGGTCGGGCGTACCGCGAATGCCACTCCCGAGCAGGTCGAGCGGGCGGTGGCGGCCGCCGCCGAGGTGGCCGCCGAGGCCGCGGCCCTCCCGGCCGCCGCACGCGCGGCCGCGCTCGACCACGTCTCCCGCCAGCTCGCCGAGCGGGCCGACGAGGTGGCTCGGCTGATCAGCGCCGAGAACGGCAAGCCGCTCAAGTGGGCCAGGGTCGAGGTCGGCCGCGGCGTCTCCACGTTTCGCTGGGCCGCGGAGGAGGCGCGCCGCTTCTCCGGCGAGCTCCAGCGGCTCGACACCGACCCGGCGGCGGCCGGGCGGATCGCGTTGGTCCGCCGCTTCGCGCGGGGGCCGGTGCTCGGCATCAGCCCGTTCAACTTCCCGCTGAACCTGGTGGCGCACAAGGTGGCGCCGGCCATCGCGGTCGGCGCGCCGATCATCCTCAAGCCGGCGCCGGCCACACCGCTGACCGCGCTGCTGCTCGGCTCGCTGCTGGCCGAGACCGACCTGCCGGCGGGCATGTTTTCGGTGCTGCCGGTGCCGAACGACCGGGCCGGTGAGCTGGTCGAGGACCCGCGGCTGCCGGTGGTGTCGTTCACCGGGTCGGGCCCGGTCGGCTACGCGATCCGCGACAAGGTGCCGCACAAGCACGCGACGCTGGAGTTGGGCGGCAACGCGGCGGCACTGGTCTGCGGCGACTGGTCGTCGATCGAGGACCTGGACTGGGCGGCGCAGCGGATCGCGCTCTTCGCCAACTACCAGGCCGGGCAGAGCTGCATTGCCGTGCAGCGGGTCTTCGTGCACGAGTACCTGGAAGACGCGTTCGTGCCCCGGCTCGTCGCGGCCGTGGAGGCGCTGAAGACCGGCGACCCGTCCGACGAGACGGTCGACGTGGGTCCGATGATCAACGAGGACGCCGCCAAGCGGGTCGAGGCATGGGTCGACGAGGCCGTGGCCGGCGGCGCGACCCTGGTGGCCGGCGGCCCGCGGCAGGGCGCGACCTACCCGCCGACGGTGCTGACCGGCGTACCGGCCGGCGCCAAGGTGCTCACCGAGGAGGTCTTCGGCCCGGTGCTCGCGGTGGCCCGGGTCGAAGACGACGCCGCCGGCCTCGCCGCGATCAACGACTCCGCGTTCGGCCTCCAGGCGGGCGTGTTCACGCACAACCTTCAGACCGCGTTCACCGCCCACCGCGCGCTGGAGGTGGGCGGCGTGATCATCGGCGACGTCCCGTCGTTCCGCGCCGACCAGATGCCGTACGGCGGCCTGAAGGGCAGTGGCGTCGGCCGCGAGGGCCTGCGCAGCGCGATGGACGACTACACCGAGCCGCGCGTCATGGTGCTCACCGGCGTAGACCTCTGACCCGAGGCCGCCAGCGCGCTGTGATCATGGACTCGGCAGCGGTGACCATGGCCTCTGCCGCAGATTTTGCCCGGAATGTCGCTGCGTGTCCCATGATCATCGTGCGAGAGGGTGGGGCGGTGGATCGGGCCCGGCGGGCCAGCCGGTCGCGAACCGCGGAGGGTGAGGCCGCGGGAGCGGCGGTCTGGAGCACGACGGACGTCGCGGTAGCTCTCCAAGGAATGGATCTAGTCCCTGTCGCCTCTGGCGGGCGGCCCGTTCCGGGCTGAAAATCGGTGTT